>NZ_JARGEK010000706.1 GCF_029211165.1 Roseisolibacter sp. H3M3-2
CGCGCGCGGCGGCGCCGAGGAAGTCGGCGCGCGTGTGCACCGCCAGCCCGACGGCGGTCGTGGCGAGCGCGAGGGCGGCGAACGCCGCGCGCCGCCTCACGGCGTGCGCCGCACGGCGCGCCTCACGCGTCGACGACGCGCCAGCCGTCGAGCAGCGGCACCGACGCGCACGCCGGCGTGCCGTCGCGCCCGCGCCCCGCGATCGCCGCGTCGAGCGCCGCGCCGGGGCGCTCGGCGGCGTCGCGCAGCGCGTCGGTGATGCCGGCCAGCGGCACCTTGGCGCGGCGCGACCAGGGCGTGCCGGGCTGGCCGGCGTAGGTGCCGACGTTGACGTAGACGAAGCGCCGGTCCGGCGGCCCCTGCACCTCGGGCCCCCACGGCTCGCGCGTGGCGTCGCGCCGCGCGCGCACGGCGAGGCGCAGCTCGAACGTCGTCGCGTCGGCGTCGGCGCGCGCCGGCGGGACGAGCGCGTCGCGCCCGCGCTGCACGGCCAGCGCGACGCCCGGCACCGGGTCGCGCACGACGAGGCGCAGGAGGATCACGACGGCGGGCGCCGCGGCGGCGCGCTGGCGTTGTCCATGTCGGAGAAGATGAGCCACGGGCCGCCGCGCGCGCGGCGCAGCGTGAGCGTGAACTTGCCGACGTCCCCCGGCGCGTCGCCGTAGCCGTAGGCGCCGACGACGTACCCCGTGGTGTCGGCGGTCGCGTGGGCGAGGGCGCGCAGCCGCAGCGGCCCGCCGGCGGCGCCGGCGTCGGCGGCGCGGATCGCGTCGCGCCCGCGCACCGGCGCCTTCCCGCCCTGCAGCACGAAGCCGTCCTCGGCGCACAGCGCCGCCAGCGCGGCGGCGTCGCCAGCGCGCCAGTGGCGCTCGTAGTCGCGCAGCACGCGGTCGAGCGCCGCCGGGAGCGGCACCGACGGGAGCGCGCCGGCCGGCGCCGGCGCGTGG
>NZ_JARGEK010000707.1 GCF_029211165.1 Roseisolibacter sp. H3M3-2
GCGGTCGGCGCCGCCCATCGGGCGCGTCCCGTCCCTCCAGCGCCCGCACCACGGCCGCCGCGTCGGGCGGGCGGCGCGCCGGGTCCTTGTCGAGCAGTCGCGTCACCAGCGCCGTCAGCGCGCGCGGCAGCTCCGGCCGCCGGCCGGCGAGCGGCGGCGGCGTCTCGCCCAGGTGGGCCGCCACCATCTCCTCCGGCGGGCGCGCGCCGAACGGGTGCTCCCCCGCGAGCGCCTCGTACGCCACCACGCCGAGCGCGTAGAGGTCCGCGCGGTGGTCGGCGGCGGGATCGCCGCGCGCCTGCTCGGGCGCCAGGTACGCGGGCGTGCCGAACGCGACGCCCGGCAGCGTGCGGCGCGGCGACGCGGCCCGCACCGCCCGGGCGATGCCGAAGTCGGCCACCACCGCGTGCCCGTCCTCGGTGAGCAGCACGTTCTCGGGCTTCACGTCGCGGTGCACGACGCCGCGCCGGTGCGCGTGGTCGAGCGCGCTCGCGACGTCGCGCAGCAGGCGCGCGGCCTCGGCGGCGGGGAGCGCGCCGTCGCGGGCGAGCCGCTGCCGCAGCGACTCGCCGGCGACGAACGGCGTGACGTAGTACGGCCGCCCGTCGCCCTCGCCCGACGCGTGCAGCGGCAGCACGTGCGGGTGCGACAGCCCCGCGGTCACGCGGATCTCCGCCAGGAACCGCTCGACGCGGCCGGCGTCGAGCGAGTCGCGCGGCAGCACCTTGATCGCGACCCGCCGGTCGTGGCGGACGTCGCGCGCCAGGTAGACCACCGCCATCCCGCCGCGCGCCAGCTCGCGCTCCACCACGAGGTCGCGGGCCGCGAGCGCGTCGCGCAGCGCGTCGGTCATCCCGTCCGCCGCGTCGTCGCGCGCGGCGCCGTCGAGCAGGGGCGCGGCGTAGGCGGCCGCCGCGCCGCCGAGGAAGTCGGGCGCCCCGCCGGC
>NZ_JARGEK010000708.1 GCF_029211165.1 Roseisolibacter sp. H3M3-2
GGCGATTGTCAAAGATTTGGTAGCGCGCGGAGGCTCTGGGCGAGCAGGAGATCGAACAGGTTCTCCTGGCGGTGGTTGTAGCGGAACTGCCACTCGTAGAGATACAGCGGAAAGCGGGCGGGGCTGACGCCGTGGTGCTTGACGAACTTCGTCTTGGCGTAGCTCCAGAAGCCCTCGAGCCCGTTGATGTGCACCTTGCCGCGGCTGAAGTGGCGGGCGTGGTTGACCCGCAGGTGGCGGTAGCCGCAGAAGGTCAGCGTGTCGTAGCCGCTCCACTGGTCCGTGTAGACCAGGGTGCCGCGCTTGACCCAGCGCAGCGTCCGGTCCCGCAGCGTCTCGGCGCTGCAGTCGGGCACCACGCTCACCTGCACCCGCCCGTGCCGCTCCAGGATGCCGAAGACGGGTGTCTTGTGCGGCGCGGAGCGCCCCCGGTTCCTCGGGTCCCCCCGGCTGCGGGGCGGGCGGCGGGGGCCGAAGTAGCTCTCGTCGGCCTCGACTTCGCGCCGCAGGAGCTCGGGCTCGGCCTCGGCCAGGATCGCGCGGCGCAGCAGCGTGAACGCCTTGAGGGCCGTCGGGTAGCTCACCCCCGTCTGCACCGCCGCCTGGCGGGCGGTGAGCTCCAGCTCGAAGAGCTTCACCAGCCACAGCCACGTGTCGTCGGGCACGCGGCTCAGCCCCGCCCAGGTCCCGGTGCGCACGCCGAACGTGTAGCTGCACGCGCGGCGCGGACAGCGCCAGCGGCCCTCGCGCAGGCGGTAGGTGTGGCGTGCCCCGCACACCAAGCACGCCGGCATCCGGCGGGTGGGCCAGCGCCGCTGGCGCAGCGCGCGCCACGCGGCCGCCGGGGTGCGCACCATCGTGAGAAACTCGCGGACCCGCATGGCTCCCTCCGCGCGGATGGAGCCTCCAATCTGCTACCAGATCTTTGATAATCGCC
>NZ_JARGEK010000709.1 GCF_029211165.1 Roseisolibacter sp. H3M3-2
TGCGCGCGCGGGCGCGGCGCGACGCGCTGGTGGCGCTGGCCGCCGACGGGCTGCGGCTCGCGCGCGCCGGGCGCACCACGGTCGACGAGGTGCTGCGCGTGGCGCACCTCGACGACGCGGGCTGACGCGGTGCGCTTCCGCTACCGCGCGGCGACCGCCGAGGGCGCGGAGGTCGGCGGCGCGCTCGCCGCGGCGCCCCCCGCCGCGGCGCTGGAGGAGCTGCGCCGCCGCGCGTTGGTGCCCATCGCGCTCGACGCCGACGCGGGATCCGGGGGCACCCCGGCGCGCTGGCGGGCGGGCGGCGGCGCGGCGCGCGGGCCGGCGCTGGCGCTGTTCGCGCGCACGCTGGCCACGCTGCTGGAGGCCGGCGTCCCGCTCGAACGCGCGCTCGCCTTCTGCGAGGAGCAGGCGGGACATCCCGCGGTGGCCGCGGCGGTGCGCGACGTGCGGCAGGCGGTGCGCGGCGGGTCGGCGCTCGCCCCGGCCGTGGCGCGGTACGGCGCGCTGTTCGGCCCCCTGGCGGTCGCGATGCTCGGCGCCGGCGAGGGCGCGGGGGCGCTGCCGGCGGCGGCGGCGCGGCTGGCCGACCACCTCGACGAGGGGGAGGAGCTGCGCGCGCAGGTGCGGGCCGCGCTGCTGTACCCCGCGCTGATGGCGACCGTGGCCGCCGCCGGCGTGACGGTGCTGCTGCTGGTCGTGGTCCCGCGCTTCGTCGCGATGCTCGACGAGACCGGGAGCGCGCTCCCCTGGTCGACGCGCGTGCTCGTCGGCGCGAGCGCGCTGCTGGTGCGCGGGTGGTGGGCGTGGGCGCTGCTGGTCGTCGCCGCCGTCGCCGCCACCCGCGCGTGGCTCGCCGACGACGCGAACCGCGCGCGCTGGCACGCCGCGCGGCTCGCGCTCCCGCTCGCGGGCGACGTGGAGCGGCGGTGGGC
>NZ_JARGEK010000071.1 GCF_029211165.1 Roseisolibacter sp. H3M3-2
GCCGCGGCCGACGCGCCCCCGCCGGTCGCGGCGGCGCCACGCCCGTACTCGCCCTGGCGCACGCTGGTCCCGCGCTACTGGACGCCGCTCGCCGCCGCCGCCGACGGCGGCGGGACGCTGCTCGGCGCCGGCACCAGCGCGCACGACGTCCTCGGGCGCCACGCCTACAGCGCGCGGCTGCTGGGGAACGTGCGGACCGGCGACGTCGAGGGGGACGCGGCGTACCGCCTGACGCGGTGGGCGCGCCCGTTCGTCGACGTCACCGCGTCGCAGGCGTGGCAGTACGACACCGTCGCGGTGCGCACGCCGGGCGGCGGCCCGGCGCAGGAGGTCGCGCTCGACCGCCGGTCGCGCGTGGTGGGCGCGGGGCTCGCGTTCGCGCGGCCGCGCTACCGGACCAGCGCCGCGCTCTCGGTGGGCGCGTCCTGGGAGACGCGCGACTACCGGTCGCCGCTCGCCGCGCTCGCCGGCCGCGCCGACTCGCTGCTCGGCGCGTCGTTCCCGACGCTGTCGCTCGCCGGGTCGTGGGGCAACACGCGACGCCCGCTGCGCAGCGTGTCGCCCGAGGACGGGGTGTCGCTGTCGTTCACCGCGCAGCACCGGTGGCAGGACGGCGCCGGCGCGGCCGACGGCGCGTCGCGCCGCGTAGTCGGCGTGGCGCGCGCGTACAAGTCGCTCGACCTGCCCGGCTTCGCGCACCACGTGCTCGCGCTGCGCGTGGCCGGGGGCGCGACCGACCGGCGCGCGTCGACCGAGTTCGGCGCCGGCGGCACCAGCGGGAGCAGCGCGCTGCTGCTGCCGGGCGTCACCGTCGGCGACCCGGCGCGGACGTTCGGCGTGCGCGGCTTCGCGGCGGGGGCGCAGCGCGGGATCCGCGCCGCGGCGGCGTCGGCCGAGTACCGCGCGCCGCTCCTGCTGCCGGCGCGCGGGCTCGACCTGCTGCCGGCGTTCCTCGACCGCGTGTCGCTGTCGGCGTTCGCCGACGCCGGGAGCGCGTGGTGCCCGCGCGACGTCGACCGCGCCGTCCAGACGCTCTGCCGGCGGACCGCGGACGGCGCGTCGAACCTCGCCGTCTCGCCCGACGCGCCGCGGTGGCTGGCCTCGGTGGGCGCGGAGCTGAACCTCGACGCGGCGCTGCAGTACGACCAGGGGTACCGGCTGCGCGTCGGGGTGGCGGCGCCGGTGCGCGAGCGGGCGCGGGCCGGGCGCGCGGCGAGCGTGTACGGGACGCTCGGGCTGTCGTTCTAGCGCGGCGCCGACGCGCGACGTACGTCCTCGCGCGGGGACGCGATCGTCCGGGTGCGAGGACGGCGGTGCCGGCCGGCGCTGGCCCAACCGCCGTCTAGGACGCAGGTTGGCGCGACGGGGCGGCCCGGCACCGGGGATGCGCGTGGCGCCCGCGTCACCGCCAACCGCACCCGGCGACGCGGCGCGGGCGACATCGCCGGCGCGCGAGTCGCTCCAGCCCCGCGTTCCACCTCCGCGCTCGCCCGGACCGCCGACGTCTCGCTGCGCGACGCCGCGCCGCACGTGGGGCTGCACGGGGGCGCGCGGTATCGCACCGGAAGCTCGCCATGACGACTCGCGCCGCTCGGCTCGGCCCCCCGCCCGGCACCCCGACCGGCGGCCCCCGGATACCCCGCCGTCTCCGCCGGGCGCTGACGACCGCGCTCCGCGCGACGGGGGCGCTGCTGCTCCTGCTGGCGGCGTGTCGGGACGCCGCGGCGCCCGACGAGCAGACGTCGCCGGGCGCGACGACACCGCGGGCGCGCGTCGGCGTCCCCGACGGCTGGGCCCTGTGGGGCGGCAGCACGACCGAGTACCAGGCGGGCCTCGACTCCGGCGGCGCGCGGTCGGGCGACTGGAGCGCGACCATCCGCAGCATGGACGCGTCGCCCGGCGCGGCGTTCCTCGCGCTGGCGCAGCAGCTCGACGCCGCGCCGTGGCTCGGCCGGCGGGTCAGGCTGCGCGGCTGGGTGCGGACGAACGCGATGGACGGCGGCGGCGCGCGGCTCTGGCTCCGCGTCGACGGCGCCGGGACGACGCTCGCGCTCGACAACATGCAGGGCCGCGGCGTGCTCGGCACCTCCGACTGGCGCCAGCTCGAGATCGTCGCCGACGTGCCGGAGCACGCCGTCTCGATCATCGCCGGCCCGATGGTCTCCGGCGCGGGGTGGGCGTGGTTCGACGACTTCACCATCGAGGCGGTGGGTGACGACGTGCCCACCACCGTCACCGCGCCGGCGCCGGCCCCCATCGATTCGGCGGCGCTGGCGGCGGCGCGCGCCTCGGCCGCTCGGCTCGCGCGCGCCTTCGCGTCTCCGGGCTTCGAACCGATCCCGCCGGTGGACCCGGCGGCGGTCGCCTGGCTCAAGTCGGCGGCCGCGCCGCTGGCCGGCAGCGCGCCGTCGCTCGCGCGTGGCGACCTGGCGGCGCTGGACGCGGCGGTGGGCGGGGCGCGGCTCGTGGGGCTGGGGGAGGGGACGCACGGCACGCGCGAGCACTTCCAGCTCAAGCACCGTTTCGTGGAGCACCTCGTGCGCGCCCGCGGCTTCACGGCGTTCGCGATCGAGGCGACCATGCCCGAGGCCGAGGCCGTCGACCGCTGGGTGCGCGGCGGCCCCGGCGACCCGGCGGTGCTGCTGTCGAATCTCTACTTCTGGACGTGGAACACGGAGGAGGTGCTCGCGCTGGTGCGCTGGATGCGCGAGTACAACGCGACCGTTCCGGCGGACCGGCAGGTCCGTTTCTTCGGCTTCGACATGCAGTCGCCGGGCGCGGCGATCGACAGCGTGGCGGCGTACGTGCGGCGCGTCGACCCGGCCCGCGCCGCCGCGGTGGACAGCGGCTACGCGTGCCTCGAGTCGTCGCGCAACCGGAACGAGCGCCCCGGGCCGGTCCGCTACGCGCTCGTCTCGGCGGGCGAGCGCGCCCAGTGCTCGGCGGCGGTGGCGCGCGTCCACGCGTCGCTCCTGGCGCGGCGCGACGCGTACGCCGCCGCCACGTCCCCGGAGGCGTTCGCGCTGGCGCTGCAGTACGCGCGGCTGGTGGTGCAGTGGGAGGACATGGCCGGCCGCGCCGACGTCGTCTCGTCGTCCCAGGCGCGCGACCGCTACATGGCCGAGAACACGGCGTGGCACCTCGGGCGCCTGCCGGCCGGCGCGCGCATGGCGCTGTGGGCGCACAACTACCACGTGTCGGCGGTCCCCGGCGCGCAGGGCGCCCACCTCCGCGCGCGCTTCGGCGCCGACTACGTCATCGTGGGGTTCAGCTTCGGCACCGGCCGATTGAGCGCGGTCCGCTTCACCAACGGCACCGCGATGGGGCTCTCGACGATGGAGACCGCGTACGTGGCGCCTGGCTCGTGGGAGGCGCACGCCCAGGCCACCGCGCTGCCGTACTTCCTGGTCGACATGCGCCGGGCGGCGAGCGCCCCAGACGCGCAGGCGCTCGCCGGCGCCGTCCCGATGCGCTCGATCGGCTCCGGGTTCGACCCGGGGCGGCCGGAGCTCTACTTCACCCGGGCGTCTCCGGCGGTCGACTACGACGTGCTGGTCCACGTCGCGCAGGCGACGGCGTCGCGGCTGCTCCCGTTCCGTTACCGCTGACGCCCCGCGCGAACGTCCGACGCCGCTGGTCAGTCCCGCAGCGCCGGCCGCTCGCGCACCGCCATGATCGTCGCCTGCATCATCGCGACCGGGACCGGTTCCGCGCCCTCCTCGTCGGGGAGTGCGAGCAGCTCGCCGGCGCACACCGTGATCGTCCGCCCCGCGCGCACGACGCGCCCCACCGCGCGGAAGCGGGCACCGGCGCCGGGGGCGAGCAGGTTCACCTTGAACTCGATCGTGAGCACGGCGGCGTCCGCCGGCATGAGGGTGAGCGCCGCGTAGCCGCAGGCGCTGTCGACCACCGCCGCGCCGGCGCCCGCGTGCAGGAAGCCGTGCTGCTGCGCCAGCGCGTCCTCGAACGGGAGGTCGATCGCGACGCGCCCGGGCGCGACCTCGGCGAGCGTGGCGCCGAGCGTCGCCATGAAGCGCTGGCGCGCGAAGCTGTCGCGGACGCGCGTGGCGGCGTCGGGGAGGGCGGGGTGGGGATCCACGGCGCGATCGCTCTGAGGGAGGGGCGGCCCTGGCGCGGGCGGGGGGCATCGGTAGAGTAGCGGCATGTCTCCCGCCGACCACCCCGCGCCGGGGCGCGCCCCCTTCGTCCACCCGCTCGCGTTCGTGTGCGGCGACGTCACGCTCGGCGAGGGCGCGAGCGTGTGGCCGTTCGCGGTGATCCGCGGCGACAATGAGCGCATCGTCGTCGGCGACGAGAGCAACGTGCAGGATGGCGCCGTGCTGCACGCCGACCCCGGGCTCCCGTGCGTGCTCGGCGCGCGCGTCACCGTCGGGCATCGCGCGGTGGTGCACGGCGCGGTGGTCGCGGACGACGTGCTGGTGGGGATGGGCGCCCTCGTGCTGAACGGCGCCACGCTCGGCGCGGGGTCGATCGTCGGCGCGGGCGCCGTGGTGCGGGAGGGGATGGCCGTGCCCCCCGGGTCGCTGGTGGTCGGGGTGCCGGGGCGGGTGGTGCGCGCGACGACCGAGGAGGAGCGGGGGCGCATCGCGCGGACCGCCGAGGCCTACGTCCGCCTCCAGAGCCGGCACCGCGCCGGGGAGTTCACGCGGCTCGGCTGACGGGGCCAGAGCCCGTCGGCATCGTCGCATCGTGGGTCGAAAGCGGCACAGTCGCGACCACCCCTGCCGGCGTTCGTTCGGGCGCGGAACACCGGCGCCACGCGTTTGCCCTGGCACCCGAAGTGCTAGACGTGAGAGCGAGCAAGTCGTGCGTCGCCCATGCGGAACGGGTGCCCTTGTCCGACGTCGGACAGGTGGGCATCCGGGTGCAAAACATCTGACGTTGCGGGTCGCCGTATGCGTTGTCCCCGTTGCACTTGCGCGCCGTTCGCACACGTCCGTTTGGGGCGTGCGTCACAGGCGTGCGCACGTGCCGATCGCCGGGGGAACCCGGGGGGCCGTCGGGGTCATTGTGCGTCCGAGCAAGCGCCAGTAGGTTGCCCCTCCCCTCCGGATTTCCGCCCGCCGATCGCCGTCCGCCGCCGCCGTCGACCCAGTCCGGTGGCGTGAGTTCCTGAGTCCGAACCGCTCCCGCCCGAGCCCCCGCCTCGGGCCCGTCGTCGCCGCCGAAGGAGACCCTTCATGCCCCTGTCGCCCACGCCCCCGTCGATCCCGGCCGAGCTGTCCCAGAACGCGCGCACCGTTCTGGAGAAGCGCTATCTGGTCAAGGACGCGGCGGGCAAGCCCACCGAGCGCCCCGAAGACATGTTCTGGCGCGTCGCCACGGTGGTCGCCGAGGCCGACCGCCGCTACGGCGCCTCGGACGCGCAGGTGCAGGCGCTGGCGGAGGAGTTCTACGCGCTGATGACGCAGCGCCGCTTCGAGCCGAACTCGCCGACGCTGATGAACGCCGGCCGCCCGCTCGGCCAGCTCTCCGCGTGCTTCGTGCTGCCGGTCGAGGACGCGCTGTCGAACGGCCAGAACGGCATCTACGACACGCTCCGCTCGATGGCGCTCATCCACCAGTCGGGGGGCGGCACGGGCTTCAGCTTCAGCCGCCTGCGCGGCAAGGGGTCGATGGTGCGCTCGACCACGGGGGTGGCGAGCGGGCCCGTGTCATTCATGCAGCTCTACGACTCGTCGACCGACGCGGTGAAGCAGGGGGGGACGCGGCGCGGGGCGAACATGGGGATCCTGCGCGTCGACCACCCCGACGTGCTCGACTTCATCGCCTGCAAGGAAGACCTGACCAAGATCACGAACTTCAACATCTCGGTCGGCGTCACCGAGAAGTTCATGCAGGCGCTCAAGGCCGGCGGGAGCTACGACCTGGTCGACCCGACGACGGGGCAGGTGACGGGGCAGCTCGACGCGCGGACCGTGTGGGACAAGATGGTGCTCGGCGCGTGGCGCACCGGCGAGCCGGGGGTGTTCTTCATCGACGAGGCGAACCGGTACAACCCGGTCCCGCACCTCGGCGCGTACGAGGCCACCAACCCGTGCGGCGAGCAGCCGCTGCTCCCGTACGACGTCTGCAACCTCGGCTCGGTCAACGTCGGCTACTACGTCCGCGACGGGAAGCTCGACTGGGAGGCGATGGGGCGCGACATCCGCACCTCGACGCACTTCCTCGACAACATCATCGACGTCAACAAGTACCCGCTGCCGGAGATCGACGCGCTCTCCAAGCGCATCCGGCGCATCGGGCTCGGCGTCATGGGCTTCGCCGACGCGCTGATCAAGCTCGGCGTCCCGTACGACACCGCCGAGGGCGTGGAGATGGGGCGGCGCGTGATGGAGTTCCTCGACGTCGAGGGGAAGAAGGAGAGCGAGCGCCTCGCCAAGGAGCGCGGCCCGTTCCCCGAGTGGGCGCGCTCGATCTGGGGCCCGGACGAGACGTGCGCCCGCGACGCCGACGGGAAGCGCATCCGCCCGATGCAGATGCTCCGCAACTGCAACGTGACGACGGTCGCCCCGACGGGGACGATCTCGATCATCGCCGGCTGCTCGTCGGGGCTGGAGCCGCTGTTCGCGGTCGCCTTCATGCGCAACCAGGCGGGCGTCATGATGCCCGACGTCAACGAGGACTTCGTCGCCATCGCCAAGCGCGAGGGGTGGTTCTCGGACGAGCTGATGGAGCGCATCGCCAAGACGGGCACGGTGGTGCACGCCGAGGTGCCGGAGCGGTGGCAGCGCGTCTTCGTGACGGCCAACCTGATCGCCCCGGAGTGGCACGTCCGCATGCAGGCGGCCTTCCAGGAGCACTGCGACTCGGCGATCTCCAAGACGACGAACTTCTCGCACGCGGCGACGATCGACGACGTGCGCGCGATCTACGAGCTCGCCTACGAGCTGCGCTGCAAGGGCGTCACGGTCTACCGCGACGGCTCGCGCGACGGGCAGGTGCTGTCGACGGGCGCCACCGAGCAGGCGAAGAAGGAGCGCGAGAAGGCGGCGGCGGGCGGCGGCGCCGAGCCGGCGGCCGACAAGACGGAGGCGGTCGCGCTGCGCCGCCAGGTCGGCGAGCTGCAGGGGACCATCGCCGAGCTCGAGGCCGAGATGGAGCGCACCAAGAAGTCGCTCTACGAGGCCGAGGCGGAGAACCTGCAGCGCCGCGCCAAGCGCGCGCGCCCCGACAAGCTCCGCTCGACGTCGATGCGCAAGGAGACGCCGCTCGGCACGATGTTCGTCCACATCTCCGAGGACGACCGCAACCAGCCGTTCGACGTCTTCCTCAACCTCGGCAAGGCCGGCGGGAGCGCGATGGCGGACGCCGAGGCGCTCGGCCGCCTGGTGTCGCTCGCGCTGCGGTCGGGGATCCCGCTGCAGGAGATCATCCGCCAGCTCCGCGGCATCTCGTCCGACCGCGCGGTGGGCCTCGGCCCGAACAAGGTGCTGTCGATGCCCGACGCCGTCGGCATCGCGCTCGAGGAGTGGTGGCGCGACAAGCAGGGGGTGCAGCAGGACCTCCTCGGCGGCACGTCCGCCGCGCCCGCGGTCCCGGCGCGCGAGCAGGTGGTGGCCCCGGTCGCCAGCGTGCAGGCGCAGGCGCAGCCGGCGTTCGAGAGCTTCCACGGCGGCGAGGTGTTCATGGGGACGTGCCCCGACTGCGGCAGCCAGCTCGAGTTCGCCGAGGGGTGCGTGAAGTGCCACGTGTGCGGCTTCAGCGAGTGCGGCTGAGCCGGGCCTCCGGCGACGACGCACGCTGAGAACGACGCGAGGGCGGGGGAAGCTTCCCCCGCCCTCGCGTCGTTCCGGCCGTTCCTCGCCCTCGCGGGCGCGCCGGGCTACGGCGGCCCGGCCGGCAGGTCGAGGCCGATCTTCTCGTGCATCCAGCGGTGGAAGTCGGCCAGCGCCTGCTGGCCGAGGACGTGCCCCGTGGCGTACCAGCGCACGTCCTTCGGGTCCGGGGCGGCCGCGTGCAGCTCCGCGGCGTCGGGGCGGGGGATGAACTCGTCCTGCATCCCGTTCTGCAGCAGCAGCGGGGCGTTCGCGTTGCCGACGTAGCGGATCGGCTCCACGGGCGCCATCGCGCGGATCCAGGCCACCCGCTGGGCGCACGACAGGCCGGCGATGTGCTTGAAGCCGTCCGGGCCGGTGGCGTGCGAGACCTGGCCGCCGTGGCCGACCACCAGCGCCGCCGTCCGGAGCCGCCGCTCGATCCCGACGAACAGCGCGCCGGTCGCGCCGCCCCAGCTGAACCCCACGAAGGCGACGCGCGCGGGATCGACGTCGGTGCGCGCGCGCAGCACGTCCACGGCGCGCTGCAGGTCCTTCACCACCTGGATCTGCTCGAAGCGGTCCTGCGGGGTGAAGGTCAGCGCCGGCCCCGCGCGGCGCGAGAACGGCGCGTCGATCGCCAGCACCACCGCGCCGGCCTGCGCGAGACCCTGCCCGCGCTCGGACAGCAGGCGCGCCGTGCCGGGGAGGCCGTGCAGCAGCACGATCGCGGGGCGCGGGCCCGGACGCGCGACGGGCGCCCACACCATGCCCGTCACGGAGCCGCCGTCGGGGCTGTCGAACGACACGCGGCTGGTCTCGACACCGCCGCTCGTGGACTCGACCGTCTGCTGCAGGCGCAGCGGCGCGTCGGCGTCGTAGGCGAAGAGCTTCCGGTCCTCCGCCGTCGCCGGCCCGCCGAAGTGGGGGCGCGCGCCCGAGCAGGAGTCGGCGTGCACGCGCACCCGGACGGAGTCGCGCACCTCCGGCCGCTCCGCGAGCGTGGCGACGACGTACGTCGCGCCGACTGCCACGGCGCTGATGGCGCCGTTCGCGCTCACGGTCGCCACCTTGGGATCGCGGGAGACGTACTGCAGCGGGACGTACTGCACGGCGCCGCCGGCGTTCGTCACCGTGGCGACGAGCGGCGACGATTCGGCCACGCCCACCACCAGACTGTCGGGCGAGAGCGTCAGTCGCGGCGCCTCGCCCTGCCCGACCGGGTCCCCGCCGCACGCGAGACACGCGCCCGCCGCGAGCGTGAGTGCAGCGATCCTCTGCATGGATTCCATCCTACCTCCCCGGACGCCGTCCCACACGCCCCGCTAGCAGCCCGGGACGTTGACCAGCTGGAAGCCGGCCGACGCCGACGCCGACTGCACGATCGCGAGCGTGTTGACCGTGCCGGGCTGCAGGGTGGCCGCGCCACTCGGGATCACGACGCTGTGCCCCTGCACCTGGACGACCGAGAAGGTGTTGGCGCCGCCGGCGACGGGCTTGAACTCCGTCGGCGTGCCGACCGCGATGTTGACCGCGACCGGCGACTGGCCGGCCCCGAACGCGCCCATGTAGGCGACGAAGGTGTTCGCCGTCGTGCCCGTGCCCGGCGCGAGGTTCACGAACCGGACCGCCGCCTGGTTGGTGGGAAGCGTCCCCGTGTAGCCGTCGTCGAGCAGGTAGAGCGTCGGACTCGTCGCGGCGCCCGTGGCCACCACGGTGTACCGGCCGCCCGCGGCGAGCGTCTGGCCGTCGAGCGTCGCGAGCGCGCTGCCGCCGAGCCCCGTGCCGCCCGCGTTCGCCGCACCGAAGCCGAACGACGTCGGGCCGGCGGCGACCGTCGCGCACGACGGCGTGGCCTGGCCGGACGCCAGCGCGGAGCCGCTCGCGAACTGTCCGTTCGCCGTGAACCCGCCGCTCCCCGTCATCCCCGTCGTGGCGTTGAAGAAGCGCACGCGGGCCGTCGGCCCCGACGGCGTCGGGTCCACGGGGGTGGAGCCGTCACCCCCGCCGCAGGCGGAGGCGAGCAGCACGGCCGACACGATCGGCGCGATGAGACGAGCCTTGCGCATTCGATGCTCCAGGGATGCTGAGTGATGAACGCCGTGCGCCGGACGGGGCGCCCTACTTCCGCTCGAGCTGGAGGCGCTGCGGGCCCTGCGGCCCCTGCTGCTCCAGCGTCGCCCCCGTGACCTTCCCCTGCGCGTCGAGCCGGAACTCGAAGGTCGGCCCGCGCGGGTCCTGGAAGCGCGTCTCCGACCGCGCGTTGAGCGGGAGCTCCGGACTGCTCCCCGGCTTCACGAGCAGCCGCGCGCCGTCGTGCCGGAACGCGATCACGGTCCCCGACGGCAGCGCGTACTCGCCGACGTAGCGGTCGAGGACCGCCGCCGGGAGCGCGATCCCCGGCGCCTGGGCCGGCGACATGGGCGGCGGCGCGATGGGGGGCAGCCCGTCGACGAACGCCGCCATGCGCCGGCGCGTCGCCTCGTCCGGCAGCCGCCCGACGCCGCCGCGCAGGTTGTCCGCCATGTGCGTCGGCTTCGTGGTGCCCACGCGCGCGACGGTGACGGCCGGGTGGCCGAGCACGTACTTGAGGAAGAACTGCGCCCACGTCGTCGCGTCGAACTCCGCGGCCCACTCGGGGACCGGCCGCTCGCCGACGCGCGCGAACAGGTTGCGGCCGCTCCCGCAGCTGACGCCCCCGTTGTTGCCGAACGGGAAGAACGCCATCACGGCGATCTTCCGCTCCGCGGCGAGCGGCAGGATCGTGTCCTCGACCCGCGCGCGGTTGCCGACGTCGTAGTCGACGCCGACGAAGTCGAGCGGCTCGTTGCGCATCGCCGCCTCGAGCTCGGGATACAGGTTGTCGCTGATCACCTGCGCGCCGACGTACCGCACGCGCCCCGCCTGCTTCTCCTCCTGCAGGGCGCCCAGGTGCGTCGGGTCGGCGGCGGGGTTCACCATGACCAGGTCGAGGCGGGACACCTTCAGTCGTGCCAGCGTCGCCGCGACGTGCGCCTTCGCGGCGGCGGCGCCCGGGGGCGGCGGGCCGCCCGGACCGCCCGGGGGCGCGCCGCGCGTCGACCAGAAGAGCTTCCGCTCGATCCCGAGCCCGGTCGCGGCCGCGGCGTGGAACTCCTCCGCGCGCGCGTTGCCGTGCATCGCGTCGAACACCCGGCCGCCGCCGTCGGCGAACGCCCGGAGCACGTCCCGGAGCGCGGCGGGATCGGCGCACGACACGTGGTTCGAGAACGAGAGCCCGACGGCCGGGATCATCTCCCCGGTCGACGGGATGGCGCGCTGGAGCAGGGCGCCCGGCTGCCGCAGCGCCTCGACGCCCTGCAGGGCGCGGAGCATCGCCGGCGTGAGCGCCAGCGAGGCGCCGGCGCCGAGGGTGAGACCGAGGAATGCGCGACGATCGACCATGGCCGGGTGCGGGTTCACGATGCGGTCGCCACTATGGGACGCCGCTCCGTCGCACGCCAAGCGGGCGGGTACGAAGTCGATGGCCGGTGGTACGAGCGTCGGGACCGTGGGTACGGCCGCTGCGGGCCGCGTCGCGCGCGGGTACGCCGGGCGTCGCCGCCCGGGCCGACGTCAGGGCTCCCTGCCCATCACGCGGTGCAGGTTCGGGCGGTAGCTGCGGCTCGAGGTCAGCTTCGTCCCGTCGTGCAGCACGACCAGGTACTCGCCGTTGAACAGCGACTCCACCGCCTGGATGCGGTCGATCTGCACGATGGTGGAGCGGTGGATGCGGCAGAACTTCGCCGGGTCCAGCGCCGCCTCGAGGCGGCCCAGGTTCTCCCGCAGCAGGCTCGCCCGGCCGCGCACGTGCAGGCGGACGTAGTTGCGCTCCGCCTCGATCCAGTCGATCTCGTCGGTCCGGACGAAGACGCTGCGGTGGCCCGCCGGGACCACGAGCCGCTGCAGGTAGCCGCCTCCCGCACTCCCCCCGCGCACCTCGGCCAGCAGCGCCCGGAGGCGGGCGTCGAGGTCGCCGCCGTTGCGCTCGCGCACCCGCCCGCGCACGCGCTGCAGCGCGGCCTCGAACCGCTCGTCGGTGAACGGCTTCAGCAGGTAGTCGAGCGCGTGCGCCTCGAACGCGCGCAGCGCGAACTGGTCGTAGGCGGTCACGAAGACCACCGCGGGCACCCGACCGACGCCGACCGCCTGCAGCACGTCGAAGCCGTCCAGCTCCGGCATCTGGATGTCCAGGAAGAGCAGGTCCGGCGGCGACTCGTCGATCGCGCGGATCGCCGACGCCCCGTTCGCGCACTCGGCGACGACCTCGACGTCCGCCGCGCCGGCGAGCAGGTCGCCGATGCGGCGGCGCGCCAGCGGCTCGTCGTCCACGATCACCGCGCGGATCGTCATTCGACGGCGCGCCCCGACGCGCCCCCGGCCGGGCGTCCGCGGTGGAACGGGAGGGAGATGCGCGCGACCGTGCCCCCGTCCGGATGGTTCTCGAGCGCGAAGCGGTGCTGGCCGTCGTAGAGCTGCTCGAGCCGCGACCGGACGTTCGTCAGCCCCACGCCCCTCCGCGTCGCGGCGGCGCGGCCGTCCACGCCGGGCCCGTCGTCCCGCACCTCCAGCTCCACGCGACGCCCGTCCGCCCCGATCGTGGCGGAGATCGCGACCGTCCCCGGCGCGACGCGCGGCGCGATGCCGTGGCGGATCGCGTTCTCGACCAGCGGCTGCAGGAGCATGTGGGGGACGCGCGCGTCGAGCGTCTCGGGGGCGATCGCCGTCACGACGGTCAGGCGCTCCTCCAGGCGGGCCTGCTCGATCTCCAGGTACGGCTGGAGCGACGCGAGCTCCTCGCGCAGCGTCACCTCGTGGGTCTCCTCGTGCTCGAGGGAGATGCGCAGGAGGTCGCCGAGGTGGGCGACCATGCGCCGCGCCGGCCTCGCCTCGGGGGGGATGAGCGCCGAGATCGCGTTGAGCGTGTTGAACAGGAAGTGCGGCTGCAGCTGCGTCTTCAGCGCCAGCAGCCGCGCCTCGGTCAGCCCCGCCGCCAGGCGCTCGGCGGCCCGCTCGCGCTCGCGGTACCGGTCGTGGTAGAACACGGCGTAGGCGATGCCGAGCAGGAGGGCGTAGTAGATCAGGTCCTGGCTCACCGACCCCCAGAACACCACGGGGAAGGGGCGGGTCCGGAAGCCGAGGACGAGCCGCGTGAGCTCGATCTTGCACACGGCGCGCGCCATCCCGAGGAGCACGGCCGCGAGGAGGTGCACCGGGACGCCGACGAGCAGCCGTCCGCGCGCGAGCGGCACGCGCCGGGCCAGCCAGAAGATCGCGACCGTCGACAGCGCCCAGAGGTACGCGTCGATGAGGGCGGCGCGCAGGGAATCCGACCACCGGTCGGGCCGCCCGACCAGCTCCGACTGCATGTGGAACTGGCTCGCCAGGGTCAGCCCGAAGACCGTCCAGGCGGCGAAGATGACCGCCGCCTCCAGCCAGCCCTGGCGCTTCCGCTGCTCCTCGGCCATTCGGCGGGCTCCTTCCGGGAGGACGACGCACTCGCACGCCGCACACGCGCACGCGAACGCCGCAAGCTATGGCGCGCGTCAATCCGCCCGCCACGCGCGCGCCGGCGCGGCCCCGCGGTCGCTTGCCGACGCGCCGCCCGCGGCGCATATAGCCCACGCGGCGCGCACCGGGCGCGCCCGACCGCCAGCGACTCCCATCGTGCGCCTCCCCGCCACAACGGCCCGTCTCGCCGCCGGCGTGCTCGCCGCCGTCGCCTCCGCTCCCCTCGGCGCGCAGACGGCCCCGAGCGCGTCCCGCGGCCCCGAGGTCCCCGCCGCGCTCTCCGCCGTGCGCGAGGCCGACCTGCGGCGCGACGTGACCGAGATGGCGTCGCCCGCGATGCGCGGCCGCGAGGGCGGGACGGTCGACGAGATGCGCGCGTCGATGTGGCTCGCCGAGCAGTACCGGCGCATCGGGCTGCAGCCGATGGGGGAGGGCGGCACCTGGTTTCAGTGGGTCGACATGATCCGCACCCGCGTCTCGACCGCCGGCAGCCGCGCGAGCGTCGGCGGGCAGGCGATGACGCTGTTCCGCGACCTCGTGCCGCTGAACGTCGTGCCGGCCGAGGCGGCGGGCGCGGTACTGTGGGTCGCCGATGCGGCGGACAGCACGGTCGAGGTGCGCGGGCGCGTCGTCGCGACGCCGCTGCTCGCGCCGCCGCCGGCCGCGATCCGCGCCAACAGCTACACCTTCGCCTCGCGCTACGCCGACGCCGCCGTCAACGCGACGCTCGCGCGCTTCCAGCGTCGGGGCGCGGCGGCCGTGCTCCTCGTCGCCAGCCCCGCCGTCGACAGCGCGTTCGAGGTGGTGGCGTCGGCGCGGTCGCGCGGGAGCTACGACGTGGACGACGCGGTCCCGCGCGCCGCCGACGGCCCGCGGCGCGTCGGGCCGCCGCCCGCGCTCGGCGCTGGCGCGACGCCGGCCTACCTCGTCCGCGCGTCGATGCGCGACGCCCTGGCGCAGCAGCCGCAGGCGGAGCTGTCGGTGCGGGTCGAGCGGTTCACGACGCCGACGGTGAACGTGATCGGCGGCGTCCGTGGCACCGACCCGGCGCTCCGCGACGAGTACGTCGTGTTCAGCTCGCACCAGGACGCCAACGGCGTGCGCGTCACCCTGGAGGGCGACTCGGTGCACGCGGGCGCCGACGACAACGCGACGGTCACCGCCGCCGGGCTGGCGGCGGCGCGCGCCTTCGTGCGGCAGCCGGGGCGTCGCTCGGTGCTGTTCATCAACCACGGCGCCGAGGAGCGCGGCCTGATCGGATCGCGCTGGCACGCCGCGCACCCGGTGGTGCCGCTGGAGCGGATCGTCGCGGTGCTGAACGGCGACATGATCGGCCGCAACCACCCCGACTCCGCGTCGCTGCTCGGCGCGCAGCCGCCGCACCGCAACTCGAGCGACCTCGTGGCGATGGCGCTGCGCGCCAACGCGCTCACCGGCCGCTTCACGCTCGACTCGCTCTGGGACCGGCCGACGCACCCGGAGGGGTGGTACTTCCGCAGCGACCACCTGCCGTACGCGCGGCTGAACGTCCCGGCGCTGATGTACACGACCAACCTGCACGACGACTACCACACGCCGCGCGACGACGCGGGGCGCATCGACTACCCGAAGCTCACGCGCATGGCGCGGTGGATGTACCTCACCGGCTGGTTCGTCGCGACCGCGCCGCGGCGGCCCGCGCTCGACCCCGGCTTCCGGCTCGAACGCTGACGGCCGCGCCGCGCGCGCGAACCACGCCCGCCATGCAGGCGCTCTGGATCGGCAACGCCGTGCTGCTCGCCGTCGCGCTGGGCGTCGCGCTGTTCGCGACGGGCCAGGACGCGGCGGGGCGGGGCGCGGTCTGGTTCGTCCCCGTCGCGCTGGCCCTCGCCCTGGCCGCGAGCTGGGGCGCCGCGCGCGCCGGCCTGCGCCCGCTGGCGCTCGGCCTCGGCGCCCTCGGCCCGCTCGTCGCGACGGCGCTGGTGGCCACGGGCGGACGATCGATGCTCGCCGGCCGCGCCGAAGGGAGCGGCGCCGCGTACTGGGACGACCCCGCGTCGCGCGCCGTGGCGCGGGCGATCGCCGACGGCGACACCGCGGCGCTGCGCGCCGCCGCGCGCGGCGCGGATCTGGAAGCCGAGGGGCGCGAGCGGATGACCCTGCTCGCGTTCGCGGTGCTGCGGCGGCCGGAGATGACGGCGCCCCTGCTCGCGCTCGGCGCGCGCCCGGACCACACGCCCGAGGGGCGGCTGTCGGCGCTCGCGCTCGCGCTGGACTCCGCCGGGCCGGCGTTCGACGCGCTGATGGCCGGCGGCGCCGACCCGAACGGCGAGGGGGACCACGAGGCGCCGATCCTCTTCGGCGCGATCCGCGCGGGCGACCGCGCGCGGTACGACGCGCTGCTCGCGCGCGGCGCCGACGTCGGCCGCGTCGACGCCGGCGGCCGCACCGCGCTGTTCGCCGCCGTCGAGTCGCGCGACTGGGCGGTCGCGCGCGAGCTGCTGGCGCGCGGCGTCGACCCGGCCCGCCCCGCGGCCGACGGCGGCACGGTCGCCGCGCTGCTCGCGCGGGTGCGCGGCCCGGCCGACGAGGCCGACCCCGACTTCCGGGCGGTCGTCGCGCGTATCGCGCCGCGGTAGGGCGGGGCGGAGGGCCGTCCCGCGAACCGGCGACGCGCACCCCGGACGGTCGAGATGCCCGTGCACGAGATCCGAGTGAACCGCGCCCCCGTGCTGACGCTGTGGGGCGCCGTGGTCGCCGAGCGCCTGGGGCACGGGCGCGCGGCCGCGCTCACGCTCGGGGGCGCGGTCGCCGGGCTGAACGCGCAGTCGAAGGGGCGCCGGCTCGGCATCGTCGAGCCGCGCGCGGAGCGGCCGGCGGCGCGGAAGAAGCCCGCGGCCGCCCGCGGGGCCCGTCGGCGGGAGCGGCTCGTGCCGCTGCTCGGGCGCACCGTGCCGGCGGTCGACACGCCGCGCGGCCTGCGGGCCGTCGAGAAGGGGCGCCCCACCACGCCCACGGGGGTCGAGCGCTACCTGCGCGGGAAGTTCGGCGAGGCGCTCCCCGAGGTGCGCGCGGCGATGGAGGCGCTCGCGGCGGCGTACGAGCCCGACGCGCTGGAGGCGAAGGCGTTCGCGCTCTACGAGCGGTTCCGCCCGGCCATCCCCGCGGGGACGCGCGGCTGGGGCGCGAAGGGGGTGCTCGACCTCGACCTCGTGCGCGCGCTCGCGGAACGCTGAGGGTTTGACGGCGCGCGAACGGCCCGACGCTCGCGCATCGCGGAAGGCTTCTACAATGTAGAAATATGCGTCCTGCCGCCCTCCTGATACCCATCCTCTCCGCGTGCGCGAGCGCGCCGCGCGCCGCGACCCGCGATGCCGTCGCCGCCATCGCCGCCACCTCCGCCGAGTTCTCGCGGCGCTACGAGCGCGGCGACGCCGACGGGATGGTCGCGCTCTACACCCCCGACGGCGTCGCGCTGGCGCCCGGGCGCGCGGCGATCCGCGGCGCCGCGCCGCTGCGCGAGTACTGGGGCGCGCAGGCGCGCACGAAGGTGCTCTCGCACGTCGCCACCCCCGACAGCGTCGTCGTCGCGGGATCGACGGCGTACGACTGGGGCGTGTACCGCGCGCGCTTCCTGGACGGCGCGGGCGCGGAGCGCGAGACGGTCGGCAAGTACGCCATCGTGTGGCGCGAGACCGCGCCCGGGACGTGGCGCATGCACGTCGACATGTGGAACCAGGGCGCGCCGGCGCCCGCCGGCGCCGACACCGTCCCGCCGCGCCGCGAGATCGTGCCGCTCGTGGACGCGCACCAGCACCTGCTGAGCGCCGAGTCGCAGGCGCTGTTCGCGGGGCCGCCGGCGCCGCCGCCGGTCGCGGCGCTGGCCGACGTCGGCGTCTTGCTGCGC
>NZ_JARGEK010000710.1 GCF_029211165.1 Roseisolibacter sp. H3M3-2
CCGGCGGCCGGAGCGCGCCGCGCCGCCGCGCGCAGCCGCACCGCGCGGCGCTCGCCGCGGTGCGCCGCCGCGTACCATGCCGCCTCGATCGCGCCCGCGAGCGCCACCGCGCCGGCGCCGGCCAGTCCGGCGGTGCGGTACGGGCGCTCCACCTTCGGCACCGTGGCCGTGTACTTGATGCCGAACACGTCGACGTACTCCACCGTCTCGGTCGAGCGGCGCTCGAGGAAGGCGAGCGCCACCCCGCCGGCGGTGGCCGCAAGCACCGCCAGCCCCCCCACCGGGCGGCCCGTGTAGAACTGCCCGAAGCCGGGGACGACGACGCCGCGGCCGAGCGCGCCCATCGGGCTGTACGCAGGCGCGCGCAGCGCCTGCACGGCGCGCAGCACCTGCGCGCGGTCGGGGCCCGCGGAGGGCGACGAGACGTACGTCGCCAGGTCGTCGGCCGCGCCGCGGTCCTGACCCAGCGCCAGCCGCGCGAGCCCGCGGTCGTACACCGCCTCGGGGGCGCTCGGCACCTGGCGCAGCACCTCGTCGAACGCGGAGACGGCGGCGTCGTAGCGGCGCGCGTCGAGGGCGTCGACGCCGCGCTGGAAGGCCGCGCGCGCCACCGCGTCGAGCGGCGCCGCGGCGCCGCGCCCGCCGAGCCGTGCGAGGCGCGTGCGGACCTCGGGGGCCTCGCGCCCCTCGGGTGCCAGCACCAGGTAGCGGCAGAGCGCCGTGGTGGCCGTCGCGCGGTCGCCCGTCTCCTCCGCGGCGCGCGCGAGGTCGTAGGCGAGCACCGGGTCGGCCGGGTCGAGCGAGGCCGCGCGCGCGAAGGCGTCGCGCGCCGCGCGCGACTCCCCGTTCAGCGCCAGCTCGCGCGCCCGCGTCGCCTCGGCGGAGTCGGATCCTAGCCATGTCGTTCTGTGTG
>NZ_JARGEK010000711.1 GCF_029211165.1 Roseisolibacter sp. H3M3-2
GCGTCGACCCGGCGCGGCTGGAGGGCGCGCGCGCGACCGAGTGGGTGGCCGAGGCGCCGTCGGGGCGCCGCACGCGGCTGGGCGCCGGGCAGGCGGCGAGCGTGCTGTCGCTCGACGAGGCCGGGGTGTTCCGCGTGCGCGCCGCCGGCGCGCCGGCGGGGACCGGCGTGCCGCTGGCCGCCAACGCCGACCCGGCGGAGTCCGACCCGGCGCGCGTCGAGCCGGCGGAGCTGTCGCGCGCGGTGACGGTCGAGGGCGGGGCGCCCGCCGCCGCCGCGGCGCCCGCGGAGACGCGCGTCGAGCGCGAGGCACGACAGGGGTTCTGGTGGTGGTTCCTGGCCGGCGTGCTGTGCCTGCTGGCCGCCGAGACGCTGCTGTCCAACCGGCGCGCGCCGCTGGCGCGCTGACCAACGGAGGACGCGATGCCCACGACGCGCACGCCCGCCCTGGCGGCCGACGACGAGCTGCTGGCCATGCTGCGCCGCGTGCGGCGGCGGTGGCGGCTGCGGCTGCTCCTGCAGGGCGTCGCGATCGTGGTCGGGGCCACGCTGGTCGCGCTGCTCGCCGGCTCGTTCGCGATGGAGCGCCTGCGCTTCAGCGAGGGCGCGGTGCTCGGCGCCCGCGTGGTGGTGTGGCTGGCGCTCGTCGGCGCGGCGGCGCGCTGGGTGCTGCTGCCGCTGGCGCGGCGGGTGAGCGACGCGCGCGTGGCGCTCTACGTCGAGGAGCACGAGCCCTCGCTCGACGCGGCGCTGGTGAGCGCGCTCGAGGCGCGCGAGGCCGGCGGCGGGGAGACGATGACGCGCGCGCTGTCGCAGCAGGCGCTGGCGCGGGCGAAGGCGGTCGAGTTCGGGGCGCGCGTCGAGCTGCCGCGCCTGCGCGCGCGCAAGTCGGATCGTAGCCATGTCGTTCT
>NZ_JARGEK010000712.1 GCF_029211165.1 Roseisolibacter sp. H3M3-2
GGGCGTTCGGCGGGGCGAGCGTCGGCACGCCGCCCGCGCGGCGCGCACCACGAGGCGCTCGAGCGCCGCCAGCCGGCGGTCCGAGAGGAAGGCGGCGGCCTCCTGGTGCACGGTCGCGCGCACCGCCGCGAGCGCGGCGGCGGGGGCGGTCCCCTCGCGCAGCAGGGTGCGCACGTACTGCTGCGCCGCGAGGCGCAGCTGGTCGCGCCTCGCGACGGGCGAGGGCGCTGTCGGCAGCAGCGTCGACCCGACGCCGGCGGACGCCGCGCGCGCGGGACCGGCCGCCGGTCGCAGCGACGGGCCCGGGAAGTCGCGACGCGGGTCCGCGTCGCCCTCGTCCGTCCGCAGGTCGCGCAGGCGGTCGGCCAGCGCCCCCTGCGACGCCTCGACCGCGGTGCGCGTGGACAGCGCGAGTCGGGGGCGGCCCGGCCGGAGCTCCTCGAGGGTCGCGTACGGCCCCCCCGCGTCCGGCGGGAGGCGCGGCGGTTCGCCGGACATGCGCGCTCCTGGTCCTGGTGGCGTCGCCAGCAGCGCCAGGTGCGTGGTCGCGCGGGACGCGCGCCCGTCGGCGGCCGTCTGGTGAATGCGCCGGCCGCGCCTCGTGGTGGATCGCAACGCACGCGGTGCAAGGAGCCGGCCGCGCGCCGGCCGCCGCGCGCCTAGTCCGGCGACACGTCCCCCGCCACCTCGGCGCGCAGCGCGCCGCCCGGCGGGACGCCGAACAACCGGAAGTGCTCGCCCGGGCCGTCGCGCTCGAGGGCCAGCGAGGTCCAGCCGGCCGCTTCCGCGTCGCGGCGCAGCGCCGCGAGCCGGTCGAGCACCGCGTCGTCCGCGTCCCAGCGGCCGTCGGCGTCGCCAAGTCGGATCGTAGCCATGTCGTTCTGTGAGCCAAGGAGTTGAGACCACG
>NZ_JARGEK010000713.1 GCF_029211165.1 Roseisolibacter sp. H3M3-2
CACCGGCTGGCTCGCTTCGCTCGGCCCGTGGACAACCCTGCTGGACAAGCTGATGGTCAGGCTGCGCCTGCCCACGAGCTTGACCACAGGGATTGCCCACCGGCTACCCAGCCTTCGACCACATACCCACCGGCTCCAACTGCGCGGCCTGCGGCCTTGCCCCATCAATTTTTTTAATTTTCTCTGGGGAAAAGCCTCCGGCCTGCGGCCTGCGCGCTTCGCTTGCCGGTTGGACACCAAGTGGAAGGCGGGTCAAGGCTCGCGCAGCGACCGCGCAGCGGCTTGGCCTTGACGCGCCTGGAACGACCCAAGCCTATGCGAGTGGGGGCAGTCGAAGGGCGAAGCCCGCCCGCCTGCCCCCCGAGCCTCACGGCGGCGAGTGCGGGGGTTCCAAGGGGGCAGCGCCACCTTGGGCAAGGCCGAAGGCCGCGCAGTCGATCAACAAGCCCCGGAGGGGCCACTTTTTGCCGGAGGGGGAGCCGCGCCGAAGGCGTGGGGGAACCCCGCAGGGGTGCCCTTCTTTGGGCACCAAAGAACTAGATATAGGGCGAAATGCGAAAGACTTAAAAATCAACAACTTAAAAAAGGGGGGTACGCAACAGCTCATTGCGGCACCCCCCGCAATAGCTCATTGCGTAGGTTAAAGAAAATCTGTAATTGACTGCCACTTTTACGCAACGCATAATTGTTGTCGCGCTGCCGAAAAGTTGCAGCTGATTGCGCATGGTGCCGCAACCGTGCGGCACCCCTACCGCATGGAGATAAGCATGGCCACGCAGTCCAGAGAAATCGGCATTCAAGCCAAGAACAAGCCCGGTCACTGGGTGCAAACGGAACGCAAAGCGCATGAGGCGTGGGCCGGGCTTATTGCGAGTAAACCCACGGCAGCAATGCTGCTGGATCACC
>NZ_JARGEK010000714.1 GCF_029211165.1 Roseisolibacter sp. H3M3-2
GGCCGCGGGGCCGGCCGCCGCGGACCGCGGCGCGGGGCGGGCGCTCGCCGGCGTGTGGCCGCGCGCGGCGGGGCGGCTGTCGTACGCGTGGTACCTCTGGCACTGGCCGCTCGTGGGACTCGGCGTCGTGCTGGTGCCGGGGATCGCGTGGCCGGGGAAGCTCGCGCTGTCGCTGCTCGCGCTCGCGCCGGCGCTGGCGATCGAGCGGTGGGCCGAGCGGCGCACGCGGTCGCTCCCGCCCGACGACGCCGCGGTGCCGCGCCGCGCGCTGCTGGCGTTCGCCGCCACCGTCGTCGTGGCGCTCGGCGCGCACGTGCTGGTCGGCGCGGCCGAGCGGCGCGCGGCGGCGCCCGACCAGCGCGCGTTCGCGGCCGCGCGCGAGGACCGCTTCGCGCCCGACCGCTGCTGGAACGCGCGCCCCGACCGCGCCTGCGCGTTCGGCGACACCGCGTCGGCGACTACGCTCGTCGTGTTCGGCGACTCGCACGCCGAGCACTGGCTGGCGGGGCTCGACGCGGCGGGGAGGGCGCGCGGGTGGAAGGTGGTGGCGATGGTGCGCGGCGGGTGTCCGGTGGCCGACCTGTCGGCGCTGGCGGCGAGCCGGCGCGACGGCGCGTGCGCGCGGTGGCGCGAGGCGGCGGTGCGCCGGATCCTCGGCATGCGGCCGACCGCGGTGCTGCTGTCGAGCTACGACCACTACGTGCCGATCGACGGGCGCGGCGAGGCGCCGCGCGTGTCGGCCGACGCGTGGCGGCGCGGGCTGCGGCGCACGTACGCGCGCCTCGCGGCGGCCGGGATCCCCGCGGCGGCGATGCGCGACACCCCCGACCTCCCGTTCGACGCGCCCGGGTGCCTGTCGCGGCGCGCGGCCGGGCTGCCGCTGGCGGGCGACTGCACGTACG
>NZ_JARGEK010000715.1 GCF_029211165.1 Roseisolibacter sp. H3M3-2
GAGACCACGATTTGTCTTCCTAAGACCGCTTGGCCTCCGACTTCGCGCGCGCGCCGGCGGCGGCGCGCTCCCGTCGGCGGTGTGCAGCCGCCCGCGCTGCGCGGCGACCACGCGCACCGGCACGAGCGTCGGCCCGACGCGCGTCCAGATGATGACGGTGGTGCTCCCCGCGGCCCGCGCGACCGCCCGCCCCGGCTCGACGACGAGGACGCGCGGGTCGTCGGCGCCCCACCGCACGTCGCGCGCGATCGAGTCGGGAAGCCCGGCGGGGAACGCCGGCGGCGCCAGCGCCAGCGTGTCGCCGACGGCGACGGTATGCGCGGGGCGCCTCGTCGTGACGCGGCGGAACGTCCCCGGGGGCCACTTGGTGGAGTCGGACCACCACGGCTTCCCGCGCTGGGCGAGCGCCGGTGTGGCGAGCAGGAGGAAGAGGAGGGCGGCGCGGAACAACGGGAGTCGCTACGGCGGGAGTCGCGAGGGCGGGAGTGGTGACGGCGTACCCCCGGCGCGCACCCGCAGTTCGCGGCCGCGACTCCCGCCGTGCCGACTCCCGCCGTGCCGACTCCCGCTCTACCCGGCCTTCCGCACCCGATTCGCCCGCGCGTAGACCCCCGGCGTCACGCCGACGACGCGCCGGAATCGCCGCGTGAGATGGCTCTGGTCGGCGAACCCGGTGGCGAACGCGACGTCGGCGATGGGGTCGCCGCGGCGGAGGCGCGACTTCGCCTGCTCGACGCGCACCAGCTCGAGGTAGGCGTGCGGGGGGAGCCCGACCTCGGCGCGGAAGGCGCGGGCGAGGCGCGCCGGGGCGAGCTGGGCGGCGTCGGCCAGCGCGGCGAGCGAGAGCGGGCGCGCGAACCCCTCGCCGAGCAGCGCGCGCGCGGCGAGGGCGGCGCTCG
>NZ_JARGEK010000716.1 GCF_029211165.1 Roseisolibacter sp. H3M3-2
ACTCCTTGGCTCACAGAACGACATGGCTACGATCCGACTTGCGCGCGACGCGCTGGCGGCGGCGCGGTGCGACGGCGAGGCGGCGCTGCGCGACGCGGCGGTGGCGTGGCTGCGCGGGTGCGCGGACGACGCCCCGTCGTGGGCGCCCCCCGCCTCCCCCCCCACCGGCGCCGCGCAGGTCGCCGACCACGACGCGCCGCCGCTCCCGGCGGGGCACCGCGTCGGCGCGTGGCGGCTGCTGCGCCCGATCGGGCGCGGCGGGATGGGCGTCGTGCACCTCGCCGAGCGCGCCGACGCCGAGCTGCCGATGCGGGCCGCGCTCAAGTTCATGCACGGCGCCGTGGCGCTCGACGCGGTGGGCGCGCGCCGCTTCCGCGACGAGCGGCGCATCCTGGCGCAGCTCGACCACCCGGCGATCGCGCGGCTGCTCGACGGCGGCGTGGACGGCGGCGTGCCGTGGTTCGCGATGGAGTACGTCGCCGGCGCGCCGATCGACGCCTGGTGCGACGCCCGCGCGCTCCCCGTCGACGCGCGCCTGCGGCTGTTCCGATCGGTGTGCGACGCGGTGCAGCACGCGCACGCGCGGCTCGTGGTGCACCGCGACCTCAAGCCGGGGAACGTCCTGGTCTCGGACGACGGCGCGCCCAAGCTGCTCGACTTCGGGATCGCGAAGCTGCTCGACGCCGACGCGGCGCCCGACGACCTGCGCACGCGCCCGGGCGCCGACCCGATGACGCCGGCCTACGCGGCCCCGGAGCAGCGGCGCGGCGCGCCCCCCTCCACGGCGGTCGACGTGTACGCGCTCGGCGTGCTGCTGCACGTGCTCCTCACCGGGCGCCTGGCCGGCGAGCCGCGCGCCGACGCGGCCGCCGAGGCGGCGCGCGCGGA
>NZ_JARGEK010000717.1 GCF_029211165.1 Roseisolibacter sp. H3M3-2
CGGGCTCGCCGACGCCTACGCGGCCGCCGCCCGCGAGGCCCGCGCCCCGCTCGCGCTGGTCGGCCTCGCGCGGGCGCACGCCCGCCGCGAGCTCCCGCGGGTCGAGCTGTTCGACCCCGACGGCGTCCACCCGTCCCCCGCCGGCTCCTACCTCGCCGCGGCGACGTTCTACGCCACGCTCTACGACGCCGCCCCCGGCGCCGGCGCCGACACCGTGCGCGGCCACCCCGCCGCCGACGACCGCACCGACTCGTCGCGCACCGTCGTGCTCGCCGCGCGCCCGCCGGCCACCGCGCGCGCGCTCCGGGACATCGCGCTCCGCGCCGTGCGCGAGTGGCGCGCCAGCCCCGCCTGCGCCGCGCGCTGCGCGCGGACCTCGGCGTCGGCGCCCACCGAGTGGGTGACCGCCGACGACGGCGCACGCCTGCACGTGCGGATCCTCGGCGCCGGCCGCGACACGGTCCTCGTCCCCCTCGCGAGCCACCTCGCCGACGACCTCGCGCCGCTCGCGCGCGGCCGCGTGCTCGTCGCGTACGACCCGCGGTCGCGCGGCCGCTCCGAGCCGGTGCGCGACACCGCGCGCCTCGGTCTCACCCGCGACGTCGCCGACCTCGAGGCCGTGCGCCGCGCCCTCGGCGTGTCGCGCCCGTCGGTGATCGGCTGGTCGTACTTCGCCGGCGTCGCCGCCGCGTGGGCCGACGCGCACCCCGACCGCGTCGCGCGCCTGGTCCTGCTCGCCCCCATCGTGCCGCGCGCCGCGCGCCCCGAGGCGTACCCCACGCCGCCCGACGCCCCCGCGCGCCCCGCCCACGACACCGCGCTCGCGCGCCGCTTCGCCAAGTCGGATCGTAGCCATGTCGTTCTGTGAGCCAAGGAGTTGAGACCACG
>NZ_JARGEK010000718.1 GCF_029211165.1 Roseisolibacter sp. H3M3-2
AAAACAGCATTCCAGGTATTAGAAGAATATCCTGATTCAGGTGAAAATATTGTTGATGCGCTGGCAGTGTTCCTGCGCCGGTTGCATTCGATTCCTGTTTGTAATTGTCCTTTTAACAGCGATCGCGTATTTCGTCTCGCTCAGGCGCAATCACGAATGAATAACGGTTTGGTTGATGCGAGTGATTTTGATGACGAGCGTAATGGCTGGCCTGTTGAACAAGTCTGGAAAGAAATGCATAAACTTTTGCCATTCTCACCGGATTCAGTCGTCACTCATGGTGATTTCTCACTTGATAACCTTATTTTTGACGAGGGGAAATTAATAGGTTGTATTGATGTTGGACGAGTCGGAATCGCAGACCGATACCAGGATCTTGCCATCCTATGGAACTGCCTCGGTGAGTTTTCTCCTTCATTACAGAAACGGCTTTTTCAAAAATATGGTATTGATAATCCTGATATGAATAAATTGCAGTTTCATTTGATGCTCGATGAGTTTTTCTAAGAATTAATTCATGAGCGGATACATATTTGAATGTATTTAGAAAAATAAACAAATAGGGGTTCCGCGCACATTTCCCCGAAAAGTGCCACCTAAATTGTAAGCGTTAATATTTTGTTAAAATTCGCGTTAAATTTTTGTTAAATCAGCTCATTTTTTAACCAATAGGCCGAAATCGGCAAAATCCCTTATAAATCAAAAGAATAGACCGAGATAGGGTTGAGTGTTGTTCCAGTTTGGAACAAGAGTCCACTATTAAAGAACGTGGACTCCAACGTCAAAGGGCGAAAAACCGTCTATCAGGGCGATGGCCCACTACGTGAACCATCACCCTAATCAAGTTTTTTGGGGTCGAGGTGCCGTAAAGCACTAAATCGGAACCC
>NZ_JARGEK010000719.1 GCF_029211165.1 Roseisolibacter sp. H3M3-2
GGCGCGCACGCCGCGTGCAGCGCGCCGAGCAGGCGGCGCAGCGCGCGCCTCACGCGAGCCCCCGGCGGCGCCGGTAGGCCCACTCCGCCGCCAGCAGCCCGCCGAGCAGGAGGAACGCCGCCGGCATGTCCCACAGGTCGCGCCGCTCGGGCGTCGTCACGCCGGCGCGCGCGTAGCGCAGCTCCTCCGCGAGCCGCGCGGCGTCGTCGGGCGTGTGGTACGTCCCCCCCGTCTCCTCGGCGAGCCGGCGCAGCAGGTCGGCGCGGTGCCACGCGCCGTAGTACTCCTCGCGCGACGGCGCCGCCTCGACGTACGCCACCGGCGACGCGCGCTCGGCGCGCCCCGGCGCGCGGTGCAGCACGCGCACCTGGTGGATCCCCGCCTCGCGCGGCAGCAGCGACCCGTCGTAGGCCCCGTCGCCGCGCACCTGCCACTCGAGCGGGACCTCCGACTTCGCGCCCGAAGGCGCCGTGACCTCGGCCACCACCGTCGCGCCGTCCACCGCCGCGAACAGCGAGTCGCGCACCGTCGCGTGCAGCGCCACCGCCTCGCCGGGCGCCGGCCGCTCCGCCGCGGCCACCACCTCGAGCGCGCTCGGCACGTCCGCCACCAGCCAGCGCAGCGTCTGCCGCCAGAAGCGCTCGTGCGTCTGGTCCTCGACCGGGACCGCGGCGTGCATCTGCCACAGCCACGAGTCCTGCACCGCCAGCGCCGCCGCGCGCCCGCGCCCGAAGCGCTGCGCCGCCAGCACGACGCGGCGCTCGCCCTCCTTCGTCGTCCCGGCCAGCAGCACCACGGCGCCGGGGCGCACCGCGCGCAGCGCCTTCACCGCCGTCAGCGGCGGCAGCGTCACCCAGCGCGCCGCCGACGCCGCGTCGTCGGC
>NZ_JARGEK010000072.1 GCF_029211165.1 Roseisolibacter sp. H3M3-2
TTCAGCGCGTCGCGGCGCGCGGCGCCGCTGGGGCGCTCGGGCTCGCGCTCGCACACCGCCTCCAGCACGGCGCGCGGCGAGTCGCCGGCGACGCGGTGCGCGGGGCGGCCGACCAGCAGCTCGTACAGCAGCAGCCCGAGCCCGTAGACGTCGCTGGCGGTGGTGAGCGTGTCGCCGCGCACCTGCTCGGGGCTCGCGTACTCGGGCGTCATGAGCCGGTACGCGGTGCGCGTGACCGGCTGCTGCAGCGCGCCGAGCGTCGGGTTCAGCAGCTTGGCGATCCCGAAGTCGAGCAGCTTCACCTGGCCGGCGGCGGTGACCAGCACGTTGCTCGGCTTCAGGTCGCGGTGCAGCACCAGGTTCTGGTGCGCGTGGTGCACGGCCGCGCACACGTCGGCGAACAGGCGCAGGCGCGCGTCCACGCCGAGGCGGTGGCGGTCGCAGTACTCGGTGATCGGCACCCCGTCGACGTACTCGATGACGAGGTACGGCAGGTCGTCCACCACGCCCCCGTCGAGGAGCTGCGCGACGTTGGGGTGCGACAGCGACGCGAGGATCTGCCGCTCGGCGACGAAGCGGCGGTGCAGGTCGTCGGCGTGCGGGCTGGCGCGCAGCACCTTCACGGCGACGCGGCGCCGGTACTGCCCGTCGTCGCGCTCGGCCAGGTGCACGACGCCCATCCCGCCGCGCCCCAGCTCGCGCAGCACGCGGTACGGGCCGATGCGCCGCCCGCGCTCCGGGTCGGGGAGCGCGGCCGCGGCGCGCAGCCCGGCCTCGCCGTCGAGCACCCCGTCCTCCTGGTCGTGCGCGGCCAGCAGCAGCCCGACCTCGCGGCGCAGCTCCGCGTCGTCGCCGCAGCGGTCGGCGAGCCACGCCGCGCGCCGCGCGGGCGGGACGTCGAGCGCCTCCTCGAAGACCTCCTCGATCGCGGCGACCGACGGGCGGGGCGCGGTCACGCCGGCTCCTCCGCGGGCGGCGGCGCCGCCGCGCCGTCCTCCGCCATCCAGCGGTTGAGCCACGCGCGCGCCTTCACCCAGTCGCGGCGCACGGTGCGCGTGGTGACGCCCAGCGCCTCGGCGATCTCCGCGTCGTCCAGCCCGCCGAAGAAGCGGCACTCGACGACCTGCCGCTGCCGCGGGTCGAGGCGCTCGAGCGCGTCGTCGAGCGCCAGCAGCGTGACCGGGTCGAGCTCCGTCGTCCAGGCGCCGCTGTTCAGCGTCGTGCGCACCCACGCCGGGCCGCGCTTGGCGGCGCGCCGCTCGCGCGCGTGGTCGACGAGCACCTGCCGCATGGCGTGCGCGGCGATCGCCAGCAGGTGCGCGCGGTCGGCGGCGCGCGGCGCGCTCCCCGCGAGCTTCAGGTACGCCTCGTGGACGAGCGTCGTCGGGTGGACCGGGGCCTCGCCGCGCTCGCGCCCGAGCTGGCGCCGCGCGAGCCGCCGCAGGTCGTCGTACAGCAGCGGGAGCACGCGGTCGAGCGCCGCGCGGTCGCCGGCCGCCGCCGAGCGGAGGAGGCGCGTCACCTCGCCCCCGTCGGCGCCGGCGGGCGCCCGGGTGGGATCCCCCGGCGACGACATCGACGGACGCGACGCGGGGCCGGGGTCAGGTGGCGTCGACGCGCGCCGACCGGCGCCGTGCGACGCCGCCGACCGCCAGCAGCCCGGTGCCGAGCAGGGCCCAGGTCTGCGGCTCCGGCACGGTCGTGGCGGGGGCGTACTGCGTGGAGAAGCCGACCACGTCGCCCGCCAGCGTCTCGCAGGCGACGCCCACGCCCGTGCAGGCGACCAGGCCGCCCGGCACGACGTCGGCGCCGATCGTGAAGATCGACTGGTTGGTCAGCATGATGCCCACGACCACGGCGTACTGCGCGCCGGCGGCCAGCTGCAGCGACGGCGAGAGCGTGAACCCGCTGAACGACGTCCCCAGCGACTGCGAGAACAGGCTGGCGCCGACCAGCGCACTCCCGTTGAACGCGTAGATCTGCGCGAACATGGGGGCGGACGCGTTCTGGTACTGCAGCCCGCCCGCCCCCACGGTCAGCGTCTGCAGCAGCGTGCTCGGCCCGGCGGGCGCCACGAACGACTGCCCGATGAAGCGGTCCTGCGCGGCGGCCGGCGCGGCCGCGGCGGCGGCGAGGGCGGTCAGGACGGCGGCGCGGGCGGCGACGGTGCGGAGGCGCATGCGGGGCTCGCTGGGGGATGGGGAGGGCGGACGGCCGGAGGGACGATGGCGCGAACGTACGCCGGGGGCGCACCGGGCGCCAGGAAAATCGGCGGGGCTCACGGGCCCGCGCCCGCCAGCGCGAGGACCTCGGCCGGGGTGTGGCCGCGGGCCCGCAGCTCGCGCACCGACAGCGCCTGGTGGCGCTTGGCGAGCCGCTTCCCCGCCGCGTCGCGCACCAGCGGCAGGTGGCACCACGCCGGCGGCGCGGCGCCGAGCGCGCGGTAGACCAGCAGCTGGCGCGCGGTCGAGCGCAGCAGGTCCTCGCCGCGCACGACCTCGGTGATCCCCATCGCGACGTCGTCGGCGACGACGGCCAGCTCGTAGGCGGGGACGTCGTCCTTGCGCCACACCACGAAGTCGCCGAAGTCGACGCCGGCGGTGAACGCCTGCGGCCCGCGGACCGCGTCGTCGAATCGGATCGTCTCGCCGTCGGGGACGCGGAAGCGCCACACGACGCCGGCCGGCGACGCGGCGTCGCGCCCGGCGTCGGCGGGCGGGCGCAGCGCGGGCGGGAAGAGCGGCTCGGCGTCCTCCTCGTCCTCGTGCGGCGCGTGCGCGGCGTCGCGCACCTCCTTCCGCGACACCGTGCTGGGATAGACGGCGCCCGCGTCGCGCAGGCGGCGCCAGACGTCCGCGTACACCGCGCGGCGCGCGGACTGGTACACCGGGCCCTCGTCCCACGTGACGCCGAGCCACGCCAGGTCCTCGATCGCGTGCGCGGTCCACTCGGGGCGGCAGCGCAGCGGGTCGAGGTCCTCGATGCGCAGCACGACGGCGCCGCCCGCGTCGCGGGCGCGGCGCCACGCGGCGACGAAGGTGCGCGCGTGGCCGGCGTGCATGTCGCCGGTGGGCGTGGGGGCGATGCGGCCGCGGTAGCTCACGCGTCGCCCCGCGGCGCCGGCTGCAGCCGCGCGTGCACGCCGAGCGCGTTGGGGAGCGCGGCGCCCGACGCCGTGTTGTCGAACACGCACCAGACGGTCGCGCCCCGGCGCCCGGCGGCGCGCAGCCGCGGCGCCAGCGCGTCGAGGTAGGCGTCGTCGTAGGGCGTGTAGTAGATGCGCGGCGAGCCGTGGAGGCGGTGGTACTCGAGCGACCGCGCGCCGCCGGGGAGCGCCGCCGCCGGCACGCGCGCCGGGTCGGCGGCGACGCGCGCGACGTCGTGGCGGACCAGCTGCGCCTCCGGCGCGTCGGCGAACCAGGTCGGGTGGCGCGGCTCCAGCGCGACCGGGCCCGCGTGGCGCGCGCGCAGCAGCGCCAGGAAGTCGTCGGCCACCGCGGCGTCCCACCTGAGGCTCGGCGGCAGCTGCACCAGCAGGCAGCCGAGCTTGGGCCCGAGCGCCGCGACCTCGCCGAGGAAGGCGTCGAGCGGCTCCGCGCAGTCGCGCAGCCGGCGCTCGTGCGTGACCGTGCGCGGCAGCTTGACCGAGAAGCGGAAGCGCGCCGGCACGCCGGCCGCCCACTTCGCGTAGAGGGCCGGGCGGATCGGGCGGTAGAAGCTGGCGTTGATCTCGGCGCCGCGCAGCACGCGCGCGTAGCGCTCCAGGTGCGTCCCCGCGCCGGGGAACCGGTGCTGCTCGGCGCGCGGCAGCGACCACCCCGCGGTGGCGACGATCGGCGCCGGCATCAGGCGGCGGGGTCGGCGGCGCCCCAGGCGTCGGCGCGCCAGCGCGCGAGCCACGCCGCGCTCCACCCCGCGAAGCGGCCGTCCGCCAGCGCCCCGCGCGCGTCGCGCATGATGCCGTGCAGGAAGGCGAGGTTGTGCAGCGCCAGCAGCCGCTGCCCGAGCGCCTCGCCGGCCGCGAACAGGTGCCGCATGTACGCGCGGTCGTAGCGCGTGCAGCACGGACACGGACACCCCTCCACCAGCGGGCGGCGGTCGGCGCGGAACGAGCTGCGGCGGATCTGCACCTTCCCGTCGGGCGTGAACGCGGTGCCGTCGCGCCCCATGCGCGTCGGCGCCACGCAGTCGAACAGGTCGACGCCGCGCCGCACCCCCTCGACCAGGTCGTCGGGGAAGCCGACGCCCATGAGGTAGCGCGGGCGGTCGCGCGGCAGCTCGGCGTCGCACGCCTCCAGCGTCGCGTGCATGTCGGGCTTGGGCTCGCCCACCGACAGCCCGCCCACCGCGACGCCCACCCAGTCGCCGGCGCCGAGGATGGCGCGCGCCGAGGCGCGGCGCAGCGCGGCGTGCGTGCCGCCCTGCACGATCGGGAAGAGCGCCTGCGCGGGCGTGGGCGCGTCCGGGTCCTCGACGCGCAGCCGCTCGAACTCGACGCGGCACCGCTCGAGCCAGCGCAGCGAGCGCTCCATCGCGGCGCGCGCGGTGGGCGCGTCGGCGCCGCCGGCGATCAGCTCGTCGAGCTGCATGATGACGTCGGCGCCGAGGTTGCGCTCGATGCGCATGACGCCCTCGGGGGTGTAGCGATGCAGCGCGCCGTCGAGGTGGCTGCGGAAGGTCACGCCGTCCTCGTCGACCGTGCGCAGCTTGGCGAGCGAGAAGACCTGGAAGCCGCCCGAGTCGGTGAGCATCGGGCCGTCCCAGCGCGTGAAGGCGTGCAGCCCGCCGAGGGCGCGCACGTGCGCGTCGCCGGGGCGGAGGTAGAGGTGGTAGGCGTTGGCCAGCACCATGCGGCCGCCGACGGCGTGCACCTCCTCCATGGTCAGCCCGCGGACCGCGCCGTGCGTCCCCACCGGCATGAACGCGGGCGTCTCGACGGTGCCGTGCGGGGTGGTGAACCAGCCGAGGCGGGCCGAGCCGTCGGGGTGGCTGCTGCGGAAGGCGAACTGAGGCACGGGGCGGAATTCGGGAGCAGAGCTTGCGAATGCGGGCGGGGCTGGAGGGGAAGTCCACACACGACCCACACCGGAGACGACGATGGCCGACCACCCGCACGATCACACCAAGAGCAACCTCAACCCCACGAAGGACGACGGCAACGTCGTCGGCAACCTGATCGGCGAGGGCGTGGGCGGCGCCTCGGGGATCGCGGCCGGCGCCGCGATCGGCGCGCTCGGCGGCCCGGTCGGGATGGTCGTCGGCGCGCTGGCCGGCGCGGTCGGCGGCTGGTGGTCGGGGCGCGCCGTCTCGGAGGCCGCGCACGGCTTCACGAGCGACGACGACACGCACTACCGCACGCACTACGGCACCGCCGGGACGACCACGCCGGCCGACATGCGCACGACGCGCAGCTACGACGACGTCCGCCCGGCCTACCAGCTCGGGCACCTCGCGGGGCGCAACCCGGACTACGCCAACCGCAGCTTCGACGACGTCGAGAGCGACCTGCGCCGCGGCTGGACGTCGGACGTGAGCGCCAAGCACGGCGACTGGGACACGGTGCGCCCGTACGCCCGCACCGCCTACGACCGCGGCCGCATGGGCGGCGCGGGCGCCACCGCGCGCGGCGCGATGGGGACGGCGGCCGCGGCGGCCGGCGGGCTGGCCGACCGGGTGGGCGACAAGGTCGACGACCTCAAGGACCGCGTCGACGGCAACCCCGCGTCGCAGCCGGGGCGGGACATGACGGACCGGCCGGGGCGGTAACTGCTCCTGCGACCTACGACCTGCGACCTGCGAGAGCACCCGGTCGCAGGTCGTAGGTCGCAGGTCGTAGGTCGTCAGGGCACGACCGCCGTGGGCTTCGGCTGGGTGAGCTGCCGGAGGGCCGCGATCGCCGCCTCGAGCTGCTGGTCCTTCCCGGTCGCGACGGCGCGCACGTCGTTGCGCACCTTCACGTCGGGCTCGGTCTGCAGGTTCTCGAGGTACTGGCCCGTCGTCGCGTCCTTCACGCCGAGGCCGGGGACGCCCCAGCGGATCCCGTCGGGGAGCGACTCCCAGCCGGCGAAGGTGCAGGTGCCGGGGACCGGCATGCCGACGAGGGGGCCGAGCTTCTGCTGCTTGTAGGCGTAGGCGAAGCAGTGGCCGTCGCTGTAGTTCGCCTCGTTCGCCAGCGCGACCGTCGGGCGCGTCCAGCGGAAGTTCGGCTCGTAGCCGGCGCTGCGCGTGTCGGTGGTGTAGTCGAAGAACCGCTGGCCGCTGAGGAACATCGCCAGGTCGGCCACCAGGTCGCCGCCGCCGTTGTTGCGCGTGTCGACCACGACGCCCTGCCGCGTGGCGTACTTCCCCATCACCTCCTCGAACGTCGTGCGGTACGCGCCGTCGTTCATGCCGGGGATGTGGACGTAGCCGAGCGTGCCGCCGCTCGCCTTGTCCACCTCGTCGGCGTTGCGCCGCACCCAGCGGGCGTAGAGCAGCCGCCCCTCCTCGCCGGGCGACACGGGCTTCACGACGACCTCGGACGTCTGCGCGCCGTCGGCGAGCGTCAGCAGGACGTTCTTCCCCGCCTTCCGGTTGAGCAGCTCGGCGATGTCGCGGTTGGGCGCGACCTCGACGCCGTCGACCGCGCGCACGATCATGCCGGCGCGCACCTTCGCGTCCGAGCGGTCGAGCGGGCCGGCGCGCAGCACCTCGACGATCTTCGCGCCCACGCCCTCGTACGTCGGGTCGAACAGCACGCCCAGCGAGGCGGTGGCGTCGTCGGTCGGGGTCGAGAAGGCGTAGCTGGCGCCGCTGTGGCTGACGTTCAGCTCCCCCAGCAGCTCGGCCAGCAGCTCGACGAACGCGGCGTTGGTGCCGACGTGCGGGAGGTACTTGGCGTAGACCGCGCGCTGCGCGTTCCAGTCCACGCCGTGGAAGTTGCGCGTGTAGAACGTGTCGCGCGTCCGCCGCCAGACGTGGTCGAACATCGCCGCCCGCTCGGCGTCCACGTCGAGCGACTCCTCGCCGCTGATCGCCACCACGTCGCGCCGGGGGGTCGCCGCCGCCGGGTCGACGCGCGAGACGGTGCTGTCGGCCAGCAGGAACAGGTACTTCTGCTCCTTGTCCCAGGCGAGGTTCCCCGAGTTCGCATTGAGCGGGAGGAGCATCTTGGTCTCCCGCGTGCGCAGGTTGGTCGACCAGAGGTTCAGCCCGCGCTCGAAGCGCGCCAGGTAGTACAGCGTCTCGCCGTCCTTGCTCACCAGCGCGTCGCCCATCGCCGCCGAGGCGACGGTGAGGCGGGCGCGGCGGGCGTCGACGTCGGCCAGGTCGAGCTGGAGCGGGCGCGCCGGCGTGCGCGTGTTCGCCGCCGCCGCGCTGTCCTTCTTCGTCGAGTCGGCGCGGAGCTTCGCCGCGCGCTCGTCGGCCTCCTTGATGAGCGCGAACTCGTCCTTCGACGCGCGGAAGCGCTCCCACGCCTCGCGGTCGAAGAACATCGCGTAGGCGTCCGACTGCGAGCTCCCGCTCTGCGCCACCGACTTGAGGCCGTCGCGGTTGCTGAACCACATCATCGCCTTCCCGCCGAGGATCCAGCGCGGGCGGGCGTCGTGGAAGCCGCTCTGCGTCAGGTTGACGACCGACCCGCTGCCGTCCGCGCGCACCAGCCCGACCTCGCCCGGCGCGATCCCGGGGACGTCGAGGTCGAAGGCGATCCAGCGGCCGTCGGGGCTCCACTGGAACCAGTGGTCGTTGCCGAACAGCTCCTTCTCGCCGAGCAGCGCGCGCGCCTGCTTCGACGCCAGGTCGAGCACCTTGAGCGTGTTGCGGTCCTCGAGGTAGGCGAGCGTCTTCCCGTCCGGGGAGAAGCTGGGGTGCGTGTTCTGCCGGTCGTTGGAGACCAGCGGCGCCTCGCGGATCACCGTCGACGCGTAGAAGTACGGCTCCGCCTCGCGCGCGCGCCGCGCCTCGTAGATCGCCCACTTGCCGCCGCGCTCCGACGCGTACACGAGCGCCTTCCCGTCGGGAGAGAACTCGAGCCCCGTCTCGGCCTCGGGGGTGTGCGTCACGCGCTTGGTGCCGCCCCCCTCGACCGCGTTCACGAACACGTCGCCGCGGTAGAGGAACGCGACCTCCTTGCCGTTCGGCGACACGACCAGCCCCTGCGCCCCCTGCGACACCGAGAGGATGCGCTGGCGGTTGGACTTGTCGTCGGCGGTGACGGTGATGGGCACGCGCGCGGGCTGGCCGCCGGGCGCCATCGTGTACACCTGCCCGTCCCACCCGAAGGCGAGGGTGCCGTCGTCGGCCATCGACAGGAAGCGCACCGGCACGCCGGCGAAGCGCGTGAGCTGGCGCGCCGCGCCGCCGGCGAGCTCCTGCTGGAACACGTTGAACGTGCCGCCGGCCTCGCTCAGGTAGTAGAACGACTTCCCGTCGCGCGCGAAGACCGGGTTCCGGTCCTCGCCGGCGAACGTCGTCACCTGCCGGTGCTCGCCGCTCCCCGTGTCCATGACCCACAGGTCGCGTGCGACCGCCGACGTGTGGTGCTTGCGCCAGGCGTTCTCGCCCCCCTTCCGGTCCTCGTAGATGACCAGGCGGCCGTCGGCGCTCGGGCGCGCGTTCTCGGCGGGGGTGGTGAGCAGCTGGATCGGGCGCCCGCCGGCCGCCGGCACCGCGTACAGCTCGGGGAGCGCCGCGGTCGGGTAGAGGCGGTTGGCCGCCGCGTCCTGCCGCGCCGCGGTGAACAGCACGCGCGCCCCGTCGGTGGTGAACGCCGACGGCATCTCGGGCGCCGAGTGGAAGGTCAGCCGCGTGGGCTCCCCCCCGCCGACGCCGACGACGTAGACGTCGTAGTTGCCGTTGCGGTCGGACGCGAAGGCGATGCGGCGCCCGTCGGGGCTCCACACCGGCGACACGTCGTTGGCCGCGTGCGACGTGAGCGGCACCGCGGCGCCTCCGGCGCGGGGGACGGTGTACAGGTCCCCCTTGTAGGTGAAGACGAGGGTGCGCCCGTCGGGGGAGATGGCGGGGTAGCGCATCCAGCTCGCCCCCTCGGGCGAGGTGGACGGCGTCTGGGCGCGGGCGACGGTCGCCGACGCGAGAAGCGCGGCGGTGACGGCGAGTGACTTCATCGGACGGAAGGGTTGGGACGGGGACGGCCCGGGAGGGGGCCCCTGAGTGTAACCCGCGGCGCGAGAGGGGGGGGCGAGGAGAAGGTCATGTACTTGCACGAGGATGCGCGCGCGCCCCCATTTCGCGGCATGCCCCGACCCATGCTGATGGCCCTCCTGCTCGCGGCGTGCGCGGAACCACCGCGCGCCGAAGCGCCGCCGCCGACCTCCGCTCCGGCCCAGCCGCCGCGCGCGCGCGTCGCCGTCGACGCCGAGGGGGTGCGCCTGATCGACACCGCCGGCGCCGCCCGCCCGCTGGCCTTCGGCGCGCCGGCGGCGCAGGCGGTCGACGACGTGACGGCCGCCGTCGGGGCGCCGCTGCGGCGCGAGGAGAACCAGGACTGCGGCGCCGGGCGCCTCGACGTCGTCACCTTCGCCGGCGGGCTGCAGCTGCTGGTGCAGGGCGGGAAGTTCGTCGGCTGGAGCACGGCCGCGCCGCTCGAGGTCGCGCCGGCCCCCGGGACGATGCCGCGCACGATGGCCGGCATCGGCGTCGGCTCCACGCGCGCCGCGCTCGAGTCGGTCTACGCCGCGACGGTCGACAGCACCACGCTCGGCGTCGAGTTCGAGGCGGGCGGGCTGCAGGGGGTGTTCGACTCCCCGGCCGCCGACGCGCCGATCGTCGCGATGTGGGCGGGCGCCGCCTGCGTGGCGCGGTGACGGCGCCCGGCCAGGCGGCGGATGCGACGCTCGACGCGGCCTTCGCGCGGCTGCGCGACGAGCTGGCGATCCGCGACGCGTTCCCGCCCGACGTGCTGGAGGAGGCGGAGCGCACCGCGGCGCGCGTCCCCGCGGCCGGCGCCGGCCGCGCGGACGCGACCGACGTCCCGTTCGTGACAGTCGACCCGCCGGGGAGCCGCGACCTCGACCAGGCGGTGCACGCGGAGCGCGACGGCGACGGGTGGCGCCTGCGCTACGCGATCGCCGACGTCGGCTTCTGGGTCGACCGCGGCGGCGCGGTCGAGCGCGAGGCGTGGCTGCGCGGCGTCACCTTCTACGCCCCCGACCGGCGCGAGACGCTGTACCCGCCGGCGCTCTCGGAGGGCGCGGCCAGCCTCCTCCCCGACGCCCCGCGCCCGGCGGTGCTGTTCGACGTGCGCCTCGACGCGCGCGCCGAGCCGACGGCGTGGTCGGTGGGGCGCGCGCTGGTGCGGAGCCGCGCGCAGCTCACCTACGCCGAGCTGCAGGCCGGCGACCCGCGCATCCCGACGCTCGGCGCGCTGGCGGAGATCGGGCCGCTGCGGCTGGCGCGCGAGGCCGAGCGCGGCGGCGTGTCGCTCCCGGCGCGCGAGCAGCAGGTGCAGCGCCGCGCCGCGGCGGCGCTGGGCTACGCGCTCGAGTTCGAGGCCCCCACCGACGCCGAGGAGTGGAACGCGCAGGTGTCGCTGCTCACCGGCCACCTGGCGGCGCTGCGGATGCTCGACGCGAGGGTCGGGGTGCTGCGCACGATGCCGCGCTTCGACCCGCGCGACGTCGCCAAGCTGCGGCGCGTCGCGCTGACGCTCGGCTTCGACTGGCCGGAGGGCACGGACTACCCCGACTTCCTGCGCCGCGTGCCGCGCGACCACCCGCGGCTCGACGTGCTGGTGCGGCAGGCGCAGCGCACGATGCGCGGCGCCGACTACGTGGCGTTCGACGGCGCGCCGCCCGAGCAGCCGCTGCACGGGGCGCTCGCCTTCGCCTACGCGCACGTCACCGCGCCGCTGCGCCGGCTGGCCGACCGCTACGTGCTCGACCTGCTGCTCACGCTCGCCGAGGGCGCGCGCCCGTCGCCCGCCGAGGTGGCGACGCTGCGCTCGCTGGCGCCGGTGATGCACGCCGCCGGGCGCGCCGAGGGGACGCTGGCGCGCCGCGCGGTGGACGTGGCGGAGGCGTGGACGCTGCGCGGGCGCGCGGGGGACACGCTGGCCGCGGTGGTCGTGGACGTGCGGCGCGCCGAGGCCGAGGTGCAGGTGGAGGACCCGCCGGTGCGCGCCGAGGTGTCGCTCGTCCCGCGCGCCGAGCCGCCGCCACTCGGCGCGCGCGTCCCGCTGCGCGTCGAGCGCGGCGACGTGGCGGCGGGGCGGGTGCGGCTCGCGTTCGCCGGCCCGCCCGCCGCCGGTCCGCCGTGAGTCAGCCCGCGGAGAGCCGGCGGGCGTAGTCGGCCAGCGCGTCGAACTGCCGGCCGCGCGCGCTGGCCCACGCCGGGAGGCGGAGCGCGCCGCCGACCAGCAGGATCGCGCCGAACAGCGCCAGCGGGAGCGCGCGCACCGTCTGCCCGCCGGAGGCGGCGAGCGAGATCAGCACGACCAGCGACATCACCAGCAGCAGCGCGCCCATCGCGAACAGCGGCCGCGCGTCGCCCTTGCGGGTGCGGAGCGCGAGCACCGCGCCGTCGCCCGCCGGCTCGTGCGTGACGCGCAGGTTGCCGACGCGCCACTCGCGGCGCGGGCCGCTGACGCGCACCCGCCCCTCGACCGCGAACGTCTCGCGCAGTCGCGCCACCAGCGCCTCCCAGTCCTCCTCGGTCATCGAGCGCTCGAGGGGGACGGCGCGCGACACCGCGACGGGGAGCCCGAGCAGGCGCGACTCGCCGGGGACGTGCGCGCGCTCCAGCGTCAGCGCCGCCGCGGCCACGGAGGCGGCGGGGAGCCCGGCCTCGGCGCCCATCTGCTGCACCTCCGCCAGCGACCACCCGCGCTCGGCGGGGAGCGCGGCCGTCCGCTCCTGCTCGGCGGCGGCGGTCAGGATGTGGCGGACCTCTTCGTCGGTGTAGCGGCGGTCGGGCATCGGGACTCCGGTACGGGTGCCGTCCCTACGATAAAGCGAGGGGGCGGGGTTTCGGCGAACGGGGGCGGCGCGCCCTCAGGGGAGCTCGCGCACCCAGATGTTGCGGAACGACAGCGGCGGGCTCGGGTCGCCGTGCGCCTGCAGCAGGATCGGCGACGCCCCGTGCGCGACGTACCTCGGCGTGCCGGTGTAGAGCGTCTCCCCCGTCAGCGCGTAGCGGTCCTGCACCAGGACGCCGTTGTGCAGCGCGGTCACGACCGCCGGCGTCTTCACGGCGCCGTCGGGGCCGAAGGTGGGCGCGGTCCAGATCACGTCGTACGTCTGCCACTCGCCGGGGGCGCGCGACGCGTTCACCAGCGGCGGGTTCTGCTTGTAGATGCTTCCCGCCTGCCCGTTCACGTAGGTCGTGTTCCGGTACGAGTCGAGGATCTGCAGCTCGTAGCCGCCGCCGGGACCGCCCGTCACGGCGAGGAACAGCCCGCTGTTGCCGCGCGACTGTCCGGTCTCCTTCATCCCCGGCGGGACGCGGTACTCGAGGTGGAGCTGGTAGTTGGTAAAGCGCCGCCGCGTCTTCACGTCGCCGGCCGGCTTGTGCACCACCATCGTGCCGTCCACGACCTTCCAGCCGGCGGGGCCTCCCTCGGCGTTCGTCCACTCGGCGAGCGAGCGGCCGTCGAACAGCGCGATCGCGTCGGCGGGGCGGGGGAGGGGGGCCTTCGGGCCCGGGCCGGCATCGACGACGCGGGGGACCGGCTGCCAGACCTCGGTGTCCTCGGGGCGCGGCGCGGCGGGCTGCTGCGCGGACGCCGGGGCGGCCAGGAGCGCGAGCAGCACGACGGGGCGGAGCAGACGGGCCATCGGGCGCGGTGGTGGCGGGGAGGGGGACGCTGCCCCGAACGATAACCCGGCGCGGCGCGCCGGCGACTTGCCGGGCTCGCCGTCCACGCCGTATTGCTCCTCCATGACCTCCTGGCTCGATTCGCTGCTCGGCGCCCTGACGGGGCGCGACACCCCGCCCGCGCCGGCGCGCGCCCCCTCCCGCCCCCAGGCCCCCCACACGGTCGAGGAGACGGTGTCGGCCGTGCTGCGCCGGCAGATGCCGGTGCGCTTCGGCGAGCCGCCGCGCTCGTGGCTCGGCGGGCTGCCGCGGATGCCCGAGCACGTGGAGTGGCCGCGCGACGCGACGCCGCTGCACTTCGTCGCGCAGGTGGCGTGCGCCGACCTGCCCCCCGCGCTGTGGGGCGGGCTGGGGCCGCGCGAGGGGTGGCTGCTGCTCTTCCTCGACGCGCAGGCCGAGGACCTGTCGGAGCGCGCGCAGTCGGTGCGCGTGCTGCACGTCCCCACGCTCGGCCCCGAGCGGCACCCGCCCGACGACTCGCCGTCCATGCGCGACGAGGGATACGAGGGGTACGACTACCGCTTCCTGCGGAGCGGCGACGAGATCCCGCCGACGTGGCGCGGCTGGCCCGTGGACGTGGTCGCGCTCCCCGACGCGCCCGACGCGCGGCCCGAGAACCTGGCGGCGACGCTCTACCCGGGCGCGCCGGTGGCCGAGCGGATGCACCCGCAGGACTCGGAGGAACGGCCGTACACCTGGCGCGGCGCGCTGTACGTGGTGGATTCGGCGATCCGCGCGCTCGGCGGACGCGCGCCGGCGGCGCCTCCCGAGCGCGACGTGACCCGGGTCGAGGCGCCGGGGTGGGCCGCCGGGACGATCGCCGCGCTCGACGCCGCCTCGGCCGAGGTTCGGGCGAAGCTGGAGGCGACGCCGCTCGCGCGGGCCGTGGAGCACTACCGCGGGCGCCTCGCGGAGCTGGCCGACGCGCGCGCGCTGCTGCTCGACGGCGACGCGCCGATCGCGGGGACGGCGCTGCTGGCGCGGCTGCAGGCGTCGCGTGACGCGTTCGCGGAGTGGCGCGCGTCGGCGCGCGGGCGGCTCGACGCGCTGCGCACGCGCATCCTCGCGCACGACCTCGACTCGGCGATGTCGGAGGAGGAGTTCCGTCCGATCCACGACGCGCTGGCGGCGGACGCCGGCGAGTACTGGGCGCTCGGCCACGTGAGCGAGACGAACGGCTCGGCGCCCGTGCGCGGGCGCGTGACGCTGCAGAAGCTGGCGGCGCGCGGCTACGCCGCCGCGCGGTGGGAGGTGGCGGCCGACCTGTACGTCGCCTCGCCCGAGCAGCGTGCCCTGATCCCGCCCGACCTGCTCGCGCGCGCCGAGTCGCACTGGCGCGCGCTGAAGGACGAGCGCCCGCACCGCATGGGCGGCACCCACGACGGCGTGCAGTCGGACCCGGCGCCGTCGCCGCGGTCGCGCGTGCTGCTCTTCCAGATGGCGAGCGACTACGCGGTGCAGTGGTGCTGGGGCGACGTCGGCGCGATCTACGTCTGGATCGACGTCGCGCGGCTGGCGGCGCACGACTTCTCGACGGTCGAGGCGTGGCTGGAGTGCCACTGACGGCCCCCGCGATCGAGCGGTTCGGCGAGTACGTGCGCGTCTCGGGGCTCCCCGACGGGGACTGGTGGGTGCTGACCGGCGAACGCGGCGACGCGGGCCAGGGGATCGCCGGGGCGGAGCACGCGTGGGTGGGCTCGCGCGAGGGGCGCATCCACCTGCTGCACCTGCCGACGCGGCGGGTCGACGTCGTGACGCTGGAGGGGATGGCGTCGTGGGGGTGGCGCCCGGAGGCCGTCGCGCCGAGCCGCGACGGGCGGCGGCTGTACGTCGTCGAGGCGCAGGGGCGGGTCCGGCGCGACGCGGACCGGCTGCACGTCGTCGACCTGCGCGCCGCGTCCGTCACCACGCACGCCGGGCTGCCGTCGCTGCGCTGGGTCGCGCCCGTGGAGCGGCCGGACGGCGCGCTGCTGATCCCGACGCTGCACGGCGGGCTGCTGCTGATCGACGCGGCGACGGGGGCGCACGAGCTGTCGGAGGCCGCGCCGGGAGCCGCCTCGACGCCCTTCCTGACCGGGAGCCCGGACGGGCGCTGGTGGGTGCGCGTGGACCCGGCCTCGCCGACGGTCCACGACGAGGCGCCCGGGCTGCTCGCGCGGCTGCTCGACACGCGGAAGCAGGCGGTGCGGCGCTACGGCGTCGCGGTGCAGCTGTGGGAGGCGCTGCCGCTGCGCCTCGCGCGGCGCGCGGTGGTCGCGTGGCTCCCCGCCGAGGACCTGCCCAACGAGACCGACCTGCTGCGGATGACGCAGCGGCCCCCGGCGTTCCCGACGCGGGCCGCGCTGTGGGACACGATCGCGGCGACGCTCGGCGGGCGCGACGCGATCACCGCGCCGCCGCGCGCGGCCTGGCCGCCGGCGGTGGCCGGCGACGACGGCGCGTGGCGCGTGGTCGAGCAGAACCTGGACCGGCTGCAGCGCGGCGGCTGGGTGCGCGTGGTCGGGTGGCAGCCCGACGGCGCCGCGCTCTGGCTGTCGATCAACAACTTCCTCGTGTGCGTGGGGACCGACGGCACGACCTCGCCGCTGCTCCACCTGGAGCGGCACGAGGCGGCGGGCGGCGGCGCGGCGGCGCGCACGGCGCGCGGCTGGGAGCGGATCGCGCCGCTGGAGGGGCGCCGCGCGCGCGTGACGTACGCGAAGGGCGAGGCGACCCTCGACGGCACGCCGGCGGCGCGCGCGCTCGACGCCGTCGCGGTCGCCGCGGCGCGCGACGGCTGGCGCCCGCGCGCGCCCGACGATCCCGAGGCGACCGCACGAAAGGCGGCGTGGCGCACCGTCGAGGCGATGCAGGAGCAGCGTCGCCGCGTGGTCGTGCCGCTGGCCGCGTGGACGGCCGGGGCGTGCGCCGCCGCGATCGACGCGGTGGCGGCGGAGGTGCGCGCCGGGCTGGCGACGCGCGCCGTCGACGGGGAGGTGCACGTGGTGTTCGCCGCGCCCGACGGCGAGGCCGATGAGGCGCGCTTCTTCGGCGAGGTCGCGGCGCGCTTCCCGGAGGCGGCGCCCGCGCTGCGGCGGCTGGTGGAGGCGATGGCCGACGCCGGCGGCGCGCTCACCGACGTCTTCTCGGACGGCGACGCGGGGGCCGGGGCGCTGGCGCACGCGGTGCGCGCGCTCGGGGTGCTCGACGGCTCGGCGCTGCGCGTGGTGCGGCGCTACGGCGAGCACGTGGACGCGGAGCACGAGCTGTTCTTCACCGGCGAGACGCTGCCGGCCGTCGTGGCCGCGCACGGGTGGACCGACGCGGTGGTGGACCTCGTGCTGTGGGCGCTCGCCTGGAACTTCTACAACTCGCTGCAGGACTACGGGACGGTCTGGCGCGCGTGGGGGCTGCGCGACGCGCTGGTGGCCCGCGACCCGGTGGCGACGGCGCGGCACGTCGCGGCCGACCTCGCGGGGCTGCGCGGGCGCGACGCGCCGGGGCGCTACGGCGTCCCGGGGCTGGAGAAGCTGGCGCGCCAGATCCCGCAGCCGCACGAGCCGTGGGCCGCCGCCTTCTTCGGCGAGCTGGAGCGGCTCGCCGGCGACCCGGGGCGGGAATAACTTCGGGGGTCGCGCCGTCCGCCCGGGGACCGCCCTCCTCCCCACGCCGCCATCGTGACCCCCGCCCGGCCCGAGCTGCACGCCCGCTTCGAGACGCTCGTCCTCCCGCATTTGGGGGAGCTGCTGGCGTTCGCGCGGCGCCGCACGCACGCCCCCGAGGACGCCGAGGACCTCGTGCAGGAGGCGTGCGTCCGCGCGTGGCAGGGGATCGGCGAGCTGCGCGAGGCGTCGAGCGCCCGCCCGTGGCTCTACCGGATCCTGCGGAGCGTCCTGGGCGACGCGCACGAGAAGGCCGGGCGCCGCCAGCGCCTCGTCTCGTTCACGCGGCTGGAGGCGGCGCACGAGTCGCTGCTCGGCGGCGACGCCGACGCGCTGTTCGAGGAGGTGCTGCGCAGGCTCGACGCGGAGGCGATCCACGCGGCGCTGCGCGAGGTCCCCGAGGACTTCGCGACGCCGGTCGAGCTGCACGACCTGGTCGGCTTCAAGTACCACGAGATCGCCGACATCCTCGGCATCCCACTCGGGACCGTGATGAGCCGCATCTCGCGCGGCCGGCGCCTGCTGGCCGGCGCGCTGGTGGCGCGGCTGCGGCGGCGGCCGGCGGCGGCGCGAGACGCGCACGACGCGCGCGAGC
>NZ_JARGEK010000720.1 GCF_029211165.1 Roseisolibacter sp. H3M3-2
GATGGACCAGATCTCCGGCAAGCTCGAGCCATGGTTCGGCACCTCAGGCCGCGCCCTGCTGCCGAAGGGTCGCAAGTCGATGCAGCTGGGCGGATGCGAGTTCGGCGAGCGTGCTGGCGGCAAGCTCGAGCATGGCTTCGACAAGGATGCGAAGGCCGTCGACGCGCTGCAGCAGGCTAAGCTCGGTCGGCTGACATTGAGCGTCAGCTACAGCCTGGACAAGGCTGCCCTGAAGAAGTTGCTCCAGGGGAAGGGCAAGACCAAGGCGGCCTTGACCGAGCTCGGCTTCAAGGTGGGCTCGGGCGACCAGTTCTTCATCAAGCGCATGGAGCAGGGCGGCACGATCGCCCCGGCTAGCTGATGGCCATCAACATGGCCCAGCTCGCCAAGGCCGCCCAGGGCGAACCAACCGCGCGCGTCACCGTCAACAAGGCCTGGCTGGCCGAGGTGCACAAGCTGCTGCTCGAGGGCGAGGAGGCGAAGCATGACGCGCGGGGGCTGCGTCTGCAGCTCCGCATTCGGACCAGCCTCGACGCGGCGATCGAGAAGCTTCGTCGTGGGTGAACGCCTCCGCGGCCGAGCTGGCCAGCGCCAGCGGCTGCGGCGTCTGAAGCGCACCAACGGCCTGTGCGAAATGTGCACCGATGAGGGGCGCGTTGAGGAGGCCAAGTTCGTCGACCATATCGTGCCGCTCGCCAAGGGCGGTGAGGACGTCGACAGCAATACCCGCAACCTGTGCGGGCCGCACCACCGCGAAGTCACGGCCGAGCAGTTCGACCAGCAGGTCGCGCGCGGCGCTCGCGGCATCTCCGAATCGGGTCGGCCGACCAGCCCGAATCACCCTTGGAACGCCTCGCGGGTGTCAAGCGAAACCGGTCAGG
>NZ_JARGEK010000721.1 GCF_029211165.1 Roseisolibacter sp. H3M3-2
GGCGGCGCCGACGGCGGCGGCCACCGCGGCCGCCAGCGCGTCGGCGGCGTCGAGCAGCGCGTCGAGCGTCGCCGGGTCGGGCGTTACGGCGCCGGCGCGCAGCTCGGCGACCACGTGCGCCAGCTCGTGCGCGACGCGCTCCACGACGGCGTAGCCCATCGTGGCGCTCATCCCCTTGACCGTGTGCACGGCGCGGAACGCCGCGTCCACGTGCGCGGCGCCGTCGGCGCCGTCGGCGCCGTCCCGCTCCAGCGCGAGCAGCGCGGCCGAGGCGGCGGCGAGGTGCTCGCGCGCCTCCTCGGCGAACAGCGCGGCGTAGCGCGCGGTCGAGAAGCTCACCGTCGTTCGCCCCCGCCGCGCGCCGCGCGCGTCAGCTCAGGATGCGCTCGACCGCCTCCAGCACGCGGCTCGGCTGGAACGGCTTGACGACGAAGTCCTTCGCCCCCGCCTGCAGCGCCTCGACGACCAGCGCCTGCTGGCCCATCGCGCTGCACATCAGCACGCGCGCGCCCGGGTCGAGGCGCGTGATCTCGCGCACCGCGTCGATCCCGCCCATGTCCGGCATGACGATGTCCATCGTCACGAGGTCGGGCTTGAGCGCCTGGTACTTCTCGATCGCCTGCACGCCCGACTCCGCCTCGCCGACGATCTCGAACCCTGCCTGCTGCAGGATGTCGCCGACCATCGTGCGCATGAAGATGGCGTCGTCGCAGATCAGCACCCTACGGGACACGCGTCACCCTCCTTCGTCGTACAGGTCGTCGAGCAGCGCCGCGACGTCCAGGCGCGCGACGACGGCGTGGGCCGCCCCCGCGTCCGCGGCGGGTCGGGACGCCGGCGCAGCGGCGCGCGCTCGACGCGCCAGCAGGCGCACGACCCC
>NZ_JARGEK010000722.1 GCF_029211165.1 Roseisolibacter sp. H3M3-2
CGACTTCGCCCGCGCCGCCGCCTGCGGCGTCACCCGCGCCCGGCGACGCCGCGCCGCGCCGTCCGACCGGCCCGCCGCTCGGGCGGGGGACCTGGCTGGTCAGCCGCCCGGCGGCGCGCGATCCGGACGAGACCCGGGTCGCCCTCTGCTGAGGCGCCGCCGGCGCGCCGCCCCCCGCACCACGGCCATCGCACGACGACGACCGCACGACGACAACCCCGTTCTCCGAGGCCCCCCCTCGCGCACGACGCCCCGCCGGCACGCGACGTCCCGGGGCTCCTCTCTCCGCCACCCACCCTGGCGCCCGCGCGGCGCCGCCCAGGAGCCCCCGCATGTCGGTCACCCTCCGCGCCCTCATCGGCAAGCTGAACCCCGCGATGCGCTCGACGATCGAGGCGGCCGCGGGGCTCTGCCTCTCGCGCACGCACTACGACGTCGAGATCGAGCACGTGCTCGTCAAGGCGCTCGACGCGGCCGACGGCGACGTCGCGCAGATCCTCAAGCACTACGGGGTGAACCGCGCCCGCCTGGCCGACGACCTGGCGCGCGGGCTCGACCGGCTCAAGAGCGGGAACGCGCGCACGCCGTCGCTGTCGCCGTCGCTGGTGCGGATGCTCACCGAGGCGTGGACGGTCGGCTCGATCGAGTTCGGCGCCGCGCACGCGCGCAGCGGGCACGCGGTGCTCGCCCTCGTGGGCAACGACGAGTTGAAGCGCCTCGCCGCCGACATCAGCCGCGAGCTGGAGAAGATCCCGGCGGAGGCGCTGCGCAAGGACTTCGCGACCATCACGGCGCCGTCGAGCGAGGCGGCGGCGGAGCTGCGCGCGGCCGACGCCGCGCCGGCGGGGGCGGCGGCCGGCGCGGGCGGGGCCACCGCGG
>NZ_JARGEK010000723.1 GCF_029211165.1 Roseisolibacter sp. H3M3-2
GCTCCCCGCGCTGCGCGCGCGGGCCGGGGCGCTGGTGGACCGGCGGTTCGGCGACGACGCCGCGCTGGTGCGGGCGCTCGTCCTGGCCGACGCGCGGGCGATCGACCCGGACGTGCGCGACCGGTACGCCGCCGCGGGGCTGGTGCACGCGCTGTCGGTGTCGGGGCTGCACGTGGCGATCCTCGACGAGGCGCTGGCGCTGCTGCTGTGGGCGGCGCGGGTTCCGCGGCGGGCGGGGTCGGCCGGGGTGGTGGCGGCGGTGGCGGGCTACGTCGCGCTCATCGGCGCGCCGCCGCCCGCCGTGCGCGCGGGCGGGATGCTGGCGATGGACGCGGCCGCGCGCGCCCTGCAGCGCCCGACGTCGCCGTGGGCGGTGCGCGCCGACGACGCGGCGCTGGAGCTGGCCGACCCGGTGGTGGTGCTCGACCTCGGGTACCAGCTGAGCGTCGGCGGGACGGCGGCGGTGGTGGCGGGGCGCGGGCTGGCGCGCACGCTCGTGCTGCGGTCGCGCGAGGCCGACGGGCGGCCGCGGGCGCCGGGCGTCGCGGCGGCGGCGCTGGCCGCGCTCCGCGGGTTGGGCGAGGGGCCGCGGGTGGCGCTGGGGCGCGAGCTGGTCGTGGGCGTGCTGGCGACGCTGGCGTCGGCGCCGCTCGTGGCGTGGCACTTCGGGCAGGTGAGCCTCGTCGGCCCGCTGGCGAACCTCGCCGCGGGGCCGGTGCTGGCGGTGCTGCAGCCGGCGCTGTTCGTCGCCGTGCTGGCGGCGCCCTGGGACGGCGTCGGCGCGTTCGCCGCGGGGGCGGTGCGGCCGCTGCTCGCGCTCCTCGACGCGGTGGCGCGCGGCGCGGCGGCGAAGTCGGGAGGCCAAGCGGTCTTAGG
>NZ_JARGEK010000724.1 GCF_029211165.1 Roseisolibacter sp. H3M3-2
GATTGTCCCGGGGCGGGTCTCGTCAGGGTCGGCGAGGAGCAGCGAGCAGGTGCTGCAGACCGTCTTCGCAGCATCCACCCAAGCGCAGGGCTCCTGGGCGGAGCCGCAAGCGTCATGCTCGGAACAGCCGCACAGGCGGCAAATGTCGGGTGCGGGGATGACCGCGCCGGCGGCGATATCGGCCAGGGCGTCCAAGACGATCGGATCGAAGCGGAAGACGAAGCGCAGCAGGATCGCGTTGCCGGGGGAGAGCGGAGCGATGCCGCTCTCGATCGACTTCAGCCAGGCGACCCGGTCGCGGTGCGGCACGTGCGGCCAACTGTCGATGCGGCTGGCCACGTCCTCAATCGTCAGGCCGGCGGCTTCGCGGCGCAGGCGAAGATAGTCGCCCGGCGTCAGCACGATGCCATCCACTGATCCAAAGGCACGACCGCGCCATCGGCGAGCGTCACCGTCCGGTAGATCACATCGACCTCGCGGACCTTCACCGGATGCTTGCGGTGCGGCGCGGGCCTTGTGAGGCGGAACTGGGCAGCAGCGTTGGGCATCGCGGGCCTCGGGCATGCAAAGAGCCGCGTCCGGCGATCAGGTATCGCCGGACCGGCAGGTTTCAGGGAGTGAGTTGGACCTTCTCGTGCGCGCCGGGAGCGTCAGGGCGCGGGGCCTCCCTGGGTGCGATCCGCCTTCAGCAGGCCGATGGCGGCCGTGTCGGCCGCGATGCTTTCCTCGAGCTCGCGCAGCGCGTCGGCGCGATCGGCGGCCGTGGCGCCGGGCAGCGACGCTCGGATCAGCGCCGAACATGCGTCGCCGCCTTCCTTCGCGACGATCACTGCGTGACGCTGCAGGGCCTCGGCCGACGCGAAGCGCTCGGCG
>NZ_JARGEK010000725.1 GCF_029211165.1 Roseisolibacter sp. H3M3-2
CCATAGGCTTTGCCGTGCACCACCTCGATCATCCGCTTAAACGCGAGTGCATGCACCAGCTCGTGCGCGCGGCCGCGGCTGATCCCGAAATGCCCGGCGATCTCCCCCATGGAAGGCGAGCGACCATATCGGGCGTTGAAGGCTTTCACGAGCTCCAGCACCTCGGCCTGCCGTCTGATCGGCCGCAACCTCTTCGGCTCTTCCATGGCCCGCATATGGTGCCACCCCCTGACTGAACATAGGGGAAACGTCGCGTCAGTGGAATGACTTGGGGAAGAACTGTTCGGGGCCGTTGACCGACTCGCCCGCTTACCCGCAGCGGGAACATTGTGGGAACGAAGCGGCCTCAGACGATCGGCGACTATGCGCGCTTCGGCCTGGACGTGGGCGTGCGCTGCCGCGCCTGCCGGCGAACGGCCGTATTCGACGCGGCCGAGGTGATGAAGTTCTTCATGCTGAAGAAGTGGAGCATGAAGGCGCCGGTCGATGCCAGTCGGTTCCGCTGTGCCTGCGGCTCCCGCGAGGTCGAAACGATCGCCGTCCAGGTGGACTGCCGGCCCAAGCCCCTGCCCGCGCGCGTACCGCTGCTGACGCCGCTCTATGTGAAGCAGATGTGAAGCAGGTCGGCGATCCAACGACCCAAGGCGAGCAGCTGCTGGACGGCCGAGATCACGACGAGCGTGCCGATCATGATGTACTCGGCGTTGGCGGCGGTCCGCATCTTGCGCGGGCGATTGGAGATCAGTCGAGCTCCTCGTCCAGGACAAGGCCGAAGCTGAAATCATGCTCGAGCGCCTGAGCCGCACCGATCAGCCACGGGATGTGCCTGTCCTCACCATGGCCGTTCCCATCGTTCGCTCCA
>NZ_JARGEK010000726.1 GCF_029211165.1 Roseisolibacter sp. H3M3-2
CACCTGGTCGCTGGCCGCGGCGGCGTCGCTGCTGCTGGCGGCGGGCGTGGGGCTCGGCCGCTGGTGGGAGGGGCGCGCCCAGGCGGACGCGCCGTCCGTCGCCGCGGCCGTCCCCGCCGTCGCGCCGGCCGAGTCGCTGGCGCCTTCGAGCCCGCCGTCGCCGACGACGCTGGCGCAGGCGTTCGACGCCGCGCCCGACGCCGCGACGTCCGACGTCGCGCCGATCGCCGACCGCGCGGCGACGCGCGAGGTGGCGGCCGCGTCGGCGGTCGCGTCGGCGGCCCGCGCGCCGCGCGCCGCCCGCCGGACGCGCGACGAGGCGGCGAGCACGCTCGCCTACGACGTCACCACGATCCGCCACCTGACCGCGGTCGAGGCGCTGCTCGTCTCGTACCGCGCCGACCCGCTCGACTCGCTCGCCGACGCCCGCGTGGCGCAGTGGGCGCGCACGCTCCTGTCGGACACGCGGCTCCTGCTCGACTCCCCCGCGGCCAGCTCGCCGGTGCGGCGGCGGCTGTTCGAGGACCTCGAGCTGGTGCTGGTGCAGATGGCGCGGCTCGCGCCCGCCGACTCCACGGCCGTCGGGCCGGCGCAGCTGCGCCGGGAGCGCGAGGAGCGCGCGCTCATCGACGGCACCATGCGCGACGCGCAGGTCCTGCCGCGTCTCCGCCGCGCGATCCCCGCGGGGGTGGGCTCGTGAAGACACCACCGAACGCCCCCGCGTCGTCCCCTTCGTTTCCCCCCCTCCGTCCGGAGATGCCCGTCATGAAGTCCCTGCGCCTCCTCACCCAGCTCGGCGCCTCGCTCGCCGGCGGCGGCGCGCCGGCGCCCGCGGCGGCCGTCCCGCGCGCGCCCGACCC
>NZ_JARGEK010000727.1 GCF_029211165.1 Roseisolibacter sp. H3M3-2
CCGAGCGGCGGCGGCCGCAGGACGGGCGGGCGCGCGTGCGCGTGGGCGCCGACGACGGCGCGGCGCGCGAGGTCGACCTGCGCGTCGCCACGCTGCCGGCGCTGCACGGCGAGAGCGTGGTGCTGCGCGTCCTCGACCACGGCGGCGCGCGCGACCTCGCCGCGCTCGGGATGCCCGACGCGGTGCGCGCGGGGCTGGAGCGGCTGCTGGCGCGCACGACGGGGCTTGTCCTCGTCACCGGCCCGACGGGCTCCGGGAAGACGACGACCCTCTACGCCGCGCTGGCGCGGGTGAGCGTCCCGGGCGCGAAGGTCGTGACGGTCGAGGACCCGGTCGAGTACCGGATGCCGGGCGTCGTGCAGGTACCGGTGCAGCCGCGGGCGGGGCTCGGCTTCGCGGCGGCGCTGCGGGCGATCCTCCGCCACGACCCCGACGTCGTGCTGGTCGGCGAGATGCGCGACCGCGAGACCGCCGAGACGGCGGTGCAGGCGGCGCTGACGGGCCACCTCGTGTTCTCGACGCTGCACACCACCGACGCCGCGGGGGGCGTGGCGCGCCTCGGCGACATGGGAGTCGAGCGCTACCTGATCGCGGCGACGGTGCAGGGGATCCTCGCGCAGCGGCTGGTGCGGCTGCTGTGCGACGCGTGCGCGTCCGACGGGGCGCCGGACGCCGAGGCGCTGGCGGCGCTGCGCGCGACGGCCGGCGACGCGCCCGACGGCGGCGCGCCGCGGTGGCGCCGCGCCGTGGGGTGCCCGCGCTGCGCCATGAGCGGCTACCGCGGGCGCACGGGGATCTACGAGCTGCTCGTCGTGGGCGAGGAGACGCGGGGCGCGGTCGCCACCGGCGCGCCGCTCG
>NZ_JARGEK010000728.1 GCF_029211165.1 Roseisolibacter sp. H3M3-2
GACGGTGTCGGCGAGCGACTGCGCGCCGGCGGCGCGGGCGGCGGCGGCGGCGACGAGCGGCGCGGCGGCGCGGGACGCGGCGCGCACGGTCAGGCGCGGACGGTCGCGTTCATCATCGGGAAGACGTCGAACGACGCGACGCCGGAGGTGACGGCGGGGTCGGCGCCGCCGATCGCGCGCACCTCGTCGGCCGACCGCGCCTCGACGACGGCGAGCCCCCACACGCCGGCGGGGTCCATCACCGGCCCGTAGACGACGGCGCGCCGCGCGTCGAGCAGCTCGCGCCAGTACGCGCCGTGCGCGCCCATGGCCGCGCGCTCGGCGTCGGTCATGTCCATCGGGAACGTCGGGCGCGGGGAGATCAGCTTGTAGACGAAGAACTGCGCGTCGCTCACCGTGGGGCTCCGGGTCGTGGGTGCGCCGGGATCATGGCGCCGGCGCGGACGCCGCCACCAGCCCGCGCGGCCGCCTCTTCACGACTCTCTGACGCCGGCGCCGCGCCCCACGCGCTCTGGTGCTCACGCCCCCACGCTCACGCCGCGGAGCGCGTACCCGGCGCCCGGCACCGTCACGAGGTGGCGCGGCTCCGCCGGCCGCGCCTCGAGCTTGCGCCGCAGCCCGACGATCAGCATGTCGAGGCGCCGCGAGCCCGGCTCGTGCGCGACGTGCCACGCCGCGCGCGTGAGCGCGTCGCGCCCCACCGGACGCTCGGCGGCGGCGGCCAGCGCGGCGATCACGTGACACTCGCGCGCGCCGAGGTGGGTGAGGAGTCCGTCGCGCAGCGCCGTGCGCGCCTCCAGGTCCACCAGCGCCTCGCCGACCCGCAAGCGCGACGCCGCGCACGCCGCCGGCGCCCT
>NZ_JARGEK010000729.1 GCF_029211165.1 Roseisolibacter sp. H3M3-2
CTCGGCGCGGCCGCCCGGATCGGCGCGCAGGGGCGGACCGGGACGGCGCTGGCGCGGCTGGCGGGGCTGCTCGTCGTCGGCGGGGCCGTCGGGGCGTGGGCGGCGCAGCACCGGGGTGAACCTGGAGGCGGTGCGCGGCCGCGACGCGCCGCGGGTGTGGCTGGTGGCGCACCTCGACTCCAAGTCGCAGCCGGTGCCGATCGGGGTGCGGGCGGCGGGGGTGACGGCGACGATCGCCTGCTGGCTGGTGGCGCTGGCGCTGGCCGGGGCGCAGGCCGCGGGGGCCGCGGGCGCCGCGTGGTGGCCCTGGCTGGCGGCGGCCGGCGTGGTCGCCGCCCTCCCCGTGGCGGCCTCGGTCGTGACCGCGCGGTCGCCGGGGGCGCTGGACGACGCGAGCGGGGTGGTGACGGTGCTGCTGACCGCCGCGGCGACGCGCGACCTCGACGCGCCGCTGGGGGTGCTGCTGACGAGCGCCGAGGAGCTGGGGCTGGCGGGGGCGCGGGCGTGGGCGGGGCAGCGCCGGGCGGCCGGGGTCGCGGCCGGCGTCGCGCTCAACGTGGACGGGGTGGACGACGCGGGAAGCTGCACCGTGATGACCGGGCGCGGCGCCGGGGTGGCGACGGCGGCGTTCCAGGCCGGGGCGGCGGCGGCCGCGGCGCCGCTGTCGGTGCGGCGGCTGGTGCCGGGGATCCTGGTCGACGCGGTCGCGCTGGCCGACGCTGGGTGGGCGGCGGCGACGCTGAGCCGGGGGACGTGGCGGACGCTGGCGCGCATCCACACGGCGGCCGACGCGCTCGACCGGCTCGACGGCCGCGGCGTCGCGGAAGGCGCGCGCGTGCTCGCGGCGGCGGCCCGG
>NZ_JARGEK010000073.1 GCF_029211165.1 Roseisolibacter sp. H3M3-2
CTACTTCCGCCACTGCGGCTACGGCCGCTACGCCGCGCCGTGATCTGCTCTAGAAGAAATGCGGGGCCGATCCATCGGATCGGCCCCGCTTCTTCGTTCCGGTCCGCGCGCGCGTCAGCCGGGCTTCGCCAGCGTCGACGGCGCCCGGTCCTCGGGAAGCGACGCCTCGCCGAACGCCTGCCGCAGCGCGGCGTTGGCCTCGTCGAGGTAGCGCCCGAGCAGCTCGCCCGCCGGCTGCAGCCCCGCGCCGCGCGCGGCGCGCACCGACCCCGCGAACACGAGCAGCACGCGCCCCAGCCGCGTCCCCGGCGACTCGGAGGATCGCTGCTGCAGCGCGTCGCGGTAGGCGGCCAGCCGGTCGTTGAACTGCCGCTCGGCCAGCGCCGCCGCGCTCACGGCGACCGCCGGGTCGGCGGCCATCGCCTCGGTCGTCGCGCGCGCCTCCAGCGACCCGGTGCGGTCGTCGAGGGCGTCGCGCTGGGCGGCCAGCAGGCCGAGCGCGCGGCGCGCGTAGCGCAGCTCCCAGCGCGCGTGGTCGACGTCGCCGCCGGTCGCGGTCGTCGCCAGCCACTGCACGTCCTCCTCGGCGGGGTCGGCCCACACGGCGCGCACGAACGCCGTCGCCCGCTGCCGCCCGTCGCGCGGCGCGCCGCCGAACAGCGGGGCCACGCGCCTCAGCCCTGGAGGATCGGGAGGCGGCGCTCCACGGCGACCGGCTCGGACGACTTGCGCCGGTTGCCGCGCGTCGCCGCGGCCTGCAGCTGCCCCGGCGCCTTGGGGCCGAGCCCGACCCGCGCCCGCACGACCATCTCGTCGTGCAGCAGGTCGGAGAGGCGGACGCTGTCCAGCACGTCGTCGATCTTCTGCTGGAGCATCATCCAGACGGGGCGGATGCTGCAGCTGTGGGCCGCCGAGCAGCGCTCCTCGCCGACCGGATGGCTGGCGCAGTGGAGCTCGAACGTCTCCAGCTCCGAGGCGGCCATCACCTGGCGGACGGTGATCTCCTCGGCGGGGCGCGCGAGCGCGTAGCCGCCGCGGGCGCCGCGGACCGAGCGCACGATCTCCGAGCGCCGCAGGCGCAGGAGGATCTGCTCGACGTAGTCCGTCGGGAGGTTCTCCTCGGCGGCCACGGAGCGGCCGGTCACCGGCCCGTCGGCGGCGCGGCGGGCGAGGTTGAGGGCACAGATGAGGCCGTACTCGGCCCAGGTGGTGATGCGCACGCCGTAAGCTAAGTCGCTAAGTGTCGGCCGGGCAACGCTCAAGCCGTCCCGCGCCCGATGGCGAGGAGCACCGGCGACGGCTCCTGCAGCACCGTCGCGGCGGCCCGCGCCGACGAGGCGCAGCGGGCCAGCGGGAGCAGCACCCGGTCGCGGAGCGCGCGGGCGACGGGGTGCGTGACCTCCGACAGCCGGCCCAGCAGCCCCGCGACGTCGGCCACCCGCCGGACCGCCGGCCGGCGACGGGCGTCGTACGCGGCCAGCGCCCCCGCCAGCGAGGGCGCGCGCCGCAGCTCGTCGAGCAGGACGGCCGCGTCGACCAGGGCGCTGTTCGCCCCCTGGCCCAGGTTCGGCGCCATCGCGTGCGCCGCGTCGCCGAGCAGCGCGAGGCGGCCGTCCCACCAGCGGCGGCAGTCCACCCGCCGCACCTCGTGCACCAGCAGGTCGTCGAACGCGGCGACGCCGGCGAGGATGCGGCCGGCCGGCGCGTACGCGCGTCCCCACGCCCGCCGCAGCGCGTCGAGGTCGCGCGCCGCCAGCGCCGCCTCGCACGCGTCGGTGCCGCACGACGCGAAGAAGTACGTGCCGTCGTCGACGGCGAACGAGCCGAAGATCCCGGCGCCCGTCCACGCCTCCACCCCCTCGGCGAGCCCCGGCGCGACGAGGCCGCGCACGTAGCGGATCCCGGTGCCCCACAGGCGCGCGCCGAAGTCGCCCCCCTCGCGCACCCGCGATCCCACGCCGTCCGCCCCCACGACCAGGTCGACGCGCAGCGCGTGCGTTCCCGTCCCGTCGCGCAGCACCAGCGTGCCGTCGGGCGCCGCCGCCAGCACCTCGTGGCCGAAGCGGCGCTCGATCCGCGACTCGGCCGCGACCGCGTCGAGGAGCACGCCCTGGAGCGTCGCGCGGCGGACCACGTGGACGCTCGGCGCGGGCTCCGGGGGCGCGAGCAGCACTCGCCCGTGCGCGTCGGTCACCCGCGCGCCGACCGCCGGCCGCGCGGCGTCGAGCGCGGGACGGAGGCCAAGCGACTCGAGCACCGCCATCCCGTTCTCGGCGATCGCGATGCCGGCGCCGACCGCACGCGGCCGGGCCACGCGCTCGACGAGGGTGACGCGCGCGCCGGCGCGGGCGAGCAGGAGGGCGGCGGCGCAGCCGCCGGTGGCGCCGCCGACGACGGCGACGTGGAGGTCGTGCAGGTGCATGGCGTGGCTCCGTTGAGGACGCGGGCACGATGCGCCGCGCGCGCGCGCCGGTGAGTGCCCGCGACCGCCAGCCTTGTGACCGCGCCCGCCACCGGTCCACATTCGCCGCATGTACGACCACACCATCCTCTCGGCGGTGGTCGCCGGGGTGCTGGAGGTCGCCGTCGCCCTCGGCCACGACCGCGCGACGCTCGTGCGCGAGGCGGGGCTCGACCCCGCCCTGCTGGCCGACCCCGACGCGCGACTCCCGGTGGAGCACGACCTGCGGCTGTGGGAGGCGCTCGCGCGCGCGCCCGTCGGTCTCGAGGTCGGGGCGCGCCTCGGCGTCGCGTCGCTGGGCGTGGTCGGCTACGCGATCCAGCACGGCGGCACGGTCGGCGACGCGATCGGGTGGCTCGACCGGTACCGTGAGGTGGTGCACCCGGACCTCGTGCCCCGCACCGAGCGGCGCGACGGGCCCGAGGGGGCGCGCGTCGTGTTCACCAAGCCGGTGCCGGCGCCCTTCGCGCGGCTGCGCGAGCCGGTGTACGCGCAGGCGTCGGCGACCGTCGCCGCGATGCGCGCGCTGAGCGGGCGCGACGTGCGCGCGCGGTACGTCGCCTACCCGCTCGCGCGCGCCGCCGACGCGGCGCGCCACGAGCGGTGGTTCGGCTGCCCGGTGAGCTGCGGCGGCGCGCCGCTCGACGTCGCGCTCGACGCGCCGCTGCTCGACCTGCCGCTGCCGCGCGCCGACGCGCGCCTCTTCGGCTACCTCGCGCGGCGCGTCGCCGCGATCGAGGCCGAGCTGCCGGCGGCCGGCGCGGTGGACGAGCGCGCGCGCCGCGAGGTGGCGGCGCTCGTCGCGCACGGGGAGCCGCGGCTGGCCGACGTGGCGCGCCGGCTCGCGGTGTCCGAGCGCACCCTGCACCGGCGGCTGGCCGGCGAGGGGCTGCGATTCGCCGCGCTGCTCGACGACGCGCGGCGGGAGCGCGCCGAGCTGCTCCTGGCCACGCCGCACCTCAGCTCCTCCGAGGTCGCGTTCCTGCTGGGGTACGCCGAGCCGGCGGCGTTCTACCGCGCGTTCCGCCGCTGGACGGGGGAGACGCCGGGGGCGTGGCGCGAGAAGGCCGGACCGCGGGGGTCCGGCCTCTCGTCAACCACTGGGTGAGCGGGCGCTTCAGCCGCCGGCGACCATTGCGTGCGCCCCGCCCGGGACGCCGATCTCGGTCATCTTGCGCAGGTCGAGCACCTCGTCGATCTGCTCCGCGGGGAGCAGCTGGTCGCGCTTCACCATGTCGCGGATCAGCACCCCCTCGGCGACCGACTTCTTGCTGAGCTCCGCGGCCTTGGCGTAGCCGATGTGCGGCATGAGCGCCGTGGCCAGCGCCGCCGACCGCTCGACCCAGTACGCGCACATCTCCTCGTTCGCCTCGATCCCCTGCACCGTCTTCTCGGTGAGCACGGTCGCCGTGCTCGTGAGGATCTGCATCGAGAGCAGCACGTTGTGGGCGATGACGGGCATCATGACGTTCAGCTCGAGCTGCCCGTGCTCGCTGGCGATGGCCACCGTGGTGTCGCACCCCATGACCTGGAAGCACACCTGGTTGACCATCTCGGGGATCGACGGGTTGATCTTGCCCGGCATGATCGAGCTCCCCGGCTGCACGGCCGGCAGCTTGATCTCGTCGATGCCGGTGCGCGGCCCCATGACCATGAGGCGCAGGTCGCTGGCGATCTTGGACAGGTCGATGGCGAGACCGCGCAGCGTGGCGCTGAACGCCGCCGCGTCGCCCATGCTCTGCATCAGCTGGATGCGGTCCTCGCCGACGCGCAGCTCCAGGCCGGTGATCGCCTTGAGGTGCTTGTTCATCAGCGCCGGGTACTCCTTCTCGACCGTCACGCCGGTGCCGACGGCCGAGCCGCCGATGCCGAGGTCGCGCAGGTAGTCGGCCGCCTCCTTCACGCGGCGCAGCGCGCGGTCCATCGAGCCGGCGTAGGCGGTGAACTCCTGGCCGAGGCGGATCGGCATCGCGTCCTGCAGGTGCGTGCGGCCGGCCTTCACGATGTGGTCGAACTCGCGCCCCTTGGCGGCCAGCGCGTCGCGCAGCCCCTCGAACGCCCCGACCAGCGCGCCGAGCTGCCCGAGGGCGGCGAGGCGGATGTTCGTCGGGATCGTGTCGTTGGTCGACTGCGCCATGTTGACGTGGTCGTTCGGGTGCACGGGCTTGTACTCGCCGCGCTTCCCGCCGAGGAGCTCGTTGGCGCGGTTCGCAAGCACCTCGTTCACGTTCATGTTGTGCGACGTGCCGGCGCCCGCCTGGTACGGGTCGACGACGAAGTGCGCGTCGTGCTGGCGCGCCAGCACCTCGTCCGCCGCGGCGACGATCGCGTCGGCCGACTTCGCGTCCAGGCGCCCCGTCTCCTTGTGCGTCAGGGCCGCCGCCTTCTTGATCCAGACCTGCGCCTGCACGAAGGGCCAGAGCGGCTTCAGCCCGCTGATGGGGAAGTTCTGGCGGGCGCGCATCGTCTGCACGCCGTACAGCGCGTCGGCCGGGACGTCGAGGGGGCCGAGGGGGTCCTTCTCGGTGCGGAAAGCGTCGGACATGACGGCGGTGCCTGTGGAGGTCGCGGGGAGGGTGAACTTCGGGTGCGTCAGCGGCCGCGCGTGGCGGCGACGCCGGTGAGCACGAGCGCGGCGCCGGCGGCCAGCATCCCGGCGCCCATGAGGGCCACGGAGACGCCGTGCAGGCGCCCGAACTCGCGCCGCAGCGGGTCCGTGGGCGCGAGCGCCTCGACGGACGGGCCGATCTGCGCGCGCACGCGCTGGATGCGCGGGCCGACGCCGAACTGCGCGCCGGCGCACAGCGCGGCGGCGACGATCGGGAGGACGAGGCGCGTGCGCGCGAAGGCCGGCGCGGCGTACCAGCCGAGCGCCGCGGCGCCGAGGCCGACCAGCAGGCCGGCGACGAAGACGACCGGGAGGACCCGGCCGAGCAGCGCGTCGGCGAGCGCGCGCGTCGGCAGCACCGCGAACGCCGACGGGGCGACCACCGCCGCGACCAGCGCCGCGGCGCCGATCCACGCCGCCAGCAGCGCGGCCGCGCCGAGGAGGCGCCCCGGCATCACGAGCGTCGTCATGCGCCGACCACGCGCGCGGCGCCGTTCAGGAACGGGTTCTCGGCGCGCTCGCGGCCGATGGTCGTCTCGGGGCCGTGGCCGGGATAGGCGACCGTGCTCGCCGGCAGCGCGGCGATCCGCTCCAGCGAGCGCGCGAGCGCGCGCGGGTCGGAGAGCGGCAGGTCGGTGCGCCCGATCGAGCCGCGGAACAGGCAGTCGCCGACGATCGCCACGCCGTGGCCGTGGATAACGACGTGCCCCGGCGCGTGCCCCGGCGCGTGCATCACGTCGAAGGTCAGCGCGCCGAGGGTGAGGCGCTCGCCGTCGGCGAAGGCGGCGGTGGGCGCGGGCTGCGGGTCGAAGCGCAGCCCGTACATCGCGGCGGCGCGCGGCGCGTGGCCGAACACCGGCAGGTCGTCGGGGTGCAGGTGGATCGGCACGTCCCAGCGCGCCACCACCTCGGCGATGGCGCCGACGTGGTCGAGGTGCGCGTGCGTCAGCCAGATCGCCTCGACGCGCACGTCGGCCGCCGCGATCCAGTCGACCAGGCGCGCCCCCTCGGCGCCCGGGTCCACCACCGCCGCGGCGCGGGTGGTCGGGTCCACCACCAGGTAGCAGTTCTCCTGGAAGGCGCCGACCGTCTGGACGAGGATCTCCGGGACGAGCGCGGTCGCCGGCGCGGCGGGACTCACGCCGGCGCCCCGGCGCCGGGCGCTCCGTGCGTCGCGGCCAGCGACGCGTCGATCTCCGCCGGGCCGATGCCGGGCGCGCTCTCGCTCGCGCACACCACCGTCTCGGCGGTCTCCAGCACCGGCGACTCGCCGATGCCGTGGTGCGCGAGGTAGCGCTCGGCCTCCAGCGCCGCCTGGCACCCCGTGCCCGCCGAGGTGATGGCCTGGCGGTAGTAGTCGTCGATCACGTCGCCGGCGGCGAACACGCCCGGGCAGGTGGTCGCGGTGCGCCCCGGCGTCGTCACGATGTAGCCGTGCGGGGTCGTCTGCAGCTGCCCCTTGAGGAACCCGGTGTTCGGCTCGTGCCCGATCGCGACGAACAGTCCGCCCACCGCGAGCTCGCGCTCGGCGCCCGTGTTCGTGTCGCGCAGCCGCAGCCCCGTGATCTCGGCGTCGCCCAGCACGTCGGCGACCTGCGTGTTCCACTCGACGCGGATCTTCGGGTGCGACAGCACGCGCGCCTGCATCGCCTTCGACGCGCGGAAGGCGTCGCGGCGGTGGATCACGACGACCTCGCTGGCGAACTTCGTGAGGTACATCGCCTCCTCCATCGCCGTGTCGCCGCCGCCGACGACCGCGAGCACCTTGTTGCGGAAGTGCGGGAGCGCGCCGTCGCACACCGCGCACGCCGACACGCCGCCGCCCGACATCGCCAGGCGCAGCTCGTTGTCGAGCCCGATCCACTTGGCCTTGGCGCCGGTCGCGACGATGACCGTGTGCGCGAGCACGGGCGCCGAGTAGCTCGGCGTGACGCGGAACGGGTGCTGCGAGAGGTCGACGTCGGCCACCAGCTCGGAGACGACGGTGACGCCGTAGCGCAGCGCCTGCTCCTTCATGCGCTCCATGAGCGCGGGGCCGCTGATCGGCTCGGGGAAGCCGGGGAAATTCTCGATGTCGGTGGTCAGCATCAGCTGGCCGCCGGGGAGGTCGGTGCCGACCGGCTCGCCCTCGAACAGGAGCGGGCGCAGGTTGGCGCGGCCGGCGTAGATCGCGGCGGTCCAGGCGGCGGGCCCGGAGCCGATGATCACCAGCTCGTGCGTCGTCGTGTCGGTCGTGGTGGCCACGGGCGCCTCAGGAGGCGGGGTGTGCGGGGAGCGGGCCCGGCGTCGCGCCGGTCGCCCGGCTGTCGGAATCTCGCCAGCGGAGGACGCCGGGGGCAGCCTTCGGGTCCGGGCGCCTACCGCCGGACGTGCCGGCCGCCGTCCACCAGGATCGTCTCCCCGGTCACGAAGTCGGCCTCGAGCAGGAACAGCAGCGCCCGCACGACGTCGTCGGGGGAGCCGTGGCGCTGGAGGGGCGTCGTGCGCCGCAGCCGCTCCCCCGACTCGTCGTCCCAGTCGTCGGGGAGCATGACGACTCCCGGCGCGATCGCGTTCACGCGCACGTGCGGCGCGAGCACGCGGGCGAGCGCGCGGGTGAGCTGGACGACGCCGGCCTTGCTGATGCCGTGCGGGACGTAGGCGGGCCAGGTCTCGAATGCGGCGAGGTCGGCGAGGTTCACGATCGCGCCCCCGCGCTCGCCCATGACGCGCGCGGCGGCCTGCGCGGCGAAGAACGGGGCGCGCAGGTTGACGGCGAACATCGCGTCCCACGCCGCCTCGGTGACCTCGCCGACCGGGGTGCGCTCCATGACGGCCGCCGAGTTGACGAGCACGTCGAGCGCCCCGAAGCGCGCGGCCGCCTCCTCGACGACGCGCGCGGGCTCGCCGGCGACGCCCAGGTCGCCGCGGAGCGTCGTCGCCTCGCCGCCGGCGGCCTCGATCAGGCGGACCGTCTCGCGCGCCTCGTCCCCGGACGAGCGGTAGTGGACGACGACGCGCATCCCCCGCCCACCCAACGCGACGGCCAGCGCGCGGCCGACGCGGTGCCCGGCCCCGGTGACGAGGGCGACCTTCCCCGCCAGCTCCACGGTCAGCCCCGCGCGACGTCGGCGCCGGCGCGGCGGCGCGCGGCGACGCGGGCGTCCTGGCGCTCGAGCACCTCGATCGGCACCTGCATGATCCCCAGCGCGCGCGGGTGGTCGGGGATGCCGTGCCAGTCGGAGCCGCCGCTCGTCACGAGGCCGAAGAACTCGGCGAGCGCCAGCAGCCGCGCGCGGTCGTCGGCGTTGTGCACCGGGTGCCAGACCTCGACGCCGTCGAGCCCCGCGGCGGCGAGGCGCTCGACGTTGTCGCGCCGCCCCTCGCCTTTCGGGTGCGCCCAGACGGCGATCCCGCCGGCGGCGTGCGCGAGGCGGATCGCGTCGGCGGCGTCGAGGCGCGGCTTGTCGACGTAGGCCGGGCGCCCGTCGCCCAGGAAGCGGTCGAACGCCTCGCGGATGTCGCGGGCGCCGCCGGCGGCCACCACCGCGCGCGCCACGTGCGGCCGCCCGACCGCGCCGCCGGCCGCCTCGCGCAGCACGTCGTCCATCGTCACCGCGATCCCCTGCCCCGCCAGGATCGCCACCATGCGCTCGGCGCGGGCGACGCGGTCGTCGCGGAAGCGCGTCAGCTCGCCCGCGATCACGTCCACGCGGTCGAGGTGGAGCGCCAGCAGGTGGATCTCGTCGTCGCCGAGGTGCGCGGACAGCTCGCACCCCGCGACCACGCGCACCCCCAGCGCGTCGCCGGCCGCCTGCGCCTCGGGGACGCCGGCGACCGTGTCGTGGTCGGTGAGCGCCATCGCCGCCAGCGACGCCGCGCGCGCCGCCTCGACGACCGCCGCCGGCGGCAGGTGCCCGTCGGAGGCGGTCGAGTGCGCGTGCAGGTCGACGAAGGGGCCGGCGGCGGCGGGGGCGGTCACGCCTCGCTGCCCGGGAGCGCGCTGGTGCGGTAGCCGGCCTCCGGCGAAGTCTCGCTCGGCTGCGACGCGGCGAGCAGCTCGGCCAGCCGCGCGTCGCTCATCTCGGACAGCGACTGCTCGCGCGACCGCGAGCCGTGCGGGGAGTAGCGGGTGACGCGCACCTCGCGGTCGTCCCCCTCGCCGGCGACGAAGAGCAGCCCGAACTCGTCGAGGTTGTACTGCGTGACGAAGCCCGAGGGGAAGACGCGCCAGCTGCGGCCGTCGACGGTGATGCGGCGGGTGGGCATGGGACGGAGGTCAGGAGGCGTGCGGGATGCCGGCGTAGCGCTCCCACTCGGGCGCCGGCGCGCCCGGGTCGACGCGGAAGTCGAGCGACTCGGCGAGCAGCGCGTCCTGCAGCAGCGCGGTGCGCAGCGCGCCGTCGTCGGCGGCCTCCACGAACTCGACGACGCGGTCGGCCGCGCCCTCGCGCTCGAAGGCCCAGAGGTGGTAGCCGCACGCACGCGCGCCCGCCGTCCGCTCGGCGAGGCGCGCACGGTACGCGTCGCGCGCGCCGCCGGGGACGTCCAGGTAACGGATGGCGAGCGCGCGCGGCACGGGGGTCGGTCCGGTCAGAGGCCGCCCTGCTCGGGCCAGCTCTCCAGCTGCTTCTTCACGAACGCCATGAAGCGGTCGGCGTCCGAGCCGTCGACGATGCGGTGGTCGAACGACATCGAGAAGTAGCTGCAGGTGCGGATGGCGATCGTGTCCTCGCCGTCCGGCCCGGTGATCACCTTCGGGCGCTTCTCGATTGCGCCCACGCCCATGATCCCCGACGTCGGCACCGGGATGATCGGCGTCCCCATGAGCGAGCCGAAGACGCCCGGGTTGGTGATGGTGAACGTCGCGCCCTGCACCTCCTGCGGCTGCAGCTTCTTCGTGCGCGCCCGGTTGGCCAGGTCGTTCAGGTTGCGCGTCAGCCCGGTCAGCGAGAGGTCGTCGGCGTTCTTGATGACCGGGACGATGAGCCCCCAGTCGAGCGCCACCGCGATGCCGATGTTGTACTGCTTGCGGTAGACGACGTCGGTGCCGCGCACCGCGGCGTTGAGCACCGGGAAGGCCTTGAGGCCGTCGGTGACCGCCTTGATGATGAACGGCAGGTACGTGAGCTTCTCGCCCGTCGTGCGCTCGAACTCCGCGCGCGCCTTGGCGCGGATGCGGGCGACGCGCGTCAGGTCGATCTCGAAGAAGCTGGTGACGTGCGCGTTCCAGCGGCGCGACAGCACCATGTGCTCCGCCGTCAGCTGGCGGATGCGGCTCATCGGCTCGACCACGTCGCCGGGCATGCTCTCGACCGCCGGCGCGTGCAGCTCGCCGAGGCGGGCGCGCTGCGCGGCGACGGCGGGACGCGCCGGGGCCGGGGCGGACGGCGCCGCTGGCGCGGCCGTCGTCGGGGCGGGCGCGCCCGACTCGAGGAACGCCTCGAGGTCCTTCTTGGTGACGCGCCCCGCGATCCCGCTCCCCTGGAGCGCCGCGATCTCGATCCCGTGCTCGGCGGCGATCTTCCGGACGAGCGGGGAGCTCTTGGTGCGGATGCGGTCCTCGAACGCGTTGCCGTTCCCCGCGGGCGCGGCCGGAGCCGCGGCCGCCGGGGCCGCGGCCGCGGGCGACGACGCGGCCGGCGCCGAGGTGGCGGCCGCGGGGGCGGACGCGGCGGCCGGCGCGCCGATCGGCGCGCTCTTGTCGGTCTCGATGCGCGCGACGATGGTGCCGACGGCGACCGTCTGCCCCTCGGTGACCGACACCTCGGCGAGGATGCCGGCCGTCGGCGCCGGGATCTCGGCGTCGACCTTGTCGGTGGAGATCTCGAAGATCGGCTCGTCGCGCTTCACCTCGTCGCCGACCTTCTTGAGCCAGCGCGAGAGCGTCCCCTCGGCGATCGACTCGCCCATCTGGGGCATGATGACGTCTACACGAGCCACGGCTTCAACTCCGGTTGGTGTCGGTGGTGGAATCGGCTTCGGACGCGGGGCGCCGCAGCAGCGACCAGAGGACGAGCGCCGGGAGGGAGAGCGCGCCGGCCAGCGCGCCCCACCCGGCGTAGACGTGCCAGTCGCAGGTCGGGATCCCGGAGCACTGCGGCCCGCGGGTCGCCCACTGCACCAGCTTCGAGACGAGGACGCCGAGCATCGCGCCGGCCCCCGCGCCCATGGGGAGCATCAGGCAGCCGATGCCCCAGTTGTACCGCCCCTCCTGCCCGTGCTGCGCCATCCGTCAGTACGCGGCGAGCCGCCGGATCGCTCGCACGACGTCCGGCGTCTGCGGGAGCACGAAGTCCTCGAGCTGCGGCGCGTAGGGGAGCGGGATGTCGTGCGCGGTCACCCGGAGCACCGGCGCGTCGAGCCACTCGAAGCAGGACTCGGAGATGCGCGCGGTGATCTCGCCCGCGATCCCGCCGGTCCGCGTGTCCTCGTGGAGCACGAGGACGCGGTTCGTCTTGCGGACGGTCGCCACGATCGCCTCGTCGTCGAGCGGGGCCAGGGTGCGCAGGTCGATGACCTCGACCGACAGCCCGTCCTCCGCCTGCAGCTGCTCGGCCGCCTCCAGCGCCTTGTGCACGGTGGCCGCGTAGGTGATGACCGAGACGTCGGTCCCCTCGCGCGCCACGCGCGCCTTGCCGATCGGCACGACGTGGTCGCCGGCCGGCATCACCCCCTTCACGCGGCGGTAGAGGTACTTGTGCTCGAAGAAGAGCACGCAGTCCTCGTCGCGGATGGCGGCCTTCATCAGCCCCTTCGCGTCCTCGGCGGTCGACGGGTAGACGACCTTGAGCCCGGGGGTGTGGACGAACCCGGCCTCGGGGTTCTGCGAGTGGAACGGGCCGCCGCGAACGTAGCCCCCGCTGGGCCCGCGCACGACCATCGGGCACGGGAGGAACGCGCGGTAGCGCGCGGTCGCCACGTAGTTGGTGAGGATGTCGTACGCGTTGGCGATGAAGTCGATGAACTGCATCTCGACCACCGGGCGCATCCCCATGTGCGCCGCCCCCGCCGCCGCGCCGACGATCCCGATCTCGCTGATCGGGGTGTCGATCACGCGCGACTCGCCGAAGCGGGCCATCAGCCCCTCGGTGACCTTGAACGCGCCGCCGAAGGCGCCGATGTCCTCGCCGAGGCAGAAGACGTTCTCGTCGCGCGCCATCTCCTCGAACAGCGCCTCGCGGATCGCCTCGAGGTACGTGATCTCGGCCATCAGGCGTCCCCCCCGGCCTTCGGGTCGGCCCTGTAGACGCCCCAGCCGTCGGCGGCGCGCTCGCTGGCCGCCACCGCGCCGCCCGTCCCCTCGCGGAACCAGAGCGGGCGCTCGGCCGGCGGGTCGGCGTAGACGCCCAGCAGCGCGTCGAGCGGCTCGGGGAACCCCGACGCCTCCGCCTCGTCGGTCGCCGCGTCCACCTCGCGGCGCACGCGCTCGTCCACCGCCGCCAGCTCGGCGGCGGCGAAGCCCAGCTCCCCGGTCAGGCGCGCGACGTAGCGGTCGATCGGGTCGTTCTCCGCCGCCCACCGCTCGATCTCCCCGTCGGGGACGTAGCTCTGGTTGTCGTGCTCCGCGTGCCCCTTGCGGCGGTACGTCATGAGCTCGACCAGCTGCGTCCCGCCGCCGGCGCGCGCGGCGTCGACCGCCGTGCGGGTCACGTCGTAGACCGCGAGCACGTCGTTGCCGTCGGCCTGGTAGCCGGGGATCCCGTAGCCGACCGCCTTGTCGACGAACTGCTTCGCCAGCGTCTGCTTGTGCGTCGGCGTCGAGTATGCGTAGCCGTTGTTCTCGACCACCACGACCAGCGGGCAGCGCTGCACGGCGGCGAAGTTGATCCCCTCGTGGAACGCGCCGGTCGAGGTCGCGCCGTCGCCGACGTACACCAGCCCCACGCGGTCCTCGCCGCGCATGCGGAACGACAGCGTGACCCCCGTCATTACCGGGACCATGTCGCCGAGCGGCGAGATCTGGCCGAGGAAGCCGCGCGTGGCCCCGGCGGCGCCGACGTCGCCGAAGTGGATGTTCAGCTCGCGCCCGCGCGTCGGGCTGTCGCCCTTGGCCATGTACTGCTTCAGCACCTCGACCGGCGTCGCCCCCTTCACGAGCATCGCGCCGAGGTTGCGGATCAGCGGCGACATGACGTCGCGCCGCTCCAGCGCGAAGCAGCTGCCGACGGCGTCGGCCTCCTGCCCGAGCGAGCGGAAGAGCCCCCCGACGACCTTGGTCTGGCGGTAGAGCGCGACCAGCCGCTCCTCCAGGGTGCGCGTGAGGCGCATCCAGTAATAGAGCTCCAGCTTCTGCTCGCGCGTGAGCCGGTCGCTCGGGCGCGCCGCGGGCTCGCCGCCCTTCCGGGCGGTGCGGGTCGCCATCAGTAGCCCGCCTCCATCGCGTGCCGGCGGTCGACCTGCTTGTGCAGCGCCACGAAGAACTTCTTCACGTTCTTGTCGAGGCGCGACTCGCCGATCTGGTCGGTGTGCACCTCGACGAACGTGTAGTGCCCGCCCTCCATGCGCACCGACAGCTGGAGCGTCCCCAGCTCGCCGGCGAAGCCGCGGGTGCGGGCGGCCGACGCCGTGGCCTTCAGCCCGAGCGCGCCGAAGAACGCGTCGGCGGTCTGCATCACGGCGTCGGGGCCGACGCTCGTCCGGTGGAAGTGGCGCATGGGGTTACTTGTACGGGCGCTGGTCGGGGGGACGCGGGGCGCCGACGGTCTGCACCCAGTCCTCGACGGGCTTCTCGATCGCGGAGGTCGAGTCGCGGCGGAAGCGCAGGTTGACGTGCCAGTCGCCCGCGGTCACGAACGTCATGCGGGCGGTGTACGTCCCCGCCTCCGGGGCCGCGACGAACGAGTCGAACTTGTTGACGCGGTCCTCGCTGGTCGCGAAGACCTGCCCCTCCCCGCCCTCCACCGGCTGGCGCGTCTCGCGGTCGAGCACGACGACGCGGAAGATCGTCGGCTCGTTGGCGTGCGGCGGCGTGGGGTCCATCGTGACCCGGAACTCGAAGTGGTCCGTCCAGAGGCGGATCGGCTGGCGCTCCCGGGGGCCGCACGCCGCGACGGCGCCGGCGAGCAGCGCGAGCGCCCCCAGCGCTCCGCGGCGTACGACCCCGCGGGCCATCACGCGTAGTACTCCAGGCCGAGGTGGGTGATCTGGTCCTCGCCCATCAGGTGGCGCAGCGTGTTCTTCAGCTTCGTCTGCTGGATGAACAGGTCGTGCTCCGGCTGCAGCCCCGGCGCCGTCATCGGGCTCTTGTAATAGAACGAGAGCCACTCCTGGATCCCCTTCATCCCGGCGCGCTGCGCGAAGTCGCTGAACAGCGCCAGGTCGAGCACCAGCGGCGCCGCCAGGATCGAGTCGCGGCAGAGGAAGTTGACCTTGATCTGCATCGGGTAGCCCATCCACCCGACGATGTCGATGTTGTCCCAGCCTTCCTTGTTGTCGCCGCGCGGCGGGTAGTAGTTGATGCGCACGACGTGGCTGAAGCCCTCGTACAGGTCCGGGTACTTCTCCGGCTGCAGGATCGTGTGCAGCACCGACAGCTTCGACTCCTCCTTCGTCTTGAACGACGCCGGGTCGTCGAGCACCTCGCCGTCGCGGTTGCCGAGGATGTTGGTCGAGTACCACCCCGCGAGGCCGAGCATGCGCGCCTTCATGCCCGGCGCGATGATCGTCTTCATCCAGGTCTGGCCGGTCTTGAAGTCCTTCCCCGAGACGGCCACGCCCTTCTGGTTGGCCAGCTCCAGCAGCGCCGGCACGTCGGTCGTCAGGTTCGGCGCGCCGTTCGCGAAGGCGCAGCCCTCCATGATCGCCGCCCAGGCGTAGAGCATCGACGGGGCGATCGCCGCGTCGTTGGCGTCCATCGCCTTCTCGAAGGCCTCGACGGTCGCGTGCTGCGGGCCGGCCTTGATGTAGATCTCGGTCGACGCGCACCACACCAGCACCACGCGGTCGCACCCGTTCTCGCTCTTGAAGCGGCGGATGTCCTCGCGCAGCGCCTCGGCCTGCTCGCGCTTGCTCCCCGTCTTGACGTTCGTGCCGTTGATGCGGGTGACGTACGTGTTCTCGAACGCCGCCGGCATCGGCTTGATGCCGCTCAGGAAGTCCTTGATCGGCTCCAGGTCGCGGTCCTCGAGCACCCCCGCCTTCTTGGCCGCCGTGTAGGCGTCGTCGGGGATCGGGTCCCACGCGCCGAACACCAGGTCCTCGAGCCCCGCCAGCGGGACGAAGTCCTTGATCAGCGGCGACCGGTTGTCGGTGCGCTTGCCGAGGCGGATCGTCGCCATCTGCGTGAGCGACCCGATGGGCTTCGACAGCCCGCGGCGGACGCTCTCCACGCCGGCGATGAAGGTCGTCGCCACGGCGCCGAGGCCGGGGGTGAGGATGCCGAGCTTGCCGGTGGCCGGCTGGATGCTCGTCTTGCGGTCCTGCGCGGTCGAGGGACCCGTCACGGGGAGAGATCTCCGGGGATTGATCAGGAAGGGGCGCCGCCCGGGGCGTCGATCGTCTGCGTCACGCGGTGCACGAAGGCGATGCGCTGGATGGCGGTGATCCACGCCGTGACCGTCAGCAGGGTCACGATGGACATCAGGACCCACCCGTCGAGGGCGAGCCCGAAGAACGCCTGCGGGGCCGACAGCAGCACCACCCGCTCGGGGCGCTGCATCAGGCCGACCTTGGCGTCGATCCCGAGCGCCTCGGCGCGCGCGCGGGTGTACGAGGTCAGGAACGTGCCGATGATGCCGAGCAGCGTCACCGCGACCATCGGCGTCCCGGCCCACGGCGGCACGCCGTGCAGCACGTCGTTGCGGGCGAAGAACACCGCCAGCCCGCCGAGCACCGCGCCGTCGGCCACGCGGTCGAGCGTCGAGTCGTAGAAGGCGCCGAACACCGTCGTGCGCCCCGAGGCGCGCGCGACCTTCCCGTCCAGGACGTCGAAGCAGGCGGTGAGGCCGAGGAACCACCCCGCGGCCCGGATGTGCCCCGACGCGTAGATCGCCCCGCCGATCACGTACGTCAGCGTGCCTACGGTCGTGATCGTGTTCGGCCCGACGTTGTTCCGGACGAGCCAGGCGGCGAATGGATCAACGATCCGGAGGTAGCCGGCCTTGATCCATTCCCAGAGTCGGAGCATGCGGGGAGGGGCGGGTGCACATAGGGACCCGCCCGCCCCGGGCGGCGGCCGGACCGGCGCGACGGGATGCGACGCGGCCGGGGCGGCACGACGGCTCGAGGCGGGCGCGGACGCACGACGGGCCGAAGCGGATGACTTCGGCCCGATAAGCTATCGGCGGGCGGGGGGGCGATCAACGGCGGGCCGGCGCCCTGCCGCCCCCGCGACGCCGCAGGACGTCGGTCAGGGCACCCGCCAGGCCACCCCGCGTCCGAGCGTCACCCCCTCGCGCGAGTAGCTGGTCGAGCCGTCCACCGGCGCCGCGCGCAGCGTCACCGAGCTGCCGGCCGAGATTCCGCGCACCGGGATGCTCTCGGTCGAGCGCGCGCCGACCTGGCGGAGGAAGACCTCCGAGCCGCTCGCCGGGCGCACGTAGACGTTCACCGCCTGCGACAGGTTGTTGGTGAAGTCGATGCTGCTCTCGGCGGGGCGCGACTCCCCCGTCGACACCTCGACGGCGCGCGGGCCGCAGCCCGGGAGGGCGACGGCGAGCAGCGCCGCGGCGACGGCGACGAGCGTCGGACGCACGGTCATGCGGGTCACGGTTCGGGTGGGCGGATCGTCCGGCGGGCCCAGGGGTGCAAGACACGTGCACGCCACGCGCGCGGGCACGCGCGCCCGGCAGAATCCAGGGGTATCATTCCCCCGCTCGCCGCCGGGTGCCCCGGCCCGCGGGCTTCCCGCATCCCGCCCGATGTCGACCCACCGCCCCTTCCGCGCCGCCCGGCGCGCGACCGCCGGCGCGGCCGCCGCCGCCGCGGGCG
>NZ_JARGEK010000730.1 GCF_029211165.1 Roseisolibacter sp. H3M3-2
CGTGCACCCACGCCGCCTCCGCGGCCAGGTCGGCGGCCGGCGAGTCGCCCTGCGCGGCGAGCAGCGCGGCGAGGATCGCGCCCAGCACGTCGCCGCTCCCGCCGGTGGCCAGCGCGGGCGCGCCCGTCGGCACCACGCGCACGCCGTCCGCGTCGGCCACCACGGTCGGCGTTCCCTTGAGCAGCACCGCCGCGTGCAGCGTCGCCGCCGCGTCGCGCGCCAGCTCGTAGCGGCCGTCGACGACCGCGCGCACGTCGACGCCCAGCAGCCGCGCCAGCTCCAGCGGGTGCGGCGTCACGACGGCGGGGCGGCCGTGCAGCAGCGTGCCCAGCGCCCTCGCGTCGCCCGCGAACGCGTTCAGCGCGTCGGCGTCCACCACCTCCGGCCCGCGCCACGCGCGCAGCACGCGCTCGCACAGCGCGCGCGCGTCGCCGCCCAGCTCGGGCGCGAGCAACAGCGCGTCCGCCCGGTCGTCCACCGCGCGCCGTAGCGCATCGTCGTCGTCGGGCCACGGCGCCGCGAGCGCCGACGGCAGCCCGCCCTGCACCGCGGCCACGCTCTCCACCGCGACCACCAGCCGCACCAGCCCCGCGCCGGCGCGCCGCCGTACACCGCGACCTTGCCGCGCGTCCCCTTGTGCGCCCCCGCCGGGAACGGGCGCGGCGCCGGCCCCGCCCGGGGAGCGCGTCGGGCACGCCGCGGCGCTGCTCGAGCAGGCGGCGACGCTGGTCGACGCGACGGCCGATACGGTGGCGACCATGATCGCCGGGCGCGACGCGCCGCGCGACGGGCCGCGCCCGCGGTCGGTGCTCGCCGCCCTGCTGCGCGCGCCCGCGGCCGC
>NZ_JARGEK010000731.1 GCF_029211165.1 Roseisolibacter sp. H3M3-2
CCGGGGGCCGCGTGACGCGCCGCCCGGCGGCGCGCCGCCGCTCAGCCCATCCGCGCCACGATCTCGGCGGCGCGCGCCAGCGCCAGCACCGGGAGCCCCGCGCCCTCCAGCGCCTCGCGCCCCCCCTCCTCGCGGTCGACCACCGCCAGCACGCCGGCCACCGTGCCGCCGGCGGCGCGTACCGCCTCCACGGCCTTCAGCGCCGAGCCGCCGGTGGTGATCACGTCCTCCACCACGACCACGCGGTCCCCCTCGCGGTACGGCCCCTCGATCAGGCGCCCGGTGCCGTGCTGCTTGGCCTCCTTGCGCACGGTGAAGGCGCGCACCGGGCGCCCGGCGATCGCGCTGGCGTACGCGATGGCGTACGACACCGGGTCGGCGCCGAGCGTCAGCCCGCCGACGGCGTCGGCGCGCCAGCCGGCGCCCTCGATCGCGGCCAGGCCGAGCGGGCCGACGAGCGCCAGCCCGTCGGGGTGCATCGTCGTCAGGCGCGCGTCGATGTAGAGGCTCGACCTGCGCCCGGAGGCGAGGGTGAAGTCGCCGCGCCGCGCCGAGCGCTCGGCGAGCAGCGCGACCAGGCGGTCGCTGGAGGGGGTCGTCATGCGCGGCAGCTTAGGCGGTCCCGTACCCGCGCGGGAGTCCGCGCGACGCGAGGCCGCGCGTGAACCGCCTCCGCACCCCGCGCGTCCCGGCGCTCCTGGTGGCGCCGCGCGAGTCGGTCGGCGGGCGGCTGGCCGCGCTCGCGCTGGCGATCGCGTTCTGCGGCGTCGTCGGCGGGCTGTTCGCGATCGAGCGCGCGGTCCCCGAGGCGGCGCAGGCGCGCCGCGCGCTGCG
>NZ_JARGEK010000732.1 GCF_029211165.1 Roseisolibacter sp. H3M3-2
CTCGCCCGTGGCCGCCCACGCGGCGCCGTCGCGTCGCGGCGCGGCGACCGCGCGCCGCCACAGCCACGACCGCCGCGCCTCGGCCGGGTGCGTGCGCGCGACCGCCAGCAGCGCGCTCAGGCAGAAGGGGAGTCCCGCCGAGCCGCCGATGACCGTCAGGCCGCCGTCCATCCACAGCCGCACCTCGCCGCGCGCGAGGCGCGCCTCCCACGCGCGCCCGGCCTGCCAGGCGCGCGCCGCGAGCAGTGCCGCCGAGCCGACGCCCGCCAGCGCGAGCGCCGACCAGAGCCCCGCGAGCGCCGCGGCCTCGGCGGCCAGGCGCTCGCCGGGGTCGGGCCCGCACGCGGGGTCGAGGACGAGCAGCGCCGTGGCGAGCCACCCCAGCGACAGCAGCGCCGCGACCGGGCGCGGATACGGGCGCCGCCCGACGGCGGCCCAGCGGAGGAGCAGCCGCGCGAGGCCGCGCCCGCGCAGCAGGCTCGCGAGCGCGCGCCGCGCGACGAGGAGCGAGGCGGGATCGACGGCGAACCCTTCGGGGACGAGCGCGGGGGGCGCGTCGTCGCCCGACGGGACGAGCGCCGCCGCCCCGCGCCGCACGTCGCCGGCCTCGCCGGCGCTCTCCTCCGCGAGCACGACCGCCGACACGCCCGGCACGCCCCCGCGGTGGCGCGCCATCGCCGACCATCCGTCGAACGGCGCCACGCGCGACAGCTGCGCGAGGACGAAGCGCACCAGCGGGCGCGCGACGCGCCACGTCGCCTCGCGCGCCCAGCCGCGCACCAGCCACGCCACGAAGCGCCGCTGCCGCCGCGGCGTCCGCCCCGGGCGCGC
>NZ_JARGEK010000733.1 GCF_029211165.1 Roseisolibacter sp. H3M3-2
CCGAGGCGGCGCTGCAGCAGGCGACGGACGCGCTCTGCCGCGCCGGCGACGCGCGGCTGGCGCGCGACCGCGCCGCCGTCGAGACGCTCGCGGCCGCGCTCACCCCGTCGCGCCCCCGGCGGTCGCGCGCCCTGATGGCGCGCATGGCCCGCTTCCACGCGCTGCACCCCGACTTCCGCACCGTCATCGCGGTCGACTCGGCGGGGGCGATCGTCGCCGCGTCGCCCGACGTCGGCGTCGACGGCACGCCGACCGTGGGGCGCACCGTGGCCGACCGCGCGTACTTCCGGGCGCCGATGGCCGGCGTGCCCGGGGCCTCGCCGTCGTTCGTGTCCGACGCCTTCCGCGGCCGCGGGTTCGGGAGCGCGCCGATCGTCGGCGTCAGCGCCGCGGTGCGCGACTCGTCCGGGCGCCCGCTCGGCATCGTCTCCGGCTCGCTCGACCTCGAGGCGTTCGCGGGGATCGCGCGCGGCGCGCGCGCCGGCGAGGGGTCGGCGTTCGCGATCGTCGACCGCGCCGGGCGCGTGATCCTCGGCGGCGAGGCGCTCGGGCAGCGGCTGCTGGCCGCCGCCGCCGGCCACCCGCTGGTCGTGGCCGCGCGCGCGACGCCCGCCGGCGCGGCGTTCCGCGCCGACACCGACGGCGGCCGGGTCTTCGGCGCGCACTGCACCACGGCGCTCGGCTGGCTCGTCGTCGGCCGCGAGCCGACGGCGCAGCTCGACCGCGGAACGCGCGAGGCGTTCGCGCTCACCCTCGGGTGGGCGGTGCTGGCCGCCGCGGGCGCCGCCGCGGCGGCGACGGCGCTGGCGCGGCGGCTGGCGGGGATGC
>NZ_JARGEK010000734.1 GCF_029211165.1 Roseisolibacter sp. H3M3-2
GGCGCGGGACGCGACTCGGCGACCCGGCGCACGCCGCGCGTCGGGGCGCGGTGGCGCGTGGTCGCGCGCGCGTCCGGGCGCGTCACGTCGTTCCCCTCGGCGCGCGGGTTCCCCTCCACCGCGCTCACGAAGCGCGCGGCGCCGCGGTCGCCGGTCTGCGCCAGCTCCACGCTCGCCGCGGCCGCCAGCTGCAGGTCCTTCCGCAGCGCGTCGTCGAGCGGGGCCTCGCGGCCGCTCGCCCCGCCGCCGCACGCGGCCAGCGCCAGCGTCGCCGCCACCGGGGCCGCCGTCCATCCGAGCCGTCTGCCGATCCCTCGCACGGGTCCCTCCCGCTCTGGCGTCGCGCCCCGGATGCGCGGTCGCGTGGCGCAGTCGCGCCCGGGGCCGTGCGCGTGGAGGGCACGCGACGCGCCGCGACGGCTCCCTACGGAGCGCCGCGGCGCGGGCGGAAAAACGTCCTCGCCGGGCGACGGCCGCCGTCCCCGCGCGGGGACGGCGGCGTCACCCGCGGACGGTCAGAAACGGGGCACGTACGGCATGCTCCCCGGGCCGTGGCGGGGACCGGTCGGCACCCCGCCGAGCCGCACGGCGGCCGGCCGGTAGACCGCGGCCGTCGCCGGACGCGCGCGCGGCAGCTCGCGCTCGCACTTGTCGTCGCCCACCGCGCCGCCGCGCAGCACGACGCCGACCGCCATCGTGGTCGTCCCCTCCTCGCCGGCGAAGCGCGCGATGCGCTCGGGCTGCGGCTCGACGAACGCGACCTCGGTCACCGGCGGCGCGGCGGGGGCCGGCGCCGCGGCCACGGCGCGCACCGGCGTGCGCGCCC
>NZ_JARGEK010000735.1 GCF_029211165.1 Roseisolibacter sp. H3M3-2
GCTGCTCGGCGGAGAACGCTCCCGCTCGCCGAGCAGGGGGCGTTCGCCGCCGAGCAGCCGGGGGCGGTGGCGTGGCGCGTCGCCCCGCGGCGCGGGCAGCGGCTCACCGTGCGCGTCGAGGCCGCGGCCGACTCGGGGACGCGCCTCTTCAGCGAGCTGTTCGCCGTCCCCGCCGACACCGCGCGCGCGCCGCGCCTGGTGGCCAGCGGCGACTCGCTGGCGGCGACGTACGCGCTCGACGCCGACGACGAGGGGACGGCGTACGTGCTCCGCCTGCAGCCCGAGCTGCTGCGCGCGGTGCGCTGGCGCGTGACGCTGGAGGGCGGGCCGTCGCTCGCCTTCCCCGTGCAGGGGCGCGACAGCCGGGCGGTGCGCAGCTTCTGGGGCGCCGACCGCGACGGCGGCGCCCGCGCCCACGAGGGGATCGACGTCTTCGCGCCGCGCGGCACCCCGGTCGTCGCCGGCGCCGACGGCGTCGCCTGGGCGGGGGAGAACCGGCTCGGCGGCACCGTGGTGTTCCTGCGCGACCCCGCGCGCGGCCAGTCGCTCTACTACGCCCACCTCGACCGGCACCACGTGCGGTCGGGCGACCGCGTGCGCGCGGGCGACACGCTCGGCTTCGTCGGCAACACGGGGAACGCCCGCTCGACCGCGCCGCACCTGCACTTCGGCGTCTACCGCCGCGGCGAGGGCGCGATCGACCCGTACCCGTTCGTCGACACGCGCCGTGCGGCGCGGCGCGCGCCCGGGCGCGACCCGCTGCTGGTGGGCGCGCTGGCCCGCACGCGCGCCGCCGAGTCGTCGCTGCGCGCGGTGCCGGGGGT
>NZ_JARGEK010000736.1 GCF_029211165.1 Roseisolibacter sp. H3M3-2
TGTCTTCCTAAGACCGCTTGGCCTCCGACTTCCGGCGCGCTCGCGGCGGTCGGGGCGGGCGAGGAGGCGGTGCGCGGCGCGAGCGCGCCCGCGTCCGCGCTCGACCCGGCGCTGGAGGCGGTGGCGCCGTTCGACGTCGCCGACGCCGACCTGACGCTCTGGCGGCACGGGATGGTGGACGTGCTGGCGCGGCGGCTCGACGGGGCGGGGGCGCTGCGCACGGTCCCGCCGACGACGATCGTGCGCCGCTTCGAGGGGCGCGGCGACCCGCCCGCCGCCGCGGCGTCGGCGGCGCGCACCGGCGCGGGGCTCGTCGTGTACGGCGGGATCGTGCACGCCGGCGCCGACTGGGTGCGGCTGGCGGCGCGGCTGTTCGACGCGGCGCGCGGCGCGGTGGTCGGCGAGGTGCGCGTGCACGACGCGACGGCGGCGATGGACCGCGCCATCGACGCGCTGGGCGTGGGGGTGCTGCGCGAGCTGGCGCGCGTGCGCCCGCTGGGCGCGGTGCGCACGGCGGGGATCGCGGCGGCGTCGCTCCCCGCGCTGCGCGCCTTCCTGGCGGCCGAGCAGCACTACCGCGCGGGGGCGTTCCAGGCGGCGGTGGCGGAGTGCGAGCGCGCGCTGGCGCTCGACACGGCGTTCGCGCTGGCCCGCCACCGGCTCGGCACCCTGCTCCCCCACGACGAGGCGGCGGCCGCGGCGGGCGCGCAGCTGATGCACGCCGCGCGCACGGCGGCGCGCGCGCGCGGGCTGACGCCGCGCGACAAGTCGGAGGCCAAGCGGTCTTAGGAAGACAAATCGTGGTCTCAACTCCTTGGCT
>NZ_JARGEK010000737.1 GCF_029211165.1 Roseisolibacter sp. H3M3-2
TGAACGCCTCGATGTCGATGCCGGGGCCCTGATCCTGCAGCAGCTCGAACGGGATAGTGACGATTTTCGAGCTGAACTTGAAAGCGCCCATGTTCGTGGTGCCGAACGCGAAGTCGCCGGCTGCAGCCGCCACGTTCTCGGCCACGAGCTCGCCTTCGACTGCGGTCTCGTCCACGGTCGGCCAGGGAATCGGGTTGCCACCGGTGGTCGAGAAGACGGTCGCGGCCTCGCGCACGCCGCCGAAGGCTGCGAGCGCCTCGAGCAGCTGGCCGCCCCAACCGGTCGGCACCAGGTAGCCGCCCGCAGCGCCGCTGCTCTGCTGGCCGGACTGAGCCGCCTGGACAGAGCCCGCACGCAGCGCGTCGGCATCCTCGCGCGTCAGGCCGCGCTCGCCGTTCAGGATGAAGGCACGGAACGCGGCGCTGTAGCGGTCCTGCTGCTCGCGCTGCTCCGGGGTCAAGCCGGCGCGGATGCGCTCACCCGCCTCGCGGTCGGCACCGCCCTGCGCAGCGTCGCCGTCGATCTGCGCCTGGCGCTCGGCGCACTGGATCTGATCGTCGATGCGATCGATCTCTTCGTAGAGCGCATCGATCTGGGCCTTCACTTCCTTGGTGAAGTCGGCGCCAGTCTTCGTGTCGAGCAGATTGCGGGCTTCCTTCGCCTTGGCGGCGCGCTCTTCCCGGAGAGCCTTGATGTTCGGCATTCGGTTTCTCCAACAAAAAACCCCGCCGAGGGCGGGGTTGGTCAGGCGTCCGGGAGGTGGGCGCCGGCGGTGAGCGGTCGGTCTAGCCGGCCGTTCGTTCGTACAGGCCGAGGCG
>NZ_JARGEK010000738.1 GCF_029211165.1 Roseisolibacter sp. H3M3-2
CGACCGGGCTTGCATAGACATAGTCGCTAAGCGCGACCGTGGCGCCGTCGGGCAGCAAATGCGTGTTTGCCGCGCCCGTATAGGGCTGGCGCACCCGCCGGGTGACGATAACCGTGTCGCTGGAGCTGCTCGCATTGCCGCTGCTGTCGAAGCCCTGCCGCACGCGCGGGAGCGCGATCGGCGCGTTGTCCGGGTCAAACTCGCTACCGACGGTCGAATAGGCGAACGACGTCTGCAGCGCCGCGGCGCCCGCGCGCCACTGTCCGGTCCAGCCGCGCGTGTCGATCGAACCTACGACAGGCAGGGCGGCAGCGGTCGGGGCCGAGCGGAGCGAGTCCCGAACGATGCTGAGCTTGTTCGGGACCAGGCGCGCAGCTTCAGCGGGCGCGAGCAGCAGCTGCGCGAGCAGCAGCAGGACAGCGGTCGATCGGCGCATCAGCCTACCACTCCCGCGCGAAGACGGGCGTGGAGGCGCCGGAGCAGATCACGCTGAGTGCGCCGACCGTCACCCAACCCGGCGGCGTCTCGTAATAGGACCCGGCCGCAAGCATCAGGCTGTTCTGATCGGCCGTCGCTGTGCCGATCGTGCTCAGATAGCAGGTGGCGCTCGCGGATTGGTTCTGGATCGAGAAGCCGGCGCGGTTGCCGTTCGGCGCCATGATCGTGGCCGCCGTCGTGCCCACGAGCGCGCTGCGGTCCACCGGCAGCATGCGGTTCTGGGCCGAGGCCGGCGCGCCGGCGAGGGCGAGCGCGGCGAGCGCCAGCGCGGCCCGTTGAAGCAGGGTCATCTTGTCGTCCTCAATGAAGTGCAGCC
>NZ_JARGEK010000739.1 GCF_029211165.1 Roseisolibacter sp. H3M3-2
AGGCGCCGCGCGCGGCCGACGAGCGCGCCGCCGCGCGCCGCCGCCGCCGCGCCCTGGTCGCCGAGCACCACGTCGGCGAAGAAGCGCTCGAGGAACACCCACTGCGGCACCTTGCGCGTCGCGGGCGGCGCGTAGCCGCCGACGCCCGCCGGCGGCATGCCGGCGTTCGGGCGCACGAACGCGCTCGTCGCCCCGGACCCCGCGAGCGCCGCCAGCCGCGCCGCCGCGGCGGCCGCCGCGCCCCCCTCGCTCACCACCACCGGGCGCGCGCCGGTGAAGTAGAAGCCGCGCAGCCGCGGGCTCGCGCCGAGCTGCGACGGGCGGCACAGCTCCACCAGGAACTTCGTCGCCGCCGGCGCCAGCTTCCCGAGCTCGCGCGGCAGCTCGTACGCCGCCAGGCGCCGCTCCTCGACGCTCTCGCGCGCCAGGAACGACGGGCGGCGCGCCGCCAGCGACGCCGACAGCTCGGCGAACGCGCGCTCCAGCCGCGGCGTCAGCCGCTCGGCGTAGCTGCCGGCGCCCACCGCGGTGCCGACGTCGGCGTCGAACGGGAGCGCGGCGCCGAACGGCTCGCGCACCTCGCCCGGCGTCAGCGGCGCCGCCCACGCCTCGAAGTGCGGGAGGCGGTCGGCCTTCGTGAACAGCACGTACGTCGGCAGCGCGATGCCGAACTCGCGCGCCGCGTCGGCGAGCCGCGCGCGCAGCAGCTGCGCCGCCTGCTCGGCGCGCTGCCCCTGGTCGCCGGCGAACAGGTCGCAGCTCACGCACACGACGGCGGCGCGCGGCGCCGGCTGCGCGCGCCCCAGCGCCAC
>NZ_JARGEK010000074.1 GCF_029211165.1 Roseisolibacter sp. H3M3-2
CCCCGACGTCGGCGCCCCCGACGTCGGCGTGGTCGACCGCGCGGTCGACGCGCCGGTGTACGGCCGGTTCGGCGACTACGTGCTGGTCGAGGTCGCGGGGCGGCGCGGCTGGCTGGCGCCCGCGGACGGGGCGGCGCGCGCCGACTGAGGCGCGCCGCCGCCGACCGCGCCGGCTGCTGCTTCGGACTACTTCTTCTTGTTGACGTTGAGCGGCGCGGCGTAGTCGCGCGTCGCGCCGTCCTCGTCGCGCACGCGGCCGCGCACCGTGCGCTTCCCCGTCGCGCCGGCCGCCGGGCAGGTGACCGACGTCGCCGCGCCGTAGGCGCCGAACGCCCCCGTGCCGCAGTCGAAGGCGAACTGCAGCGAGGCGCGGTCCACGGGCGAGGGGTCCGTGGCGCCGGTGAGCGCCAGCGTGTAGGCCGCCGTCGCCGACACGGCGCCCGGCGCCACGAACGTCGCCGACGGCGCCGCGTTGGCGACCGCGATCGTCGCCGTCGCGCTCGAGGACCCGCCGCGGCCGTCGGAGACGGTCACCGTCGCCGTGTACGCCCCGTCGTCGCCGAACGCGCGCGACACGGTGACGCCGGTCGCGCTCCCGCCGTCGCCGAAGGCCCACGTGTACGTCAGCGCGTCGCCGTCGGCGTCCGTCGAGCCGGCGGCCGAGAGCGTCACCGGCGCCCCCTCGATCCCCGCGTACGGGCCGCCCGCGGCCGCGACCGGCGCGCGGTTCTCCGGCGGCGGCGTGGTCGCGCCGGTCACGCAGGCCGCGGTCCCCGCGTCGGTGAACGTCCGCCCCGCCACCGGCACGAACGCCCAGCTGTAGCTCCCGTCGTGCAGCGTCAGCCGCAGCACGCCGTTCGTGTTGCTCTCGCGGACCTCGCTGTGCGGGCGCACGATGGACACGCCGCGCAGCTCCTTCCCGCCGGTCCCGACGATGAACTGGCGGATCCCGCGCGGGTCGGCGACGCCGGTCGACGTCTGCGGCGCGAACCGCTCGTAGTGGTGGTCGTGCCCGGCGAGCACGAGGTCCACCTCGGCGGAATCCAGGATCCGCCAGAGCGTCGCCATCTTCGGGTTGTTGCCGTGCCACCCGGAGCTGAACACCGGGTGGTGCCAGTACGCCACCGTGCACGCGCGCGGGTTGGCGGCCAGGTCCTGCCGCAGCCACTGCGCCTGCGCCGACGCGCCGTCGGCGGCGACGTTGCTGTTCAGGGCGACGACGTGCCAGGTGCCGACGTCGTAGCTGTAGTAGCCCTCCCCCGCCGTCCCGGCCGCGGCGCCGAAGTAGCGGTAGTAGCCGCCGCCGCCGGAGTTGTACTCGTGGTTCCCCGGCGCCGGCCGCGTGCGCGCCTTGTGGCGCCCCCACGAGGGCTGGTAGCAGTTGGCGAACTCGGTGTCCGTCCCCGACTCGTAGGCGATGTCGCCGGCCACGAACACCGTCCCCGCGATCCCGTCGAGCAGGAGCGCCGTCTCCTCGTCGCCGTTCGACGCGCAGCTCGCGACGTCGCCGGCCCCCACCAGCACCGGGTCGTCGACCAGCGTGAAGCTGCGCCGCGGCACGGCGGTCACGCTCGCCGCGCCGTCGTCGGCCGCGGTCGGCGGCCGGGGCGCGTCCGCGCACGCCAGCGCGGCCACCACGATCGGGACGGCCGCCGCGAACGGGCGGCCCGGGACTCGGCGGGATGCCGGCATGGGGCTCCTCGAGTGAGTCGGCGCGCCCGGAACCGCTCCGGCCCCGCGCCGTGCCCCGTTATACCGGCGCCGTTCTCCCACGTCCAGCCGCGCGGCGGCCATCGTCGCGCCGGCGCGGGGGGCGAGGGGGTCGGCCGGCTCGGAGAAATCGCAGGCGGAGCCGCTGCGCGTCTCCGCGCCACGATTTCTCAGGTCGCTCGGCCGACCCCCTCGCCCCCCGCGCCCCGTTCGCCTTCGTTCCTCGGGGGTGGTCGGGGGCGGGGGGCCGGCGGGGGTGCGCCGAGCGACCTCGAATCTTCGATTCGCGAGCCGGCGCACCCCCGCCGGCCCCCCGCCCACGCTGCGAACCTGCCCCGCAGACGGACCCGCTAGATTCGCACGTTCACCCCCGTCCGAGCCCAGGTATGTCCGTCCCCACCCAGACGCCCGCGGCGCACGAGCCGAAGGACGTCTACGACCCCACCGCCGTCGAGCGGAAGTGGCAGCAGCGCTGGCAGGACCGCGGCACCCACGCCGTGGACCTCGAGCACGGCGCGCGCCCGTTCTACCAGCTGATGATGTTCCCCTACCCCTCCGCCGAGGGGCTGCACGTGGGGAACCTCTTCGCCTTCACGGGCACGGACATCCAGGGCCGGTTCCACCGGCAGATGGGGCACACCGTCTTCCAGCCCCTCGGCTTCGACGCGTTCGGCATCCACTCGGAGAACTACGCCCTGAAGATGGGCGTGCACCCGATGACGATGACGCCGCGCAACGTCGGCAACTTCCGCCGGCAGCTCGACCGCGCCGCGCTCATGGTCGACTGGCGCTACGCCGTCGACACCAGCCAGCCGGACTACTACAAGTGGACCCAGTGGGTCTTCCTGCAGCTCCTCGAGCGCGGGCTGGCCTACAAGAAGAAGGCGGCCGTCAACTGGTGCCCGACCGACAAGACCGTGCTCGCCAACGAGCAGGTCGAGGGCGGGCTGTGCGAGCGCTGCGGCACGCCGGTCGAGCAGCGCTTCCTCGAGCAGTGGTTCTTCCGCATCAGCGAGTACGCCGAGCGGCTGCTGCAGAACCTCGACTGGCTCGACTGGTCCGACACCACCAAGACCGCGCAGCGCAACTGGATCGGCCGCTCGCAGGGCGCGCAGGTCGACTTCCTGGTGCCGCGCTCGGGCGACCTGCCGCCGGAGGACGACGCCGCCGTCGCCGGCGACCCGATGGTCATGGCCGGCACGCCGATCACCGTGTTCACCACGCGCGTGGACACGATCTTCGGCGCGACCTACCTCGTGCTCGCCCCCGAGCACCCGCTGGTCGACGCGCTGACGCTCCCGGGGCGGCGCGCCGAGGTCGACGCCTACCGCGCCGCCACCGCGCGCCAGGACGTCGTCAGCCGCAAGGTCGACAAGGAGAAGACCGGCGTCTTCACCGGCTCGTACGCGCGCAACCCGGCCACCGGGGAGCTGATCCCCGTCTGGATCGCCGACTACGTGCTCATGGAGTACGGCACCGGCGCGATCATGGCCGTGCCGGCGCACGACGAGCGCGACTTCGAGTTCGCCACCAAGTTCTCGCTCCCGATCGTCCGCGTCGTCGCCTCCGAGGGGGAGGACGCCGACACGCCCGTGGCCGAGGGCGCGCACGTGCACGCGCACGACGCGCGGCTGGTGAACTCGGGCCGGTTCGACGGGCTCACCGTCCCCCAGGGGAAGGACGCGATCGTCGCCTGGCTGGCCGATCAGGCGCAGGGGCGCGCCGTCACCAACTACCGGCTGCACGACTGGTGCATCTCGCGCCAGCGCTACTGGGGGCCGCCGATCCCGGTCGTCTACTGCGACGCCTGCGGCACGGTGCCCGTCCCGGTCGAGCAGCTGCCGGTCACGCTCCCGTTCCTCGAGGACTTCAAGCCCGACGACTCGGGGGTCAGCCCGCTGGCCCGCGACGCGTCGTGGTACCACACCCCGTGCCCGCGCTGCGGCGCCGAGGCGCGGCGCGAGACCGACGTCAGCGACACCTTCCTCGACAGCGCGTGGTACTTCCTGCGCTACCCGAGCGCGCGCCGCGACGACATCCCGTTCGACCCCGCGCTCACGCGGAAGTGGCTGCCGGTCAACAGCTACGTCGGCGGCAACGAGCACGCGGTCCTGCATTTGCTCTACTCGCGGTTCATCACGATGGTCCTGAAGGACATGGGGCACATCGACTTCGAGGAGCCGTTCACGAAGTTCCGCGCCCACGGCCTGATCATCCGCGAGGGCGCGAAGATGTCCAAGTCGAAGGGCAACGTCATCAACCCCGACGAGTACATCGACCGGTGGGGCGCGGACAGCTTCCGCACCTACCTGATGTTCCTCGGGCCGTACGAGGAGGGGGGCGACTTCCGCGACGCCGGCATCAGCGGCGTGCGGCGCTTCCTCGACCGGCTGTACGCCAGCGCGCGCGACATGACGGCCGACGGGGCCCCCGACGCCGCCGTGCTGCGCAAGCTGCACCAGACCATCCGCAAGGTCGGCGACGACCTCCCGCGCCTGTCGTACAACACCGCGATCGCCGCGATGATGGAATACGTCAACGTGCTCCGGAAGGGCGAGCGCACCCCGCACCGCGACGAGGTGATGCCGCTCGTGCAGCTGGTCGCCTCGTTCGCGCCGCACCTCGCCGAGGAGCTGTGGGAGCGCGGCGGCAGCGGGAACGGGAGCGTGCTCGACGCGGGGTGGCCGGCGTTCGACCCGGCGCTGGCCGCCGAGCAGAGCGTGACGCTGGCCGTGCAGGTGAACGGGAAGACGCGCGGCACCGTGCAGCTCGCGCCCGACGCGTCGCAGCAGGACGCGGTCGCCGCGGCCATGGCCGACCCGGCGATCGCCAAGTTCGTGACCGGCGAGCCGCGCAAGATCATCTTCGTGCCGGGCCGCCTGCTCAACCTCGTGGTCTGACGGAGGAGACGCGTGACGCGCGCGTGGCTCGGGTGGGGCGCGGCGGGGCTGGGGGCGGTGGCGGTGGTGGCCACCGCCCTCTCGTTCGTCCGCGCGAAGCAGTGGTGGATCCGCGTGTGGGACTTCCCGCGCGTGCAGCTGTTCGTCGCCGCCGCGCTCGCCCTCGCCGCCTTCAGCTGGGGCGACCGGCACGCCGGCGTCGTGCACGTCGGCGGGCAGGCGCTGCTCGGCGCCGTCCTCCTGATCCAGGGCGCCGCGATCTGGCGCTACACGCGCCTCGCCCCGCGCGAGGTCGAGCGCAGCGACCGCGCCGACCCGGCGCGCCGCATCGCGCTGCTGGAGAGCAACGTCCTCCAGACCAACCGCGACGCCGACCGACTCGCCGCCGTCGCGCGCGGCGCCGACGCCGACGTCATGGTGTTCGTCGAGACCGACGCCTGGTGGCAGGAGCGCCTCGACGCCGCCTTCGCGGCCTCGCACCCGCACGGGCTGCGCTGCGCGCTCCCCAACACGTACGGGATGCTCCTCTACTCCCGCCTCCCGCTCGAGGACGCGCGCATCGACTTCCTGCTGCAGGACGACATCCCGTCGATGCAGGCGCGCGTCGTCCTCCGCTCGGGCGACCGCGTGTGGCTCAACTGCGTCCACCCGCGCCCCCCCGCCCCCGGCGAGAGCGACGAGTCGCTGGCGCGCGACGCCGAGCTGCTGGTCGTCGGGAAGCGCGTGTGCGACGCCCCGCTCCCGGCGATCGTGCTCGGGGACCTCAACGACGTCGCCTGGTCGCACACCACGCGGCTCTTCCAGAAGACGTCGCAGCTGCTCGACCCGCGGAAGGGGCGCGGCTTCTACAGCACCTTCCACGCGCGGTACCCGGGGCTCCGCTGGCCGCTCGACCACGTCTTCTTCTCGAAGCAGTTCCGGCTGGTCTCCATGGAGCGGCTGGACTACGTCGGCTCCGACCACTTCCCGGTCTGCGTGGTCCTCAGTCTCGAGCCCGACGCCGCCGCGCGGCAGGAGGCGCCGGCCGCCGACGCCGCCGACCACCAGGAGGCGCAGGAGACGCTGGCCGAGGCGAGCACCGAGGTGCCGGCCGAGGGCGGGAAGGGCTGAGCGGCGGGGCGCCGCCGGGTGCGCCGCGGGGCGTGCCGGCGGGGGCGGCAACCCTCCCCCGGCGCCCCGGTGTCCGACGTGGCAGACCCCCGTCACACCGGAGCCACTGCCCCATGCGACCCCTCGTGCCCCCCCTCGCCGCGCTGGCGCTGGCCGCCGCCGGCGCGTTCCCGCTCGCCCTCGACGCGCAGGTCCGCGCGCGCGTCCTCGCCCCCTCGCGCGACCGCTCGGTGATCGTCGACCGCGACGGCGGCTCGATCCGCGTCCGCCGCCTCGACGCCGACGACGACCGCGCCGTCCTCGGCGTCTCCCTCGGCGGCGGCGACGACCGCGGCGTGCGCGTCGTCGACGTCCGCGAGGGGAGCCCGGCCGACAAGGCGGGGATCGAGGAGGGCGACCGCATCCTCTCCGTGAACGGCACCTCGCTGGCGATCCCGCGCGAGGACGCCGACGACCCCGAGCTGCAGGACGTCGGCGCGCGCCGCCTCACCCGCGCCCTCGACGCCCTCAAGGCCGGCGACGAGGTCACCCTCGTCCTCGCCCGCGGCGGCGAGCGCCGCACGGTGAAGGTGAAGACGGTCGCCGGCGGCGAGCTGGCGCGCGGCGACTTCGAGGTGCGCACCTTCCCCGGCGGCTACGTGTTCGGCGACTCCGCGGGGCGCGGCCGCGCCATGGATCGGATGCGCGCCTGGCGCGACTCGGCGCGCGCGCAGCAGGAGCGCCGCCCCGCGCTCGGCCTGTCGGTGCAGCCGTCCGGCTCGCGCCGCGACACGCTCGGCCTGTTCGTCGCCAGCGTCACCAGCGGCGGCCCCGCCGAGAAGGCCGGGCTGGTCGAGGGCGACCGCATCGCCGCGATCAACGACGTCGACGTGCGCGTCCCGCGCGAGGACGTGGAGGACCGCCTGTCGGGGAGCGCGCGCGCGTCGCGCTTCACGCGCGAGCTGCGCAAGGCGAAGCCCGGCGACGACCTCACGCTGCGCGTGTGGAGCGAGGGGCGCTACCGCACCGTGACCGTGAAGGCCGGCCGCGCCGCCGACGTGTTCAGGGACCAGGGCGGGATGACGATCATCGGCGGCGACGGCGACGTCATGTTCCGCGCGCTCGCGCCCATGGCGCCGATGCCCGGCATGCCGCCCATGCCGCCGATGGCCCCGATGGCGCCGTCGGCCCCGCGCGTCCGGATGCTCCGCACCCCGCGCGCCCCCACGCCCCCGGACGCGCCGGCGGCGCCCGTCCCCACCCGCACGCTGCGGCGCTGGGCGACCGTCTGACGGCTCACGGAAACACGAAGGGCCGGCGCTCGCCGCGAGCGCCGGCCCTTCGTGCGTCCGGCGGCCGGTCAGGCCTCGGCCTCGTCGCCGGCGAGCGAGTGCGCGAAGCGGCTCGCGAGCCCCGGGTGCCGGCGGAACAGGTACGTCCCGATCGTCCCCGCGGCGATGAGGTTCGCGACGAACACCTGGTACCACGCGAGCTGCCCGAAGAACTCCGAGCGCGCGAGGATCGCCGACAGCCCGTACCACCCGATCTCGAACGCGATGAACAGGATGAAGAAGCCGATGAGCACCGACGGCTCCTCCTCGGCGTTGTTCATCACCGTCGCGCCGATGAGCCCCGCGACCGCGAACGCGGCGTAGTGGAAGAACGTGTAGCCCACGATCGCCGCCGCGGGCGTGGGCGTGCCGGGCATGCCGAAGAGGGAGCTGAGCGACGCGCCGAGCATCGACGGCGTGGCGAGCGGTCGTCCCGCGACGGAGTCGAGTAGCAGGAACCAGATCGCGACCGCCGTGGCGGCCAGCGCTCCGGCGACGACGCCCTCACGCAGAGTCCGGTGCTGCTCGAGCATGTGCGTCCCTCCTTCGGTGCTGTGAAGGTGCGGGCCGGCGCCCGGGTCGCGGCCGTGCGGCGGGGGCGGGGGCTCTCGGAGAATAGGGAGCGGGGGGCGGGAGCCGGCAAGCCCACCCTCGACACTCCCGGGCCCGGGCCCCACCTTTTGGTAATGCGCCGCACATCCCGCACCGCCCGGCCCGTCGCGCCCCCGCCCGTCGCCTCCCTGCTGGCCCTCGCCCTCCTCGCCGCCTGCGGCGCCCCCGAGCGCGGCGACGACAAGGAGAGCCTGATCGCCCGCTCGCGGAAGGCGATCGGCGACACCGCCGAGGCCGCGACGCGCTGCGCCCCCGGCACCGATGCGCCGCTGACGCTCGCGGTGGCCGACTACATCCGGAACGCCGCCCCCAAGCCGCAGCGCTTCCTCGTCGCCGTCGGCACCGACTCGGCGCTCCCCGAGGCCGGGCAGCGCGCGCTCCAGGACAAGGGGCCGATGTACCTCTTCCCCGGCTCCCCCGCCCTGCAGGCGCAGGCCCGCCAGCTCCTGCACGACAAGGGCGACTACACGACCATGCTCGTCGTGCTACGCGAGGCGACGCGGCAGGACAGCGCGGCCGTCATCCGCCTCCAGGGGCACTACGTCGGCGGCGAGGAGGACGGCCGGAGCGCCGCCCCGCGCCGCTACCAGGCGACCTGCTCCGCCGACGGGTGGAAGCTCGCCCGCCGCGCCCCCGAGCAGTCGGCGTGAGCGCGGGGACCCCGACGTGAGCGCCACCCTCGCCCCCCCGGCCCCCGCGCGCGAGGCGACCCCGCCCGCGCCGCGCGCCGCCGCGCCGCCGCCGCGCGCGAAGGAGCGGCTCCTCTCGCTCGACGTCTTCCGCGGGATGACGGTCGCCGGGATGCTGCTCGTGAACAACCCCGGCTCGTGGGCCGCGATCTACCCGCCGCTCGCGCACGCCGAGTGGCACGGGTGGACGCCGACGGACCTGATCTTCCCGTTCTTCCTCTTCATCGTCGGCATCACCACCGAGCTGTCGCTCGGCGCCCGCCGCGCGCAGGGCGCCACGACGGGCACGCTCGTGCGGCAGCTCGTGCGGCGCGGCGCGCTGATCTTCCTCTTCGGGCTCGCGCTCAGCGCCTTCCCCTTCTTCCAGTGGGGGGAGATCCGCGGGCTCCCCGACCCGTCGTTCCTCGACCGCGTCGCGTACCGCTTCGAGCACCTCCGCATCATGGGCGTGCTGCAGCGCATCGGCCTCGCGTACATCGTTGCCGGGCTGCTCACGCTGCGCACGACGGTGAAGCAGCAGGTCGTCGTCCTCGCCGCGCTCCTCTACGGCTACTGGCTGGCGATGACGCTCCTCCCGGTGCCGGGAACCGACACGATCGGCCTCTTCCTGCTCGGGGAGCCGGGGCACACGCTCGACGCGTGGCTCGACCGCACGCTCCTCACCCCCGCGCACCTGTGGGCCGGCGGCGGCGGGCTGCGCGACCCCGAGGGGCTGCTCTCCACCCTCCCCGCCGCGGGCTCGGTGATGCTCGGCACCCTCGCGGGCCGCTGGATCGGCCGCCGCGACCACGGGCTCCCCGAGCGCCTCAACGGCCTGTTCGCCGCCGGCGCGCTGGCGATGATGTTCGGGCTGATGTGGCACTGGGTCTTCCCGATCAACAAGTCGCTCTGGACGAGCTCCTACACGCTGTTCACCGCCGGCACCGCCGCGGTCACGCTGGCGACCGTCATGTGGACGGTCGACGTGCATCGCTACGCCGGGTGGACGCGCCCCTTCGTCTGGTTCGGCGTGAACCCGATGCTCGCCTTCATCGGCTCGGGGATCATGGCGCGCCTGATCTACTCGATCCTCAAGGTGGACGTCGGCGGCAGGCCGGTCGCGCTGCAGAAGGCGGTGCACGACGCGCTCTTCGCGTCCTGGCTCTCCCCGCGCAACGCGTCGCTCGCCTTCGCGCTGAGCTTCGTCGGCTTCTGGGGCGCCCTGCTCTGGGTCGCGTGGCGCCGCAACGTGGTCTTCAAGGTCTGAGCGGCGGCGGCGACCGCGCGGCGCGGCGGAACGTGGCGTGCGTGCAGGGGTGATCGTCGGAGGGGCGAGCGCCCCGCCCCGACCGCCCGCCGCCCGCCGCCCCGTCATGAAGTCGCCGTCCGCCCTCCGCCCGACCGCCCGCCGTACCGCCGTCCCGCTCGCCACGCTCCTGCTCGGTCTGCTCGCCGGCCCGCTCGCGCTCACCGCGCCGGCGCCCGTCGCGACCACGCTCGAGGTCGCCGAAGCCGCGCAGACGCCCGCCCGCAAGCGCCAGCCGGCCGCCAAGCGGCGCGCCACGACGACGCGCCACCGGACGGCCTGGGCCGTGGGCGCGAGGACGCCCGCCGCGCAGCAGCCGTGGCCGAGGCAGTCGCAGGCGTGCCCGCCCGACTGGTCGGCGTCGGCCGGGGCCGCCTGCTCGGCGGCCGGGGCGTGCGCGGCGTGCGCCGCGTGGCCGCCGTGCGCGTCGCCGGCCGAGGCCGTCGCGACCGCCATCCCCGTCCCGTCGTGCATCGGGCACGGATGCCACGCCACCGGCTCCCCCCACGCGAGGAGGTAGAGCAGGCCGAGGCAGAGCGCGGCCAGACGGTGGAGGGGTGCGGGACGCATCGTCGAAGACAAGGAAACGGAGCCGGCGGGGCGTCGCCAGTCGGCCGAAGCCGCCGACGTCGTCGGGGATCCCCGGACGGCCTCCCCCCGCTCCGATGCGGCAAAGTCGTGCGCCACCCGACGCCGGTCGAGGGTCGTTCGACCCGCCGCGACCCCGGGCGTGCGCGGGGTGGGGCATGGCGGTTGCCACTCGGGGGGCCCCCATCACCACAGGAGCATGGCATGGGCAAGCCGAAGCACAGCGACGACCCGCGCGGCGAGCAGAAGGGCGCGCAGCGCCACGCCGAGGGGCAGCAGGGCGAGAAGACGCGCGAGGCCTTCCTCGCCGGGATCAGCGACCACTCGCGGCGCGGCGGGGGCGGCGACCAGGACCCGCAGGCGCGCGGCGACAACAAGGAGGAGCACGAGCGCCGCATCGACAACCCGGCGGCCAACCGCGACGGCGGGCACCGCCTGTTCGAGAACCGCACGCAGCACGACGAGGCGGAGAAGAACAGCGAGAAGAACCGCCGCGACATCGACATGCGGACGCACGGCCACGACCCGCAGGAGTTCCAGGGGCGGGGCGGCTTCACCGCCCACCCGCAGGGCGGCGACCAGCACCACAGCGCGAGCGTGCGCAGCGTGGGGCAGGGCGGCGGCAACCGGTCGAAGGAGGACCGGGGGGGGCACTAGCAGGACGCTGCGGGCTGCGGGCTGCGGATCCGAACCCGCAGCCCGCAGCCCACCGCTAGCTTCCCCCCATGCACTACGAGGAGGCCGTCTCCCACCTCCGCGCCGCCGACCCGGTGATGCGCGCCGTCGTCGACGCCGTGGGGCCGTGCGCGTTCGCGCCGCGCGCCGAGGGGACGCACTTCGGGGCGGTGTGCCGCTCGATCGTGTACCAGCAGCTGTCGGGGAAGGCGGCCGGCACCATCCACCGCCGCTTCCACGCCCTCTACGGCGACCGCGCCCCCGAGCCGCGCGAGCTGCTCGACACCTCCGACGCGCGGCTGCGCGAGGCCGGGCTGTCGCGCCAGAAGATCGGCTACCTGCGCGACCTCGCGGCCCGCGTCGCCGCGCGCGACGTGCCGCTCGACGACGTGGACGCGCTCGACGACGACGCGGCGATCGCCGCGCTCACGCGCGTGAAGGGCGTCGGCCGCTGGACCGCGCAGATCTTCCTCATGTTCCGCCTCGGCCGCCCCGACCTGCTGCCGGAGCTCGACCTCGGCATCCAGCGCGGCGTGCAGCTCGCGTACGGGCTGCCGGCGCTCGCGACGCCGAGGGAGGTGGCGGCGCTCGGCGCGCCGTGGGCGCCGTGGCGCACCGTCGCGTCGTGGTACCTGTGGCGCCTCGTCGACGGCGAGAACGGCGGCCAGCTCGGCGACTGAGCGCCGGCGCGCGCCCGCGGCGCGGGAAACCGTCGGCGCCCCGCCGCGTTGGGATGGCGTGCGCTTCGCCCGCTCCGTCCGCGTCCCCGTCCCCGCCGCCGCGCTGTTCGCGTGGCACGAGCGCCCCGGCGCCTTCCAGCGCCTCGCGCCGCCGTGGCAGCGCGTGCGCGTGCGCCGCACCGACGGCCGCGTCACCGACGGCGCGCGCGTCGAGCTGGAGGCGCACGTCGCGCCGCACCCCGCGCTCGACCCGCTGGTCGAGCTGGTCGTGCCGCCGCGCTGGGTGGTCGAGCACCGCGACCACGTCCCCGGCCGGCAGTTCCGCGACGTGCAGCTCGAGGGGCCGTTCGCGCGCTGGTCGCACCTGCACCGCGTCGAGCCCGACGGCGACGCCGCCAGCGTCCTCACCGACGAGGTCGACCTCGCGCTCCCCCTCGGCCCGCTCGGCGCGCTGGGGGCGCCCGTCGCGCGCGCGGAGCTGGCGCGCCTCTTCCGCTACCGTCACGCCGTGACCGCCGCCGACCTCGAACGCCACGCCGCCGCCGCGCTGCCGCCGCTCACCGTCGCCGTCACCGGCGCGTCGGGGCTCGTCGGCTCGGCGCTCGTGCCGTTCCTCACCGCCGGCGGCCACACGGTCGTGCGGATCGGCCGCGGCGCCCCGCGCGACGCGGGGACGCCGCAGCTGCGCGACGTGCGGTGGGACCCCGACGCCGGCACGCTCGACCCGCGCGCGCTCGAGGGGGTCGACGCCGTCGTGCACCTCGCCGGCGCCAGCGTGTCGGAGCGCTGGACCGACGCGCACCGCCGCGCGATCGAGGAGAGCCGCGTGCGCGGCACGACGCTGCTCGCCGGGACGCTCGCGCGCCTGGAGCGCCCGCCGCGGGTGCTGGTGTCGGCGAGCGCGGTCGGCCTCTACGGCGACCGCGGCGACGAGGTGCTCGACGAGCACAGCGCGCCGGGAACCGGATTCCTCGCCGACGTCGCGCGCCGGTGGGAGGCGTCGACGGACGCCGCCGCGCGCGCCGGGATCCGCGTCGTGCACGCGCGGCTCGGCGTCGTGCTCACCCCCGCCGGCGGCGCGCTGCCGAAGCTGATGCTCCCCTTCCGGCTCGGCGCCGGCGGCCGCCTCGGCGACGGGCGCCAGTGGATGAGCCTCGTGGCGCTCGACGACGTGGTCGGCGCGCTGCACTTCGCGATCGCGCACGACGCGCTGCGCGGCCCCGTGAACGTCGTGTCGCCCGAGCCCATGACCAACGCCGACTTCACGCGCGTCCTCGGCCGCGTGCTCCACCGCCCGTCGTTCGCCGCCGCCCCCGCCTTCGCCCTCCGCCTCGCCCTCGGCGCCGAGTTCGCCGACGCGATGCTCCTCGCCAGCCAGCGCGCGGTCCCGCGGGCGCTGCTCGCCGCCGGGTTCCGGTTCCGCCACCCGACGGTGGAGGGGGCGGTGCGACACGAGCTCGGGAAGGGCGAATACGAGTAGGGCGAACTCGGATGAGGCGAACTCGATGAGGCGAACTCGGGAGGGGCGAACTCGTGGCTTCCGTGGTCGCCGCTCCCGAGGTCGCCGTTCCCGTGTTCGCAGTTCCCGTGTTCGCCGTTCCCGAGTTCGCTCCTCCCGCGTTCGCCCTACCCGGCCGCCAAATTCCTCTCCACCAGCACCCGCGCGATCGCCAGCGTCGACTCCAGGCTCAGCGTCCGCGCCGGCGGCAGCACGCGCCCCGGGAGCCCGGTCCGCCCCAGCCGCTCGCGCGCGGCCTCGGTGACGTAGGTCGGCGCCTCGGGCGGCACCTCCGACAGGCTGTCGCGCCCCGCGACCAGCAGCCGCACGTTCGTCGCCCCGTCGGCGTCGGCGAGCAGCGCGTGCACCAGCGCGCCGAACCGCGGGTCGGCGATCACCACGTACGCGGCGCGCGCCAGCAGCAGCCGCCACTCGGGGCTCAGCAGGTCGGGGCGCACGTCGATCACCACGTGCCGCTTCCCGAGCCGGTCGGCCAGCTTGCGCGCCATCGGCGCCGTCAGCTCGGTCGCCACCAGCAGGTTCGCGCGCTCCACCGCGCGCGGGAGCCGCTCCCCCGGGCGCAGCGTCTCGGCGAGCACCCCCTGCGCGGCGATCCCGAAGTCGTCGTGCAGCTCGCGCGCGAGCCCCATCGCCTGGTCGAGCGTGCCCGCGATCGCCGCCGCCGTCGCCGGCTTGGCGGTCGTCGCGCGCGTCACCCACGCGCCGAGGGTGGGCACCGCGACGCCGCGCGCGATCCCCTGCGCCAGCACCTCCGCCAGCCAGGCGGCGGGGGGCGTGCCCGGGAGCGCCGCGTCGCCGGGGAGCGCGGCCACGTACACCCCCGCGCGCGCGCGGATCTCGACCAGCCCCTCGTCGGCCAGCGCACGGTACGCCGCCGCCACCACGCGCGCGTCGGCGTCGAGGTCCGCCGCCAGCTCGCGCGTCGTCGGCAGGCGGTCGCCGGGGCGCAGCGCGCCGCGCTGCAGACCGACCGCCACCCGCTGCCGCAGCGCGTCGGCGATGCGGTCCCGCAGGTGCGTGCTCACTCGGCGGACGCCAGGCGCGCCGCGAAGTAGTCGATCGTGCGGCGCAGCCCCTCGTCCAGCGGGACGCGCGGCTCCCACCCCAGCGTCTCGCGCGCGCGCGTGATGTCGGGGCGCCGCACCCGGGGGTCGTCCACCGGCAGGTCGCGGTACACCACCTCCGAGCGCGTCCCCGTGAGCGCCGCCACCCGCTCGGCGAGCTGGCGCACCGTGTACTCCGCCGGGTTGCCGACGTTGGTCGGCTCCGGCGTCCCGTGCAGGAAGAGGCGGTACAGCCCCTCGACCTCGTCGTCGACGTAGCAGAACGAGCGCGTCTGCGAGCCGTCGCCGTAGATCGTGATCGGCTCCCCGCGCAGCGCCTGCACGACGAAGTTCGAGACCACGCGCCCGTCGTCGGGGCGCATGCGCGGCCCGTAGGTGTTGAAGATCCGGACGATGCGCGTGTCCACCCCGTGCGCGCGGTGGTACGCCATCGTCAGCGCCTCGGCGAAGCGCTTGGCCTCGTCGTAGCAGCTGCGCGGGCCGACCGGGTTGACGTGCCCCCAGTACGACTCCGGCTGCGGGTGCACCTGCGGGTCGCCGTAGACCTCGGAGGTCGACGCGATGAAGAAGCGCGCCCCCTTGGCCAGCGCGAGCGCGAGCGCGTGGTCGGTGCCGTGCGCGCCGACGCGCAGCGTCTCGATCGGGTGCTCCAGGTAGTCGACCGGGCTGGCCGGCGACGCGAGGTGCAGCACGCCGTCGAGCGGGCCGTCGACGGCGAACGGCGTGCTCACGTCGTGCCGCACGAACGAGAACCCCTCGTGCCGCGCGAGGTGCGCGAGGTTCTCCGGCCGACCGGTGATGAAGTTGTCCATCCCCACCACCGCGTGCCCGTCGGCGAGGAAGCGGTCGGTCAGGTGGGAGCCGAGGAAGCCGGCCGCGCCGGTGACGAGGACCCTCACGCGAACTTCGCCGGGCGCTTCAGGTGGAACCCGGTCGCCTGCTGGTACGCGTGCGCCACGCGCAGCAGCTCGGCCTCGCCGAACAGCTTCCCGAGGAAGGTCAGCGACACCGGCGTCCCCTGCGCCGTGAAGCCGTGCGGCAGGATCAGCGCGGGGTGCCCGGTGAGGTTCGTCGCCTGCAGCTGGTTGAGCCCCGGCGCGCTGGTCGGCGTCACGATCACGTCCACCGCGTCGAAGACCCGCGCCCACTGCCGCATCAGCGTCGTGCGCACGCGGTTGGCGTTGATGTAGTCCACCGCGGGGATGAAGCGCGCCGTGCGGAACGTGGTCGCCCAGTCGTTCGGCCCCTGCTGCACCAGCTCGCGGTCGCGGTTGGAGCGCGTGAGCTCGTCGAACGCCGCCGCCGCCTCGGCGGTCAGGATCAGCCGCATCGCGTCGAACGGCGCGTCCGGCAGCTCGACGGGGATCAGCGAGATCCCGAGCGTGTCGCGCAGCACCGCCAGCGCCGCGTCGTCGAACGCCTTGGCGGGGCGCCCGGGGCGCTGCGGGTTCTGCGGGTCGGCGGCCGGCGCGTCGAACGCCGCCTGCACGTAGCCGACGCGGATGCGCCGCAGGGGCATCGCGGCGTCCCACCGGAACGGCGCGTCGAGGCACGTCAGGTCGGCGCCGTCCGGCCCCTGGATCGCGTCGAGCACCAGCGCGCAGTCCTCGACCGAGCGGCACATCGGCCCGAGCTTGTCCATCGTCCACGACAGCGCCATCGCGCCGGTGCGCGGCACGCGCCCGAACGTCGGGCGCAGCCCGGTCACGCCGTTGCGCGTCGACGGCGACGAGATCGAGCCGAGCGTCTCGCTCCCGATCGCGAAGCCCACCAGCCCCGCCGCCGTCGCGCTGCCGGGGCCCGCGCTCGACCCGCTCGCCCCCTGCTCGGTGTTCCACGGGTTGCGCGTGCGCTGCCCCTGCCGCGTCGTCTCGTTCGCGCCGGCGTCGGTCGGCCCGTTGCCGAACCAGACGTCGCCCTGCGCCAGCTCGCCGAGCGTGAGCTTCGCGACCAGGATCGCCCCCGCCGCGTCGAGGCGCCGCACCACCTCGGCGTCGGCGTCGATCACCTGCTCCCTGTAGGGGCCCGCGCCCCACGTCGTCTTGTAGCCCTTCGCCGCCAGCAGGTCCTTCGCGCCCCACGGGATCCCGTGCAGCGGGCCGCGCCACCGCCCGCGCGCGATCTCGTCGTCGAGCTGCCGCGCCTGCGCGCGCGCGCGGTCCTCGGTGACGGTGATGACCGCCTTCAGCACCGGGTCGTGCGTCCGGATGCGCGACAGGTACAGCTCCGTGAGCTGCGTCGGCGTCACCTTCCGCGTGCGCACCAGCTCCGCGAGCACGGCCACCGGCTGGAACGCCACCTCGGCGCCGCGCAGCACCGCGGCCTCGTCGCGCGGCGCGCGCGTCATCCGCGCCCCCGAGGCGGCGGCCGGCCGCGCCGACGAGGCGGC
>NZ_JARGEK010000740.1 GCF_029211165.1 Roseisolibacter sp. H3M3-2
AACGACATGCCTACGATCCGACTTGAGGTCTACCGCGCCGCGGGCGCGCTGGAGGCGAGCGCCGCCCGCGCCGTCGCCGCGGTCCCCGCCGACCCGGCCGACGCGCTCGACGACGCGCTGCTGGCGCTCGACGACGCGCTCGAGCGCACCCTCGCCGAGGACGACCCGGGCACCGCCGACCGCCTCTCGGCGCTCCACCACGCCTTCCACGCCGAGCTGGCGGCGGCGTGCGCGGGCCCCGTCACCCGCGCGCTGCTCGACGCGCTGCGCCCGCGGCTGGAGCGGTACGAGTGGTTCCACGGCCCGCTGCTCCAGCGCGCGGGCGCCGACTTCGGCGTCACGCACGCCGAGCACCGCGCGATCGCCGACGCCGTGCGCGCGGGGGGCGCCGACGCGGTGGAGCGCGCGGTGCGCGCGAACTGGGACAACGCCGCCGAGCGGCTGTCGGCGGTGATCGCCGCGCAGGTCGCGCTCCCTCGGGGCGCGCCCCCTCAGGGCGCGGCGGCCACCGCGGCGGTGCGCGGGTAGGCGAGCCGCGACCCGTCGGGGCGCTCGATGGTGAGGCGCGCCGTCGCGCCGCTCGTCTCGAACGCGAACCGCGTCGCGCCGGCGGCGAAGCGGTCGCCGCCCAGCGGGAGCAGCTCCTCGGGCATCACCGCGGCGCGGCGGCGGTACCACAGGCGCCCGTCGGCCAGCTCGACCCGGTGGCCCCCGTCGTACACCCCCGCCCAGCGCGCCAGCGCCGCCGCCGCCGACCGCGCGGCCGCGCGCGCGTCCCCCGCCTCGGCGAGGCGCCCGAGCAG
>NZ_JARGEK010000741.1 GCF_029211165.1 Roseisolibacter sp. H3M3-2
CCGACCGCTCGGCGCTCGGCGCCCGCGACGGCGGGAGCGGCCGCGCGGCGCTGCTCGGCGCGCTCGCGGCGGCGACCACGGTGCTGCTGGTGGGCGCCGGGCTGCTCGCGCGCAGCTACGCGACGCTGTCGCGCGTCGACCCCGGCTTCCGCGCCGCGGGGCCGGTGGTGGTGTCGGTGCGCTTCCCGTGGGCGGAGGACACCGCGAGCGCGCTGCGGCAGCGCGCGAAGGTCGCGGCGGTCGTCGCGCGGCTGCGCGCGCTCCCCGGCGTCGGCGCCGCGGGCACCGTGAACCACCTCCCCGTGCTCGGCGGCGACGCGGGGAGCAGCGGCACCTTCATCCTGCAGGCGGCCGAGGGGGAGGTGACCAGCTTCGACGACTGGCGGCGGCTGGTGAAGGACAGCACGCGCACCGGCGAGGCCGCGTACCGGCTGGCGGGCGACGGCTACTTCGCGGCGATGGGGATCCCCGTGGTGCGCGGGCGGGTGTTCACGCGCGACGACCGCGACGACGACCCGCCGTCGGCGGTGATCTCGGCGTCGCTGGCGCGCCGCCGCTTCGCCGGCGCCGACCCGATCGGCCGGCTGATCCAGTTCGGCAACATGGACGGCGACCTGCGCCCGATGCGCGTCGTCGGCGTGGTGGGCGACGTGCGCGAGGCGGGGCCCGACGGCGCGCCGTATCCGACCGTGTACGCGCTCGACCGGCAGCGGCCGCCCTCGGCGAGCGTGCTGGTCGTGCTGGCGGGGGCGCCGGCGTCGCCCGCGCTCGACGCGGCGGCGCGCGCGCGCGCGACC
>NZ_JARGEK010000742.1 GCF_029211165.1 Roseisolibacter sp. H3M3-2
CGCGGAGGAGGCGCGCCGCGCGGCGCGGCTGCTCGGCGGGTCGGTCGCCGTGGCGCTGCTGCTGTCGGCGGCGCTGCTGATCCCCCCGGGCGCGTGGCCGGCGGCGTTCGACGCCGCGGGCGTCTACACGACGTGGGCGCGCGCGCTGAACGTGGTCGGCGGCGTCGGCTTCCTCGCCGGCGCCGCGTTCCTCGCGCGCGAGGCGCGCGGCTCCTCGGTGAGCCGGCTCGCGCCGGGCGCGGGCGAGGCGGCCGTGTTCGCGACGCAGCTCGTGCTCTTCGGCGTCGCCGGGCTGCTGTTCTGGCTCTCCGACGTGTGGAGCCCGGTGTGGTGGCTCTTCCACGTGCTGCGCTTCGCGGCCTACGCGGTGGCGCTGGTCTCGGGCGCGGAGGTGTTCCGGCGCATCGAGGAGACGCAGCGCGGGCACCTGGAGCGCGAGCTGGCGCTCCAGACGGCGGACCTCGAGCGGATGCGCGAGGAGCTGTCGCGCTCCCTCGCGACCGCCGGGCAGCCGGAGCGCGCATGAGCGCCGGGCTGTTCGACGCGCTGGTGACCGCGGTCGCGCCGATGCTCGGCCGCTCGGTCGCGCCGTTCACGCTGTCGCGGCTCCTGCTCCGCGCGCGGGTGTTCGAGCGCGACGCGCTCACCGTGGCGCAGCTGCGCGCGGCGCTGCCGACCATCGAGGCCGGGCTGGCCGAGCTGCTGACCCCCGCCGAGCTGCGCGAGGCGTCGCGGGCGCTCGCCGAGGTGGCCGACGCGCTGGCGTCGGCCCCGCCCGACGCGCCGGCGACGCCGCC
>NZ_JARGEK010000743.1 GCF_029211165.1 Roseisolibacter sp. H3M3-2
CGCCGCGGCGGGGCGGTTGTCGACGGGGGCCACGTCGCGCCAGTCGGCGTAGTGGAGCGCGAACAGCCGCGCGTCCCCCGCGCCGCGTCCGCGCGCGGCGTCGCCGCCGTTGCGCGTGTAGGCGGCGTACGCGAGCCCGAACTCGAGCGCGAGGTCGGCGGCGGCGCGGAACGCCCCCTCGGTCGGCAGCGCCGCGGCGAGGGTGAGGTCGCCCCCGCCGCCGCGCGCCCCGCTCGCGGCGCGCGTGCGCGCGAGGTGCACGCCGTCGAAGCTGCGCCCGACGTGCGTCCAGCCGAACGGGCCGACGAGCCGCTGCGCGATGCGGTCGCGCTTGAGGCTCGCCAGCGTCGGGTCGCGCGGCGCGAGCTCGGCGCCGTCCGACAGCTCGAAGCGGCCGAGTCGCGCCGAGGCGCCGCGCGCGCCGGGGGCGGCCCCGAGGCGCACGTGCGCCTGCTTCACGAACGCGCGCGCCACCGTCGCGTCGCCCCCGTTGGCCGCGCGGTAGGCGCCGCCGAAGCCGAGCTGCCCCTGCGGCGGCGGCGCCAGCGCGTCGGCGGACAGCGCGACCAGCAGCGGCGCCGCGCCCTCGACGGTGAACGCGAGCCCGCCGCGGCGCGCGGTGAGGGCGACGCGGAGCAGCGTCCCGACGAATCCGTACTCGCCGTCGGCGGCGACGCCGGGCGGCGGCTCGAACCAGCGCCATCCCTCGGCGCGGGTGCGCAGCGACGCGCCGAGCGCCGTCTCCCAGCGCGCGGCCGGCGCCGCGGCGGGCGCCGCGGTCGCCTGCC
>NZ_JARGEK010000744.1 GCF_029211165.1 Roseisolibacter sp. H3M3-2
CGGCGGAGGCCGCGGCGTGCGGGCGGGCGGGCATGGGGCACCTCGGGGTGTGGGCGCGCCCGCCCGCTGCAAGAACGCGGCGCCGCCGCGCGCGGCGCCCCGCCGTCCGCTCAGCCGGCCGACGTGGTGCGTGCGCGCGCCACCAGCGCCTCGAGCCGCGCCGCCGGCACCGCGCCGACCTCGCGCGCCGCCTCGCGCCCGCCGACGAACACCGCGAGCGTCGGGATGCTGCGGATCCCGAACTTCATGCTGGTGTCCGGGTTCGCGTCGGTGTCGAGCTTCGCGACCAGCACCGCCCCCGCGTGGCGCTGCGCGAAGGCGTCGAGCTGCGGCGCCATGGCCTTGCAGGGGCCGCACCAGTCGGCGTAGAAGTCGACCAGCACCGGCACCGGGCTGTCGGCGACCACGCGCGCGAAGTCGGCGTCGCGCACCGGCACCGGGTGGTCGAGCGCGAGCGGCGCGCGGCACTTGGCGCAGCGCGGCCCGTCGGCGACGCGCGCCAGGTCGACGCGGTTGAGCGCGCGGCACTGCGCGCAGGGGACGGTGGCCTTGGCGGCGGCGCTGGACGGGGCGGTCATGGTCGCTCTCTCCTCTCTCTCGCTCGGGGACGCCGAAACATACCGGTTCCGTACCATCGGCTCCGTTCCGCGCGGCCGGGCCGGACGTTACCGTGCCCCCATGCGCCCACTCCCGCCCCGCCTGCTGCTCGCCGCGGCGCTGGGCGAGGCGCTGGGCGCCTGCGACCGCGCCGCCCCCGCGCCGTCCCCGGCGACGCCGCCGCCCCCC
>NZ_JARGEK010000745.1 GCF_029211165.1 Roseisolibacter sp. H3M3-2
GTCCGCGCGCCACCGCGGCGCCGACCACGCGGTCGACCGCGCCCGGCGGCACCGGCGGCAGCCCGCGCAGCGCGTCCAGCGCCGGCTCCAGCCCCGCCGTGCGGCGCACCTCGTCCGGCTCCAGCGCCGGGCGCCCGTCGTTCGCGGACCCGCTCATCCCTTGGCCTCCGTCAGGCGCGCGCGCAGGGCGTCGCTCGCCCGCTTCACCCGCATCTTGAGCGCGGACAGCCCCGCGCCCGTGGTCTCCATCATGTCGGCGTATTCCATGCCCTCCACGTGCCGCAGCAGGAAGGCCTCGCGCTGCTCGGCCGGCAGCCCGTCGAGCGCCTGCCGCACCTGGTCGTACAGCGCGTCGTCCCCCTCGGCGCCCCAGCGCGCGGGGAGCTGCGCCAGCACCTCGTCGGCGTCGTCGACCGCGGCGCGACGCCACCACTTCCGGCGCACCAGCGCGCTGCGGCAGCGGTTGGCGAGGATCCGGAACAGCCACGGCTCGAACGGCGCCCCCGGGCGGAAGCGCGGCAGCGCGTTCCACACCCGGACGAACGTGTCCTGCACCGCCTCCTCGGCGTCCTCGGCGGCCAGCCCCATGTTGCGGGCGAAGCGCAGCGACCGCGCGTAGTGCGCGTCGACGAGCTGCCGGAACGCCAGCGGGTCGCCGTCGCGGGCGCCGAGGACCAGGGCGGCGGTGTCGGGCGCCGCGCCCCAGCCGGCGGCCTGGGCCCCGCCCGCCCCGTCCGGGCGCTCGAGGCGCATCGGGCGGGCGCTCACGCGAGCCCCGCG
>NZ_JARGEK010000746.1 GCF_029211165.1 Roseisolibacter sp. H3M3-2
TTAAAATTCGCGTTAAATTTTTGTTAAATCAGCTCATTTTTTAACCAATAGGCCGTACTGCGATGAGTGGCAGGGCGGGGCGTAATTTTTTTAAGGCAGTTATTGGTGCCCTTAAACGCCTGGTTGCTACGCCTGAATAAGTGATAATAAGCGGATGAATGGCAGAAATTCGAAAGCAAATTCGACCCGGTCGTCGGTTCAGGGCAGGGTCGTTAAATAGCCGCTTATGTCTATTGCTGGTTTACCGGTTTATTGACTACCGGAAGCAGTGTGACCGTGTGCTTCTCAAATGCCTGAGGCCAGTTTGCTCAGGCTCTCCCCGTGGAGGTAATAATTGACGATATGATCATTTATTCTGCCTCCCAGAGCCTGATAAAAACGGTGAATCCGTTAGCGAGGTGCCGCCGGCTTCCATTCAGGTCGAGGTGGCCCGGCTCCATGCACCGCGACGCAACGCGGGGAGGCAGACAAGGTATAGGGCGGCGAGGCGGCTACAGCCGATAGTCTGGAACAGCGCACTTACGGGTTGCTGCGCAACCCAAGTGCTACCGGCGCGGCAGCGTGACCCGTGTCGGCGGCTCCAACGGCTCGCCATCGTCCAGAAAACACGGCTCATCGGGCATCGGCAGGCGCTGCTGCCCGCGCCGTTCCCATTCCTCCGTTTCGGTCAAGGCTGGCAGGTCTGGTTCCATGCCCGGAATGCCGGGCTGGCTGGGCGGCTCCTCGCCGGGGCCGGTCGGTAGTTGCTGCTCGCCCGGATACAGGGTCGGGATGCGGCGC
>NZ_JARGEK010000747.1 GCF_029211165.1 Roseisolibacter sp. H3M3-2
ATTATGACAACAGCTTCGACAGCCAAGCCGATTGCAACGCCTTCACGACGGCCCATGGTTCGGTGGATAGCGCGACGCTCGCGTCCTATGATCCGCTCTCCTACCAGGCTGCTGACGGCGGCTATGGCCTAATCGACTGCAATGCCGGTGGCGGGCTCTGGTCCGATCACAACCACATCTGGCCGGGCCCGGGCATGCTCAACCTGCTGGCCGTCGGCAACGCGGCCGTGAACCTCGGCGCCATTCCCAACGTCGCCGACCTGCGGAATGCTCGGCTGACGATTGGGCTTCGCGCGTCCGATCTGTTTCTTCCGCCGCACGTCCGGTTGGCATTGCACTTCCAGGTCAACGACCTCGCGGCGCCAGCTGGCACCGGCAAGCCGATCAACTTCATCTTCACCGGCGCGCTGATCGACGATGTGCTCGGCTTCGGCGGCTTTGGACTTGGCTGGCCGCATCTCAGGGACACCGGCCTGACGAACAGCGGCTTCGTAACCTTCACCGCGGACCTCGCGCCCAGCGACGCGTTCTTTCAGTGCATCGGGACCAGCGTGGGCCGGAAGGACACTTACGCGGCCGCGCCCGTCGCGCGGTGCCTGCAGCGGCCGCTCCTGAACTTCATGATCGTGGCCTTGTACCCGCAACAGGATGCGGCGCTCTCGATGCCCACGCAGCGCGTCTCCGGAGCGCTCCACATCAATCGGTTCAGGATCGAGCTGCCGGCCTGATCTCGCGCGTCGGCAGCACTCCGAAAGGCCCTGCCATGAACATGGAG
>NZ_JARGEK010000748.1 GCF_029211165.1 Roseisolibacter sp. H3M3-2
GCTGGCGGCCGCCGACGACCCGGCGCGGCGCCACCCCGCGCGCCTCGCCGTCGTGGTGACGGCCGCGCACCTGCTCGGCGGCGCGCTGCACGTCGCGCGCGTGCAGTGGCTGGCGACGACCGCGATCCTCGTGTTGCAGCCGTACGCCGGCGCGACCTGGCAGCGCGGCGCGGCGCGCGTCGGCGGCACGGTGCTCGGCGGCGTCGTCGCGGCGCTGCTGGCGGCGCTGCTGCACGACCGCCTCGCGCTCGCGGCGGTGATGTTCGTGCTCGCCGTCGCGGCCGTCGCGGTGCGGCGCAACTACGCGCTCTTCACCTTCTTCCTCACGCCGCTGTTCGTGCTGCTGGCCGAGCCCGCGCTCGGCGACTGGCGGCTGGCGGGGGTGCGCATCGTCGACACGCTCACCGGCGGCGCGCTGGCGGTGCTGGCGAGCCGGGTGCTGTGGCCGCGCTACGAGTCGGCGGGGATCCCGGCCACCCTGGGGACGCTGCTGGAGCGCGTGCGGGAGACGTTCGCCGCCGCGGCGCGGTCCGCGGGGCTGCTCCCCGACGACGGCGGCCCGTCGCCCGCGCGCGCCCGCCGCCGCATGGGGCTCGCCGCCAACCTCGCCGACGCGGCGCTGGAGCGCTGGCTCGCCGAGCCGCAGCGCGTCGCGGGGCACGACGCGGAGGCGCTGCTGACGGTGCTCGCCGAGGTCCGGCGCGTCGGGGTCGCCTGCAGCGGGCTGGCCGCGCTGCCGCGCCACGCCGGCGCGCCGCCGCAGCCGCT
>NZ_JARGEK010000749.1 GCF_029211165.1 Roseisolibacter sp. H3M3-2
CCACGGCTTCCGGCGTCTCAACGCGCTTTGAGATTCCCAGCTTTTCGGCCAATCCCTGCGGTGCATAGGCGCGTGGCTCGACCGCTTGCGGGCTGATGGTGACGTGGCCCACTGGTGGCCGCTCCAGGGCCTCGTAGAACGCCTGAATGCGCGTGTGACGTGCCTTGCTGCCCTCGATGCCCCGTTGCAGCCCTAGATCGGCCACAGCGGCCGCAAACGTGGTCTGGTCGCGGGTCATCTGCGCTTTGTTGCCGATGAACTCCTTGGCCGACAGCCTGCCGTCCTGCGTCAGCGGCACCACGAACGCGGTCATGTGCGGGCTGGTTTCGTCACGGTGGATGCTGGCCGTCACGATGCGATCCGCCCCGTACTTGTCCGCCAGCCACTTGTGCGCCTTCTCGAAGAACGCCGCCTGCTGTTCTTGGCTGGCCGACTTCCACCATTCCGGGCTGGCCGTCATGACGTACTCGACCGCCAACACAGCGTCCTTGCGCCGCTTCTCTGGCAGCAACTCGCGCAGTCGGCCCATCGCTTCATCGGTGCTGCTGGCCGCCCAGTGCTCGTTCTCTGGCGTCCTGCTGGCGTCAGCGTTGGGCGTCTCGCGCTCGCGGTAGGCGTGCTTGAGACTGGCCGCCACGTTGCCCATTTTCGCCAGCTTCTTGCATCGCATGATCGCGTATGCCCCCATGCCTGCCCCTCCCTTTTGGTGTCCAACCGGCTCGACGGGGGCAGCGCAAGGCGGTGCCTCCGGCGGGCCACTCAAT
>NZ_JARGEK010000075.1 GCF_029211165.1 Roseisolibacter sp. H3M3-2
CCGAACTGGTCGCCGTAGCGCCAGGCCGCGAACTCGGGGCGCAGCGGCCGCCCGACGCGCACCAGCTCGAGCCCCGAGCGGAGCGTCGCCAGCCCGATGTTGTCCGTGGACACGCGCACCCGCGTCGCGCGGAACGCCCGCTCGGCGTCCTCGATCGCCTCCCAGCGCTCCTCGAGCGGCGCCAGGTTCCACCGCTCGCAGCGGCGGCACACCGCCCACAGGCGCCCCCGCTCCGCGTCGAAGGCGACGCGGCGCCCGACCGGGAACGTCTCCAGCGCGTCGTTGGCGGGGAACGGCGCGGCGCAGAACAGGCAGGCGGCGTACACGGCGACCTCGGGGGTGCGGACGGCAGCGGGGCGCGCGCCCGGCATCGGACGCGCGCCCCGCGGTCACCGCGCAAGAGTTCGGCCGGCCGGGCGGCGGGTCAGAAGGCCGCCGCCTCCAGCTCCATCAGCGGCGCCGCGCCCGACTTCATCGTGACCGCCAGCGCGTCGACCTGCGGCAGCAGCTTGGCGAAGTAGAAGCGCGCCGTCTTGACCTTCGCGTCGTAGAAGCGCGCGTCGCCGCCGGCCGCGAGCCGGTCGTGCGCCAGGCGCGCCATCTTGAGCCACATCCACCCGGTCGCGACGAGCCCCATCATCCGCAGGAAGTCGGTCGACGCCGCCCCCGCCTCGTCGGGGTTCTGCATCGCCTTCTGCATCACCGTCATGATGCTCTCCTGCGTCTTGCGCACCGCGTCGGCGAGCTGCGCCGCGTGCTCGGCGACGCGCGGGTCGCCCTGCGCCTCCTTCACGTCCGCCTGCACGAGCGTCAGGAACCGCCGCAGCAGCCGCCCGTTCCCCTCCGGAACCTTGCGGCCGATCAGGTCGAGCGCCTGCACGCCGTTGGTCCCCTCGTAGATCTGCGCGATGCGCGCGTCGCGGACGAACTGCTCCAGCCCGTACTCGCGCACGTAGCCGTGCCCGCCCAGGCACTGCAGCGCGAGGTTCGCGCTCTCGAAGCCGGTGTCGGTCAGGAAGCCCTTGATGATCGGCGTCATGAGCGCCACCAGGTCGGACGCCTCCTGCCGCTTCTCCGCGTCCGGGTGCTTCTCCTCGACGTCGATGAGCTGCCCGACCCAGTAGGCGAGCGCGCGCTCCCCCTCGACGTACGCCTTCTGCGTGAGCAGCATCTTGCGCACGTCGGGGTGCACGATGATCGGGTCCGCCTCCTGCTCGGGCGCCTTCTTGCCCGTGAGCGCGCGCCCCTGGACGCGGTCCTTCGTGTAGGCGAGCGCGTTCTGGTACGCGACCTCCGCGAGGCCGAGCCCCTGCAGCCCCACGCCGAGGCGCGCGCCGTTCATCATCGTGAACATGGCGCGCATCCCCTTGTGCTCGTCGCCGACGAGCCACCCCTTCGCGCCGTCGAAGTTGATGACGCAGGTGGCGTTGCCCTTGATCCCCATCTTGTGCTCGATGGAGCCGCAGGTGACGCCGTTCGCCGTGCCCACGCCCCCCTCCTCGGTCGGGAGGAACTTGGGGACGATGAACATCGAGATCCCCTTCGTCCCCGCCGGCGCGTCGGGGAGCTTGGCCAGCACGAGGTGGACGACGTTCTCCGCCAGGTCGTGGTCGCCCGCCGAGATGAAGATCTTGGTGCCGGTCAGCTCGTGGACGCCGTCGCCCGCCGGCACCGCCTTCGTGCGGATGATGCCGAGGTCCGTGCCCGCGTGCGGCTCGGTGAGGCACATCGTCCCCGTCCACGTGCCGTCGACGATCTTCGGCATGAAGCGGTGCTTCAGCTCCTCGTTCCCCCACTTCTCGAGCGTCATCGCGACGCCGTGCCCGAGCTCGGGGTACATCGCGAACGAGAGGTTCGCCGCGCACATCATCTCGTTCAGCACGAAGCGCGTGAGGTGCGGCAGCCCCTGGCCGCCGAACTCCGCGGGCGCGGTCATCGCCGGCCACCCGCCCTTCACGAACTCGGCGTACGCCTCCTTGAACCCCTTCGGCGTCGTCACCACCCCGTTCTCGTACCGGCACCCCTCGGCGTCGCCGCTCTGGTTGATCGGCGCCAGCACGTCCTCGCACAGCTTCGCGCCCTCCTCCAGCACCGCGAGCAGCACGTCGGGCGTCGCCTCCTCGTACCCGGGGAGCTTCGAGAGCTGCTCGACGTCCAGCAGCTCGGTCAGCAGGAAGCGGATGTCGTCGAGCGGCGCCTTGTAGGTCGGCATGGCAGGAAGAGAGTGGGGGCGCGGCCGTCGCCGGGCGCGTTACCGAACGCTGTTCGCCCTTGATTCTGCGCGGCGGGGCGCCGCCGGGCAAGACGCCCGGCGGCGGCCCCGCGCGTCGCGACTCAGCGGGTCACGTTGAACAGGCCGTCCACGTTCGTCCGGAAGACGTCGCCGCCCTCCAGCCGGGTGATCGCCTGGACCGAGTAGATCCCGAGGGGGAAGGCGCGCGGCGCCCCGGCCGAGGGCGGGCCGAAGCGGAGGCGGGCCGTGGAGCGGAGGATCCCCGTCCCCGTCGCCGGGGTCAGCGTCACGGTCGTGTCGCGCCCCCCGGCCCCGACGACCCGCAGCTCGACCTGCTGCACGGCCTCGCCGGCGTTCCGCCCCGAGACGTACTCCAGCGTCACGTCGATCGAGTCGCCGACGTTGCTGCCGGGGAGGATGCGCGACCGCGTGACCGGGTCGAGCATGTCGGTGATGATCGGCGCGGCCGCGGTGTCCCCCGAGACCACGTCGAAGTAGACGGCCGCCTGCAGCGACGTGTCGGCCGACGGCACCACGACGATGGTTCCGCGCCCCAGCCCGCGGGCGGTCACGATCCCGTTGTCGTCGACCGACGCGATCGTCGGCGACAGCGAGCGCCAGGCGTAGCTGGTCGCCGCGCCGCCCGTGGAGGTCACCTCGGCGGACAGCCGCGTGGTGTCGCCCACCGTCAGGTAGCGGCGCAGCGCGCTCACCCGCACCTCCTGCACGCATACGCCGTCGTCGCAGGGCGACGGGTCGCTGATGCTGCTGCAGGCCGCGGTCGCGGCGAGGGCCAGCGCCGACAGGGCGCCGGCGCGGAGACGGAGGCTCGGTGGGGTCGACATGATCCGGTAGATACCCACCCCGCCCGCGGAGGGTCACCCCCGCGGACGCACCCGGACGTCAGCGTCCGGCGTCGAAGCCCAGCCGCTCCAGCAGCGTCGCGAACGCCGCCGGCGCCAGGTGCCCGCCGCTCGCCTGGTCGTGCCCGTGGCCGAAGCGCCCGCTCCCGTCGCCCACCCCGGTCGCGCGCAGCAGCGCCGGCAGGTCGAGGTCGCGCCGCGCCGTCCGGGCGCTGAAGGCCACGGCGTCGGGGAGGTAGCCGGTGTTGGCGGCGATCACCGCGTGGTTCGGCAGCCGCCCGCGCCACTGCTGCGCGATCAGCGGGTGGACCTGGCACCCGGAGTGGAGCCGGAGCAGCGCCCACGGCCCGCCGCCCGCCGCGAACGCCGGCGCCGCCTTCCGCGCCTCGGCCAGCGCCGCGTTCACCTCGGCGCGGTACGCGGCCAGCCGGTCCGCGCCGTGCGCGACGTCCTCGGCGAGCGCCCGCGGGTGGTCGGCGGTCATCAGCAGCGCCAGCGGCGTCTCGACGTCGAACGCGCTCGCCCGGCGCGCCGCGTTGGTGAGGACCACCGCCTCCTTGAGCCACTTGGCCGTCCAGCGCTTCCGCGCCTCCTCCAGCCGCGGCCAGGGCGCCTTCTCGCCGAGGTCGCTGATCGTCCCCACCGCCCCCAGCCAGAGCAGGTCGTCGATCGGGCGGCCGGCCTCCTCCGCGAGCGGGGCGAGCAGCTCGTAGGCGAGCCACGCCGAGCAGGGGATCGGGTGCCAGCCGTAGCCGGTGACGACCAGGGCCGCCGGGTCGGCGGGCATCCCGTCGGGCTGGTGGTGGTCGACGTAGAGCGTCGGCACCCCGGGGAGCACGCCGTCGGCGCGCACGCCGAGGTCGGTCACGACCAGCGCATCGGGGGCGAGCGCGCGCAGGCGGGCGCGCGCGTCGTCGGAGAAGGCGCTCTCGGCGCGCCCCGACGGGACGACCCGGACGTCGGTGAAGCCGAGCCGCGGGAGCGCGCGCCCGAACAGCGCCCCCGCGGCCAGCCCGTCCGCGTCGAAGTGGCAGTAGACGACCAGACGCGCGTCGGCCGGCCGCCCCGCGAGGAAGCGACCGGCCGACGCGCGCGCCTCGTCGAGCGCCCCGCTCACGCGGTCACGACTCGTAGCGGGCGGCCTCGATGGCGGACCAGATGTGCATGATCCAGCCGAGCGTGCCGAACGAGATCAGCCAGATCGCGCCGGCGAGCACCAGGTGCCAGAGCGCCTTCATCGGCCGGCCCTGGATCAGCTGCCCGAGCCCGGGGACGAAGAAGCTGGCCAGCGCGGCGATGACGTTCCCGGCGGTACCCTGTCGAGCGGTCACGGACGACCTCCTCCAGTTGCATGCGGTGCGGACGAGCGGCGGACGGGTCTCCCTACGGACGGAGGGCGCCGCAGGTGACAAAGCCCCCTCAACCCGGCGGGCGCCCGGTCCGAGACTCTCCCGGGTGACGTCCCCTGCCCCCTCCCCCGCCGTCCGGCCGCCGTATGGCGAGACCGGTGCCAGACTCGGCGCGGCCGTGCTCGCCTTCGTGGCGGCGGTCGTCGGCGCGATCACGCTGCAGCCGTTCCGCTTCGTGTGGCCGGCGCGCCTCGAGATGATGGTGTGGGACACCTGGTTCGACGCGCTCGCCAACGTCGCGCTGTTCGTCCCGCTCGGGTTCGTCTACGCCCTCACCCGCGCCGCGCGCACGGCGACGTCCGCGGTCGCCGACCCCGACGCGCGGGCCCTCGCCCGCCGCCGCACCCTCGCCCTGGCGCTCGGCTGGGGGGCGGCGACCAGCCTGGCGATCGAGGTGGCGCAGGTGTTCGAGCCGGGGCGCTACCCGTCGCCGACCGACGTCGCCACCAACGCCCTCGGCGCGCTGCTCGGGGCCTGGCTGCACGCGCGGGCGGCGCGGGCGCTCGGCGCCGACACGCCGCTGGTCGGCCGCCTCGCGCTCGAGCTGCCGATCATGGGGCTGCTCTACCTCACGCTCCCGCTCTGCACGCTGGCCGCCGTGGGCGCGGGGGTCGACGACGCGCCGCGGCTGGCCGGGGCGGCGCCGCGCGCGGTCGCGCTGCTGGTGCTGGCGCCGTTCGGGGGGACGCTGATCGGCACCGTGCAGCGCCGGCAGCTGGGGCCGGCGCGGGCGCTCCGCCCGGCGCAGGGGGCGCTCGCCGCCGGCGTCGCGCTGGCCGCGCTGGCGGCGTGGGACCTGGGGCGGCGCGGCACCGACGTGCGCGACCTGGAGCGCCGCTTCGAGACCGAGGCGCTGGCGCTGGCCGCGCCGTTCCTGGCCGGGTACCTGATGCTCCTCCCGTTCGGGGACCCGCCGGCGCACCAGGCGCTGCTCTCCCGGCTGGGGATCCTGCGCCAGGTCGAGACGCTGGCCGCCTTCACCCTGGGCGGCTTCCTGCTGGCCGAGGGATGGAGCCGGCGCGAGCTGCGCTATCGGCACACCGCGTGGCGCGTGGCGCTGGCCGCCGCGGTGGCGGCGGTGACGCTGGCGGCGGCCCGGGTGGAGTACCGGGGGGCCGCGACGACGCTGGCCGCGGCGGCGGCGCAGGTGGTGGCGGCGGCCTACGGCGGGTGGGTGTTCCACCTGCAGCGCGCGCACGAGCGGGCGCTGGTCGAGGCCCGACGGGCCGCCGCGGGCGGGACGGCGGCGGTGCCGGCGTCCTTGTCGGCCGCGGCGCCGGCCCCGGCCGCCCCCCCGCTCGCCCGCCGCACCGCCGCCTGAGCCGAACGGGACGGGGGCGTCGCGCGTTACGAGGGGGACCACGACGTCGGGCGGCGCCAGGAGCGCCGCGCCGTGTCCGCGTACCCTCCGGAGGCGTAATGTCCTTCCCCAGACTCGCCCGCCGCTCGCTGGCGGGGCTCCTCCTCGCCACGCCCGCGCTGGCGGGGGCGCAGCCCACGGTGACCTCGCCCCAGAAGTTCTTCGGGCACCGCATCGGCGCCGACTACCAGCTGCCGAACTACACGAAGTTCACCGCCTACTGGCGCCAGCTCGACGGCGAGTCCGAGCGCATGCGGGTGCTCGACATCGGCAAGACCGCCGAGGGGCGCTCGCAGCTGATGGCCATCGTCACCGCGCCGGAGAACTTCCGGACGCTGGCGCGCTACAAGGAGATCTCGCAGCGCCTGGCGAAGGCCGAGGGGCTGACCGAGGCGCAGGCGCGCCAGCTGGCCGCCGAGGGGAAGGCCGTCGTGTGGATCGACGGCGGGCTGCACGCCACCGAGGTGCTGGGCGCGCAGCAGCTGATCGAGACCGTCTACCAGCTGGTGAGCCGCGACGACGCCGAGACGCGCCGCATCCTGCGCGACGTGATCATCCTGGCGACGCACGCCAACCCGGACGGGATGGAGCTGGTCTCCGACTGGTACATGCGCGAGCCGGACTCGCTCAAGCGGTCGACGGGGGGGATCCCCCGGCTGTACCAGAAGTACATCGGGCACGACAACAACCGCGACTTCTACATGTCGACGCAGCCCGAGTCGGAGAACATGAACCGGCAGCTGTACCACGAGTGGTTCCCGCAGATCATGTACAACCACCACCAGACCGGGCCGACCGGGACGGTGATGTTCGCGCCGCCGTTCCGCGACCCGTTCAACTACCAGCTCGACCCGCTGATCGTGACGGGGCTCGACCTGGTGGGCGCGGCGATGCACAACCGCTTCATCGCCGAGGACAAGGGCGGCGTGACGATGCGGCGCGGCGCCAACTACTCGACGTGGTGGAACGGCGGGCTGCGCACGACGGTGTACTTCCACAACATGATCGGGCTGCTCACGGAGACGATCGGCAACCCGACGCCGATGCGGATCCCGTTCGTGGCCAACCGCCAGCTGCCGAGCGCCGACCTGCCGCTGCCGATCGCGCCGCAGGAGTGGAAGTTCCGCAACTCGATCGACTACTCGGTGACCGCGAACTACGCGGTGCTCGACGTCGCCAGCCGGTACAAGGACACGTTCCTGTACAACATCTGGCGGATGGGGCGGAACTCGATCGAGCACGGCGGGAAGGACAGCTGGACGGTGTCGCCGTCGCGCCTCGACGCGGTGCGCGACTCGATGCAGGGCGCGCGGGCCGGCGGCGCCGGCGGCGCGGGCGGGCCGGCCGGCGTGATGACGGCGGGCGGGCAGTTCGGCGGCGCGGCCAACGCCGAGCAGTCGCAGCGCTACCTGGCGATGATGCGCCGCCCCGAGGCGCGCGACCCGCGCGGCTACGTGATCCCGGCCGACCAGCCGGACTTCCCGCGCGCCGTGCACCTGATCAACGCGCTGCGCGAGAACGGCATCACGGTGCACCGCGCGACGGCGGCCTTCTCGGCCAACGGCAAGCAGTATCCGGCCGGCTCGTGGGTGCTCAAGTCGGCGCAGCCGTTCCGGCCGCACATCCTCGACATGTTCGAGCCGCAGGACCACCCGAACGACTTCCTGTACCCGGGCGGCCCGCCGATCCCGCCGTACGACGCGGCCGGGTGGACGCTGGCCTACCAGATGGGCGTCAAGTTCGACCGCCTGCTCGACGGATTCGACGGGCCGTTCGAGGAGGTGAAGGACTGGAACGTGAAGCCCGCGCCGGGGACGGTCGCGAGCGGCTCGGCGGCCGGCTACGTGCTGTCGGCCAAGTACAACGACGCCTTCCCCGCCGCCGTGCGCCTGGTCGGCGCGGGCGAGGAGGTGTACCGCCTGACGGCGCCGCACGCCGGCCACCCGGCCGGGTCGTTCTTCGTCGTCGCCGGCGCCAACACCCGCGCGCGGCTGCAGCCGATCGCCGCCGAGCTGGGGATGAACGTCGCCGCCGCGTCGTCGCGCCCGGCGGGCGGGATGGCGCGCCTCAAGGCGCCGCGCGTCGCGCTGTGGGACCGCTACGGCGGCTCGATGCCGTCGGGGTGGACGCGCTGGCTGCTGGAGCAGAAGAAGATCCCGTTCGACGTCGTGTACGCGCCGCAGCTCGACGCCGGGAACCTGCGCGCCAAGTACGACGCGATCGTGCTGGTCGACGGCGCGATCCCGGCCCGCGACGGCCAGGGCGGCGGCTTCGGCGGCGGCGAGCCGCGCGCCGACGCGGTCCCGGCCGACCTCCGCGCCACGCTCGGCAACACGTCGGTCGCGAAGACGGTCCCGCAGCTCAAGACGTTCCTCGAGCAGGGGGGCACGGTGATCACGATCGGCGGCTCGACGGCGCTGGCGCGCCACCTCGGGCTCCCGGTCGGCGACAAGCTGGTGGACGCGCAGGGGAAGGCGCTGCCGCGCGAGCAGTTCTACGTCCCGGGCTCGGTGCTGCGCGTCGCGGTCGACACGACGCAGCCGGCCGCGTTCGGGATGGAGTCGCAGGCCGACGTCTTCTTCGACGACTCGCCGGCGTTCACGCTCGGCGCCGACGCCGAGGCGCGCGGGGTGAAGCGCGTGGCGTGGTACGACAGCGCGTCGCCGCTGCGCAGCGGGTGGGCCTGGGGGCAGAAGCACCTCGAGGGGGGCGCCGCCGCCGTCGAGGCCAAGGTCGGCCAGGGGACGCTCTTCCTGTTCGGTCCCGAGATCCTGTACCGCGCGCAGCCGCACGGCACGTTCAAGTTCTTCTTCAACAGCCTCGCGGCCAGCGCCGCGTCGGGCGGGGCGATCCAGTAGCCGCCCGCATGCGGAACGGGGGCCCGGCGCGATGCGCGCCGGGCCCCCGTCTCGCGTTCCGACCGCCGCCGCGCCTCAGGGCGCGCGGTAGACGACGACGTGGAAGTGCGCCGGACGCCGCTCCTCGGTCGCGTCCACGACGCCGCGCTTCTCGTAGGCGAGCAGCTCGCGGCGCATCCAGCTCCGGCAGGCGGCGCCCGGCGCGCGGAAGTCGAGCGCCATCCCGGTGGGGTGCACCGACCGCGTCGACGCGTTGCGCAGGTGGAGGCTGGTCGGGCGCATGGCGCTCGTGACGGTCAGCGGCTCGCCGCACGCGGCGCGGTAGCGCGGCGCGAACGTCGCCAGGAAGCTGCGCGTCGTCGGCCGCACGAAGGGCGCCGACACCCCCTTGAGCCGCACCGACGGCGACGCCGTCAGGCGGACGTACGCCCCCTTCCGCGCCCCGCGCTCGATCTCGCGGCGGTTGCGCGTGAACGCGAGGTCGCGGCGCTTGGCGGTGTGGAAGGCGCGGTCGACGGCGCCGCGCGAGCCGCGCAGCGTCTGGGCGGCGGCGGGGGCGGGGGCGGCCGGGAGGGCGAGGAGCAGCGCCGCGGCGGGGAGGAGGGCGGCGAGGAGGCGGGGGGACGGCATGACGAGCGGCGGGGCGGACGGCGGGCGGGGAGAGGTCGATCTTAGCCCGGGTGGGGCGGGTTCGACAGCCCGACGACGGTCCAGCAGGCGTGGTCACGGCGGAACCCGGGGTACGGCGGAGATCAGGGTAGAGCGCAGATCCGGATGAGGCGAACACAGGGGTAGTTCGCAGAGCGGGGTACGGCGGACCTACGAGCTCATAGCCGGTAAGTCCGCCGTCCCCCGGTGTGCGGTTCACCCCTTGGTTCGGTTCACCCCGATCCGCGCCGTACCCTGCAGTGCGCCGTACCCCGCTCTACGCCGTGGAGGAGCCCCCAGCCGCACGCCGCGCCCGCCGCCGTCGCCGGATCATCAGCCACGCGACCACCGCCAGCCCGACCAGCACCCCCACCGCGTACTGGTCGTAGCGCCGCACCGCCTGGAGCGCCTCGAGCGCGGTCGCGCCGAAGGCGTGGCCGAGCAGGGCGAAGATGGCCGACCAGAGGGCGGAGCTGGCGAGGCTCCCGATCAGGTAGATGTCGGGGCGCACGTGCGCGGCGCCGCAGGCCAGCGGGAGGAGCAGGCGCGCCCCGAACGCGAAGCGGACGGCGACGGCGGTGCGCCAGGGGCGGCGGCGGACGGCGCGCAGCCACTTCTTCATCGTGGCGTTGGCGCGCGGCCAGCGGCGGCGCACCCACCGCCCGCGCCACCACCCGAGCACGTACAGCAGCGTCGTCGCGACCCAGCCGCCGAGCGTGAGCGCGACGATCACGGGCACGAGGCGCACCTGCCCCTGCGACGCCGCGACGCCGGCGAGCAGCGGCGCCAGCTCCTCGGTGACGATCGGCGTCGCCGCGAACGTCAGGTAGAGCCACAGCCGCTCGCCGTGCGTGAGCGCGGCGGCGGAGAGCTGTGCGGCGGCGGGGAGGAGGGGGACGACCACGGGGACGGGAAACTAGAGGGCGGGCCCGTCCGCCGGACAGGCCCGCCCTCTCGTGATGCCGCCCCGCGGCGCCGCTCAGTCGCCCGAGACCGGCGTCGCCGTCGGGCCGCCCACCGGGACCTTGTGCTCGGCGGTGCGCTGCGACGGGCGCCGCCCGAACCAGCCGGCCACCTTCGACCGCCACCCGTCGATGATCTCGTAGAACGTCGGGATCGCGACCAGCGTGAGCAGCGTCGACGTGATCACGCCGCCGATGACCGCGATGCCGAGCGGGGAGCGGAACTGCGACCCCTCGCCGCGCCCGAGCGCCACCGGGAGCATGCCGGCGACGAGGGCGAACGTCGTCATCAGGATCGGGCGGAGGCGGATGGCGCCCGCCTCGATCAGCGCGTCGCGCAGCGGCAGCCCGCGCTCCTCGCGCGCCCACTTCGCGAAGTCGATGAGCAGGATCGCGTTCTTGGCCACGATGCCGGCGAGCAGGATCACCCCGATCAGCGACATCAGGTTGATCGTGTTCCGCGAGATCGCGAGGCTGAGCATGACGCCGATGAGCGACAGCGGCAGCGAGAACATGATCGCCAGCGGGTCGAGGAAGCTGCCGAACTGCACCACGAGGATCAGGTACATGAACAGCAGCGCCAGCCCGAGCGCCGAGAAGATCTGCACGAAGACCTCGGCCTGCTGCTGCGCCTCGCCGCCGGTGGAGATGCGCACGCTGGCGGGGCGCGACAGCGCCTGGATGCGCGCCATCGCGTCGTTCGTCACCTCGCCCATCGAGCGGCCCGAGGTGTTGAACTCGACCTGCACCACGCGGTCGCGGTCGAGGTGGTTGATGACCGCCGGCCCGAGGCCGTCGGTGATCGTCGCCACCTGGCCGAGCGGGAGCGTCTGCGGCGAGCCGTCGGCGCCCTGCACCACCAGCGGGAGCTGGCGCAGGTCGGCGGCGCGGCGGCGCGCCTCGGGGGAGAGGCGCACGTAGACGTCGCGCGTCTCGCCGCTCGGGTCCACCCAGTCGCCGACGTCGACGCCGGCGAAGGCGGGGCGCAGCGACTGCGCGACCTGCCCGACGGTGAGCCCCATCGAGCTGGCCAGCCCGCGGTTCATCTCGACGTTCAGCTCCGGCTTCTGCCCCTTGGACGACAGCCCGACGTCCACCAGCCCGGGGACCGCGCGCACCGCGTCCTGCGCCCGCTCGGCGAACGCCTGCAGCTCCTCGGTGTTGTTGCCGCGCAGCTCGATGGCGACCTGCTTGCGCCCGCCGCCCCAGTCGGTGGCCAGCACGGCGACCTTCGCGCCGCCGGTCGGGCCGAACTCCTGGCGCAGCATCGCCGAGAAGGGCTCGACGGTCATCGACCGCTCGTCCTTCGGCACCAGCTTCACGTAGATCTTGCCGATGTCCACCGCCCCGGCGTCGCCCGAGCCGAGCGTCGTGTAGGTGTAGCGGACCTCCTTGTGCTGGCGGGTCAGCGCCGCGATCTGCTCCGTCTTGAGCCGCGTGTACTCGAGGTTCGAGCCCGGCGGCGTCTCGACGATGATGTTCAGCTCCGCGTTGTCGTCCTCGGGGAAGAAGCTGACCCCGACGAGCGCGTTGTCGCCGATCGTGATCATCGGCATCGCGAGCGCGAAGAAGAACGTCGCGGCCGCCATCAGCGAGACCTTCCACCGGTGGTCGAGCGCCCACGCGATCACGCCGCGGTACTTCTCGGCCTGGCGGTCGAACCAGCGGTTGAACTTGTCGAGCGCGCGCGTGACGAAGCCCTTCTCGTGCTCCTCGCGGTGCGGGTCCGGCCAGTAGGCCGAGAGCATCGGGTCGAGGGAGAACGAGACGAACAGCGACACCAGCACCGAGCAGGCGATCGTCAGCGCGAACGGGCGGAACCACTGCCCGCCGACGCCCGGCATGAAGGCGATCGGGATGAAGACGGCGAGGATCGAGAAGGTCGTCGCGGCGACGGCGAGGCCGATCTCGTCGGTCCCCTCCTTGGCCGCGGTGTAGTGGTCCTTCCCCATCTCGACGTGCCGCACGATGTTCTCGCGCACCACGATGGCGTCGTCGATCAGGATGCCGATGGCCAGCGACAGCCCGAGCAGCGACATCGTCTCGAGGCGGAAGCCGAGCGCCCAGACGGCGATGAACGAGGCGAGCACCGACACCGGGAGCGCGAGCCCCGTGATGACGGTCGAGCGCCACGAGTTCAGGAAGAGGAAGACGACGAGCACCGTCAGCAGCGCGCCCTCGACGAGCGCCTCCTGCACGTTGCGGACGGAGTTCTCGACGTTGACGCCCTTGTTCTTCACCACGTCGATCGTGGTCCCGGCGGGGAGCGTCTTCTTGACCTCGTCGATGCGGGCGATGATCTGGCTCGCGACGTCGGTCGTGCTGTAGCCGGTGGACTTCTTGATGTCGATGCCCACCGCCTCGCGCCCGTTGTAGAGGGCGAGGGTGCGCGGCTCCTCGGTGGCGTCCTTGATCTCGGCCACCTCGCCGAGGCGGATCAGCTGCCCGTCGCGCTCGCGCACGACGATCTGCGCGAACTCGTCGGGGCGCTCGAGGCGCCCCTTGAGGCGGATCGAGCGCTCGTCGAGCGAGCCGGTGACGCGGCCGACGGGCGCGGCGAGGTTCTGCAGCTGCAGCGCCTGCACGATCTCGCCGACCGAGATGCCGGCCGCCTGCATCCGCTCCGGCTGGATCTCGACGGTCAGCTCGCGCTCCACCTTGCCGGGGATCGCCACCTCGGCGACGCCGGCGATCGAGCGCAGCTGGCGCGTGATCCCGGGGTCGGCGAGGCGCGTCAGCTCGGCGGGCGACAGCACCGTCGACGACACCGCCAGCGAGATGATCGGCTGGTCGGTGTCGTTGAACTTCTTGATGATCGGCTCCTCCATCTCGAGGGGCAGGTCGCTGCGGATGCCCGAGATCGCGTCCCGGACGTCCTGCGTCGCCTCCTGGATGGGCTTGTCGAAGTTGAACTCGATCATGATCATGGCATAGCCGTCCTGCGCCGTGCCGTTGACCTTCTTCACGCCGCTGATCGCGGAGATGGCCTCCTCGATCGGGTCGAGGAGCTCGCGCTCGACGCCGTCGGGCGACGCGCCCGGGTACGGGATCGCCACCGTCACGAACGGCGGGGCGACCTCCGGGAACTCGTCGGTCTGCAGCCGCAGCAGCGCGAACAGCCCGAACACCACCAGCGCCACCATGGCGACGACGGTGATGATCGGCCGCTTGATCGCGAAATCGGAGATGAACATGCCCGCCTTCCGTTGAGTGGGATCAGGGCTGCTTGGCAGCGGGAGCCGCGGGAGCGGCCGGCTGCGCCGCGGGGGCCGCCGACGCGTCGCCGACGGCCGAGACGCGCACCGGGGTGCCGTTCGAGATCCCCTGCGCGGCGCCGCGGAGGACGGTGTCGCCCGCCGCCACGCCGCCGCGGACCTCGAGCAGCTCGCGCGCGTCGTCGCGGAGCCCGAGCTCCACCGTCACGCGCTCGACCTTCCCGTTCTTCACGCGCACCACCGTCGGGCGCACGCCGCGCTGGTCGACCGCGTCGCCCGGCACGAGGAGCCCCTCGCGCGACGCGCTGGCGACGCGCCCCTCGGCGAACAGCCCGCCCACCAGCGCGTTGCCGGCGTTCGGGATGGACGCGAGGATCGCCACCTGGCGCGTGGCCGGGTCGGCGACCGGCGCGACGCGCGTGACGCGCCCGGTGAACGCGCGGTCGGGGTAGCCGGTGACGGTGAACCGCACCGGCGCGCCGACGCGCACCTGCCCGAGCTGGTCGGCCGGCACGCTCCCGGCGAGCTGCATGCTCGACGGGTCGACCACGCTGTAGAGCTCCGTGCCCGGGCTCACGACGTCGCCCGTGCTGACCCGCTTGATGCCGACGACGCCGGCGAACGGCGCGGTCGCGGTGGCGTTGCCGAGCTGCCGCCCGGCGAGCGTGGCCTGCGCCCCCGCCGCCTGCAGCTGCGCGCGCGCCGACGCCGCCGCGGTGCGCGACGCCTCCGCGTCGCGCTCGGCGACCGCGCGCGCGAGCAGCAGCCGCGCCGCGCGGTCGCCGCCGCGCTGCGCCTGCGCCGCCTGCAGCTCGGCGGCGGCGACCGCGGCCCGCGCGCTCACCGCCTGCTCGGCGAGCCCGCTGGTCTCGATGCGCGCCAGCGCCTGGCCGCGCGACACGCGCTGCCCCGCCTCGACGAGCGCCGCGGTGACGGTGCCCGCCGCCTCGGCGCGGATGGTGGCCTGGCGCTCCGGCTGCAGCGAGCCGGAGATCGCCGGCCCGCTCTCGATGCTGTCGCGCGTGATGACGGCGACGTTCTCGGGGCCGACGGTCACGGCCGACGAGGCGGCGGCCGCCGCCGACGAGGCGGCCTGCGCGTCCTCCCCGCCGCCGCACGCCGCCAGCGCGCCGAGGGTCGCGGCGGCGAGCGCCGCGTGGAGGATGCGCGCGCCCGCGGGGCGCGAGTGGGACGAAGTCATCGGATGCCCCCCGAAGTGCCGGTTTGCTGGGCGCCGCCCGCGCCCTGGGCGGCGCCCGGCGCGGTCTGCGGCGTGGAAGTGCGCTGCTGCTGCGACGACGCGCCGCCCGCCTGCTGGGCCGACGCCCCGCCCGCGGTCGCGCCCTGCGGCGACAGCGGGAGGTCCTTCAGGAGCGCGAGCCGGAGCCGCGCGACCTCGCGGTCGCGGGCCGCCGTCGCGGCGTTCGCCTCCGCCTGCTGCAGCAGGAGGCGCGAGTCGGCGAGATCGACCTGCGTCGCCAGCCCCTCGCGGAAGCGCACCTCCGCGATCTGGTAGGCGCGCGCGGCCTGCGACGCCGTGCCGGCGCTCGCGCGCCACGTCGCCTCCGCCTGCGCCAGCTGCGACACCGCCACCCGCGCGTCGAGCGCCGACAGCTCCTCCACCTGGCGCGCCTGCTGCTCGGCCTCGCGCAGGTTGGCCTCCGCCGCCAGCTCCTCGCCGCGGATCCGGCCGCCGTTGAAGATCGGCACCGAGACGCCGAGCGAGACGGTCCAGTTGGGGAAGAACTGGTTCAGCGACGTCGGGAAGGTGACCCCGTCGCCGTCGGGATAGGCGAAGCGCTGGTAGTTGGTCTGCAGCGCCACCGCCGGCAGCCGCTGCGCGCGCGTCACGCGCAGCAGGTTGCGCTGGGCCTCGACGTTCTCGCGCGCCTGCCGGGTGGGGGCGCGCGTGGCCGCCACGGTGTCGGCGCCCGCCACCACCTGGTCCACCGCGCCGCGCACCGCGGGGTCCTCGGCCAGCACCTCGGCCGGGTCGACGGCGACGGTCTCGAAGCGGCGCGCGGTGCCCGACGCGACGCTCACCGGCGCGCCGCCCGGCGTCGTGGGCGCGGGGGCGGGGTCGGCGGCGGTGGCCGCGCGCGGCGGCGCCGCCGGCCCCTCGGTCGCCGACGGGAGCGGCGTCGTCAGGGCGAGCGGCTCGTCGAGGGGCAGGTCGAGCAGCTGGCGTAGCCGCACGTACGCGACGTCGCGCTGCGCCCGCGCCTGGATGAGCACCGGGCGCTGGTTGTCGCGGGAGACGGTCGCGCGCAGCAGGTCGAACTCGCTCACGTTGCCGACCTCGCGCGCGATCGCCGTCTGGCGGAAGGCGCGCTCGGTCTGCACCAGCGACGACTCGCTGATCGCGACCAGCCGGTCGGTGAGGGCGGCGTCGAAGTACGCCTGCGCGACGTCGAGCTGCACCTGCGCGCGCGCCGACGTGATGCCGATGGCGGCGGCGCGGCGGCCGGCGTCGGCCGCGCGGATCCCCGACGTCACCCGCCCGCCGGAGAACAGCGTCTGCGAGCCGGTGAGCCCGAGGATGATGTTGTTCGGGTTGGCGAACACGCGCGTGATCGAGCCGAGCCCGCCCGACTGGTCGCAGGTCGAGGCCTGCGCCAGCGCGGCGGCGCGCTGCTCGGGGGTCGCGTTGGCCGGGATGTTCGGCGTGCAGACGGCGACCGGCGCCGGCGGGGCGTTGGGGTCGGGCGCCGGCGCCTGCTCCTGCAGCGCCTGGAACTGGTTCTGGAGCTGCTTCTGGTAGGTCGCGCTCGCGTTCAGCTGCGGGAGCGCCTGGCTGCGCGCCTGCAGGAACTGCCCGCGGGCGCGCAGCGCGCCCGCCTCGGCGACGCGCACCGCCTCGCTCTGCCGCTCGCCGAGGCGGAGCGCCTCCTCGAGCGACAGCGGGCGGCCGGGGCGCGCGGCGGCCGGCGCCTGCGCGCCGAGCGCGCCG
>NZ_JARGEK010000750.1 GCF_029211165.1 Roseisolibacter sp. H3M3-2
CGGCCCCACGGGTGCGCATGATCGTGCTCCTGTCGTTGAGGACCCGGCTAGGCTGGCGGGGTTGCCTTACTGGTTAGCAGAATGAATCACCGATACGCGAGCGAACGTGAAGCGACTGCTGCTGCAAAACGTCTGCGACCTGAGCAACAACATGAATGGTCTTCGGTTTCCGTGTTTCGTAAAGTCTGGAAACGCGGAAGTCAGCGCCCTGCACCATTATGTTCCGGATCTGCATCGCAGGATGCTGCTGGCTACCCTGTGGAACACCTACATCTGTATTAACGAAGCGCTGGCATTGACCCTGAGTGATTTTTCTCTGGTCCCGCCGCATCCATACCGCCAGTTGTTTACCCTCACAACGTTCCAGTAACCGGGCATGTTCATCATCAGTAACCCGTATCGTGAGCATCCTCTCTCGTTTCATCGGTATCATTACCCCCATGAACAGAAATCCCCCTTACACGGAGGCATCAGTGACCAAACAGGAAAAAACCGCCCTTAACATGGCCCGCTTTATCAGAAGCCAGACATTAACGCTTCTGGAGAAACTCAACGAGCTGGACGCGGATGAACAGGCAGACATCTGTGAATCGCTTCACGACCACGCTGATGAGCTTTACCGCAGCTGCCTCGCGCGTTTCGGTGATGACGGTGAAAACCTCTGACACATGCAGCTCCCGGAGACGGTCACAGCTTGTCTGTAAGCGGATGCCGGGAGCAGACAAGCCCGTCAGGGCGCGTCAGCGGGTGTTGGCGGGTGTCGG
>NZ_JARGEK010000751.1 GCF_029211165.1 Roseisolibacter sp. H3M3-2
CCGCGGTCAGCGCGGCGCGCCGTCGCGCGGGTCGCGGCGTCACGCGGCCGGCGTCACTCCGCCGGCGTCGCGTCGGCCGGCGGCGCGTCGTCGGGGGTGTCGGGCGAGTTGCGGCGCTCGTCGCGGCGCTGCTGCCGGTCGGCGCGCTTGGCGTCCTTCTTGGCCTGGCGCGCCTGCTCCTTCTGGCGCTTCTCGAAGTCGTAGTTCGGCTTCCGCGGCATCCTAGGGCATCTCGGGTGGAGGGGGCCGCGCGCACCCCACGTCACGGCCGTCCCCCAACCTACTCGGCGGAGCCCCGCCGCGCCCCCTCAGCGAGCGCGGCCGGTGCGGCCGAGCGCCGCGCGCCCCACGAGGTAGACGCACCCGCCCAGCAGGGCGGCCGGGACGATCGCCAGCGCCAGCGCGCCGCGCCGCTGGCGGAGGTCGCCGAGCGGGCGCGCCGTCGCGCCGACCTCGCACCGCGGCGGGTCGGCGACGTAGCGGCCGCCGGCGTCCAGGCACGCGTCGACCAGCAGGTAGCCGCGCGTGCTGTGGGCGGTGAACACGGCGACCGTGACCGCGATGACGGCGAGGCCGAAGCGCGCGTCGCGGGTCATCGGACGCGGACGGGCGATCGCGGGCGCATCGCGGGGACGACGGTGGGCGGCACGGCCCCGATGATGGCGCCGCCGCGCCGCCCCCCGCAACCGCGCGTCAGCGCGCCGCCTCCTCCGTCGGTCGGCGCCGCGCGTCGCGTGCGACCCAGAGCG
>NZ_JARGEK010000752.1 GCF_029211165.1 Roseisolibacter sp. H3M3-2
GCGGCGGCCGCGCCGCCGGCGGTCGTGCCACGGCGGACGCGGAAACGCGCGCCCGAGGCGCCGCCGCCGCTCGCCGTGCGCGCCGAGGACCTCCAGGCGCTGCTCGGCGCGCCGCCGTACGAGGACGACCTGGCGACGCTCGAGGACAAGGTCGGCGTGTGCAACGGGCTGGCGTACACGGCGGCCGGCGGCGAGCTGCTGGAGGTCGAGGTGAGCGTGGTCGCGGGGCGCGGGCGCGTGCAGCTGACGGGCACCCTGGGGGACGTGATGAAGGAGAGCGCGAGCGCCGCCGTCAGCTGGGTGCGCGCGCGCGCCGCGGCGCTCGGCGTCGACCCGGAGTTCCACCGCACGCGCGACGTGCACGTGCACATCCCCGCCGGCGCGACGCCCAAGGACGGGCCGTCGGCTGGCGTCACCATCGCCACCGCGCTGGTGAGCGCGCTGACCGGCGTGCCGGTGCGCGGCGACGTCGCGATGACGGGCGAGCTGACGCTGCGCGGGCGCGTGCTGGCGATCGGGGGGCTGAAGGAGAAGGGCGTCGCGGCGCACCGCCACCGCATCGCGCACGTGGTCGTGCCCAGGGGGAACGCGCGCTCGCTGGAGGAGCTGCCCGAGGCGGTGCGCGCCGCCGTCACCTGGCACCCCGCGGCGACGATGGACGAGGTGCTGGCGATGGCGCTGCGCGCGCCGGTGGCCGCCCCCGCGCGCCCGCGCCCGCAGGCGGCGGCGCGCCGTCCC
>NZ_JARGEK010000753.1 GCF_029211165.1 Roseisolibacter sp. H3M3-2
CAGAACGACATGGCTACGATCCGACTTCCGCCGGCGCCGCCGACGACCGCGGTGTGCACCGCGCGCCACGCCTACGACCTCGCGTGCGCGCGCACGCGCACCGTCGACGACCGCGCGCCGCTGGCGCTGGTCACGGTGGAGCGCCGCCCGCCGCGCCCGCTCACCGACGCCGAGGCGCGCGCGCGGTACGGGCTCACGGCGCGCGAGCTGGAGGTCGCGCGCCTGGTGGCCGACGGGCTGACGAACCAGCAGCTCGCCGACCGGCTGGGCGTGAGCTTCTACACCGCGCGCAACCACGTCGAGCGGCTGCTCCCGAAGATGGGCGTCACCGGCCGGACGGAGGTCGGGGCGACGCTGCGCGCGGGGTGAGCGCGCGGGGCCCCGGGTCGTTCGCCTGATGCGGGGCGGGCGGGTCCGCTGTACTGTGGCGGCGAGGTCGCCGCGCCCTTCCTCCACCCCGTCGCCCGCGCTCCCTCCCATGCTGCCACCCCTCGCCCGCCTGCTCGCGGTGGTGCTGGACGCCGCCGCCCGCCCCTCGCTCCGCCTGTGGCTCGGCGCGGCGCTCGCCGTGTCGGTCGCCGCGCCGGCGCCGGCGCACGCGCAGCTCATGAAGCGCATCAAGCAGGCGGCGGCCGAGAAGGCCGCCGAGGCGGCCGGGCGCAAGGTGGCCAGCCCCGACAGCGCCGCGGCGGCCACGCCGGCGGCGGCCGCGCCCCCCGCGTCCCCCGCGGCGAGCGC
>NZ_JARGEK010000754.1 GCF_029211165.1 Roseisolibacter sp. H3M3-2
GAACGACATGGCTACGATCCGACTTGCCGCGCCGCCGCGGCCGACGCCACGCGCGGGCTCGAGCAGGCCGCCGACCTGACCGCGCAGCTGCTCGCCGGGCGCGGGCGCGCGCTGGCCGGCGGGGCGCGCGTGTTCGTGCAGGGGCCGTACTTCCGCGCGCTGGTGGCCGGGCAGCGCCGCGACGACCTGCTCGACCAGGCGTTCGAGGCGGCCGGGCAGCTGGAGGCGGCGTGGGTGTTCATCACCGACGAGCGCGGCGTGCTCCTCGCCAAGAGCGACGAGCCGGGCGCGTTCGGCGCGGCGATGGGGGCGATCCCGCTGGTGGCCGGCGCGCTCGAGGGGCGCGAGACGTCGGGGTTCGGCGCGTCGCGCGACACGCTGCTCTTCCAGACGGTGTGCCTGCCCGTCGTGGTGCCCGGGGCGGCGCCGGTCGGGACGCTGACCGCGACGCGCGTGGTGGACGCGCGCCTCGCGCGCGACGTGCGCGCGGCGACGGGGACCGACGTCGTCTTCTACACCGTGGACCCGGCGGGGCGGCGGCGCGTGGCGGCGGCGACGCTCCCGCGCGCGCTGGCCGACACGCTGGTGGCCGACACGGCGGCGCACGCGGGGCGGTGGCGGCGGCAGCAGGCGGCGCTGGTGACGGCCGGCGGCGAGGTGGTGGGCGGCTACATGGTGCTGCGCGCCGCGGCCGGCGTGCCGTCGGGGCTCGCCGCGGTGCGCGGCGCCCTGCTCC
>NZ_JARGEK010000755.1 GCF_029211165.1 Roseisolibacter sp. H3M3-2
CTCGGCCGACGCGCAGCCGCCGGCCCCCGAGACGCGTGCGCCCGAGGCGCGAATCGCGGAGCCGCCGGCGCCGACGCCCCTCGCCGAGCGGCTCGCGCGGAACGTCGGCGGCGAGTGGGCGATGCGCGCCGCGACGGCCGACGAGGTGGGGGGCGGCGCGCCGGCCGTGCATGTGATGCTGTGGAGCCCGGGGATGAACACCTTCGTGCTCGAGCGCGCGCGCTTCGACGGGCTCGCGCCGGCGGCGCTGACGTCGGGCGGCGACGCGAGCTTCACGATGCGGCGCGACGCGGGGACGTTCCGCTTCGTCGGGCAGTTCCGCGACGGGCGCGGGCGCGGGCGGTTCGTCTTCCAACCGTCGTCGGCGTTCGCCGACTCGCTGGAGCGCCTCGGGATGGACCGGCCGACCCCCGCGCAGCAGTTCGAGCTCGCGCGGCACGGGCTCGAGCTGGCGTTCCTCGACGAGCTGGCGGCGCAGGGGTACGAGCGGCCGACCACGCGCGAGCTGGCGCGCGTGGCGCTCACCGGCGTGGACCTCGCGTACCTGCGCGCCATGGGCGCGCTCGGGTACCGCTTCGGACGGGTGGCCGCGCTCGTGCGGCTCTCCAACCAGGGCGTCGACCCGGCGTTCGTGCGCTCGCTCGGCGCGCTGGGGCGCCCCGCGCTCCCGGCGGCCGAGCTGCTGCGGCTGCGCGCCGACGGCGACGTCGCGCGCGGGCGGTCGGCCGACCCC
>NZ_JARGEK010000756.1 GCF_029211165.1 Roseisolibacter sp. H3M3-2
TGAAAAGTGTCGGAGAGCCGAGCGCCTTCGTCGTCCATGAAGAACTCCTCGAAGGCGGACACCACGCTGAGTTCGAGCTTTCGCCCTTCGGCCGAGCTGCGGATCGTCGGCACATCGACGGTGCCGAGGAACACGTTGAGCGGGTCCGGGATGACGGCACCGCTGAGCGGGTCGACTGCGCCGATCCAGAACGATGTGAGCGCGCCCTGCATGGCCGGGCTGGAGAGCGTCGTGGCCGCCGCGTCTCCGGCAGGGTTGAGCGTGATGGTGATTTCCGGCGCCTCGTCGCCAACGCCGTCGTCCAGCACGTCGATCGAGTCGATCGCGCCGAAGGTCGGATCTCGACCAACGAAGCGATGGCCACCGAACGACACGGCGCCGGCGCTACTCAGCAGCCGCAGCTCATGCTCCGGCAAGAGCATCTCGACCGCACCGAAGATCGTGACGATGCGCTCACCGAGCGCCGCCTGCATCTGTGGCGTAAACGCGCTCATTCGGCTTCCTCGATCCGAAAGCCGATCTCGTGATAGGGCGCGCGCAGCAGCTTCCACCGCGTGCTGTCGCCCGAGACGAAGCCTTCGATTATCGGCTTGGCGATTTCGACGACGTCGCCATCTTCGGGGAAGATCCGGAGCATCGGTTCGATCGGGATTTCGATCTTGCCGGTGGCGTCCGCGATCGCCGCGCTCGCGAGGTGAAGATATCGGCGGCCGAGATGCACGATCGACAGG
>NZ_JARGEK010000757.1 GCF_029211165.1 Roseisolibacter sp. H3M3-2
GAGCCGGCGACCGCCGCCGACGCGGCCGCGCGCGTGGAGGCCGCGGCGCGCTGGCTCCGCCGGCAGGACCCGACCTCGCCGATGCCGTACCTGCTGCTCCGCGCGCTGCGCTGGGGCGAGCTGCGCGCGAGCGCCGCGCGTCCCGGCGGCGGGCCCGATCCGCGCCTGCTCGAGGCGGCGCCGGCGCAGGCGCGCACCCGGCTCAAGGGGCTCCTCCTCGACGGCCAGTGGGCCGAGCTGCTCGAGCAGAGCGAGCAGGTCATGGGGACGCCCGCCGGCCGCGGGTGGCTCGACCTGCAGCGCTACGCGGTGACGGCGTGCGCCCGGCTCGGCCCGAGCTACGCCGCCACCGCCGCCGCCCTGCGCAACGAGCTCGCGGCCCTCCTCGCCGAGCTTCCCCAGCTGCCCGAGACCACTCTGATGGACGACACGCCCGCCGCGAACGCGGAGACGCAGGACTGGCTCGCTGCCGAGCAGCTGGCCGGCGCGGGCGACGACGCCGGCGACGACGGCGACCACGAGGCCCCCGAGGCGGGCGAGGCCTCCGTCGGGAGCGCGGCGCTGGCCGAGGCGCTCGCCGGCGAGCAGGCCGGCGACCAGCTGGCCGAGGGCGCGCGCGCGCTCGCCGTGCGGCCGGGCGTCGCCTACGCGCCCCACGCGGCGGGGCACGGCGCCGGCGGGAACGGCAACGGGCGCGGGCG
>NZ_JARGEK010000758.1 GCF_029211165.1 Roseisolibacter sp. H3M3-2
ACCACGATTTGTCTTCCTAAGACCGCTTGGCCTCCGACTTGCCGAGACCGCGGTCGGCGCGCTGGCCATGCTCACCGGCGCGACGCTGCAGGAGCGCCGCCGGTGTCCCGCGTGCGGCGCGGGCACGGAGCGCGCAGTGCACGGCTGCGGCACGCGCACGGTGCGCGTGGGCGGCGTCCCCGGGCTCGGGAACGACGCCGTGAACGTGCTCTGCGGCGCCGTCGGCGCGCTCGCGGGGGGCGCGGCGGCGCTGCTCGCCGCGCGGACCGGATGACGGGGGTGGGGATGGGCGGCGCGACGACGCGGGGCGCGGGACTCGACGCGGAGGTGCTCGTGGTCGGCGGCGGCCCCGCCGGCGCCTCGACGGCCTGGCAGCTCGCGACCGAGGGGGTGGACGTGCTGGTCCTCGACCGGGCGCGCTTCCCGCGCGACAAGACGTGCGCCGAGTACCTGAGCCCGCAGGCGTCGCGTCTGCTGGCCCGCATGGGCGCGCTGGCGACGCTCGAGGACGGGCGCGCCGCGTCGCTCGCCGGGATGCTGGTGCGCGCGCCGTCGGGCGACGTGATCCACGGCGAGTACGCGGCGCACCATGGCTTCCGCGGCTTCCGCGACCGCGGCCTCGGCGTGCGCCGCCGCGTGCTCGGCGCGCTGCTGCTCGACCGCGCGCGCGACGCCGCCGCCCGGGTGCGCGAGGGCGCGCG
>NZ_JARGEK010000759.1 GCF_029211165.1 Roseisolibacter sp. H3M3-2
GCTCCCTCCGCGCGGATGGAGCCTCCAATCTGCTACCAGATCTTTGATAATCGCCTCGTTCGGATCCGTCTCATCCGTTCTCCTGGTAGTTCAGGGCTGTGCCGCGCCGATGCCGAGGTGGGTGAGGATCACCGTCCCCTTCTCGGTCTTGTCGAACTTGAGCCGCACCGCCTTCACGCTCGCCGCGTCGAAGCCCGGCGCCGCGGCCGCGAAGTCGGACACGGGCATCACGAACGTCTGCGGCACCAGCTCGAACGTCGTGCGGAAGTTCTCGCGGTCGCGCTCCGGGCGGCGCAGGACGCGGATCTCGAGCGGGCGGCGCACCGGCCCGTAGCTGGCGAGCGACAGCGGCGCGGCGCGCCCCGCGGCGTCCACCAGCTCCACCGTCAGGTCGAGCGGCGTCGTGTCGGGGGGCGTGACCTTGGCCTTCGGGCGGAGCCCCGGCACGCGCCGCACCACCGCCAGCGCGCCGCGCCCGAAGCGGGTCGGCCACGACGGGCCGCCGCGGGCCGCCGGGCGCGCGGCGGAGGAGTCGCGGCGCGTGCTGTCGCGCGGCGTCTTGCGCGGGCCCGGCACGTCGCGCGTCGGGACGAGGGTCAGCACCACCGCCGAGCGCGGGCCGACGTCCCCGGCGCCGCGCAGCGAGTCGGGGAGCGCGACCTCGAGCGAGGGCGGGGCGCGGCGCGGGCGAGCGGG
>NZ_JARGEK010000076.1 GCF_029211165.1 Roseisolibacter sp. H3M3-2
CCTGGCGCGTCGCGTCGGCGGCGTCCGCCGGGGTGCGCACGTCCACGTCCCACCGGGCGGCGAGGGCGCGCAGCACCGCCGGCGCGAGGGCGTCGGGCGCGCGGCGGGCCTTCGGGTTGTGCAGGAGCACCGCCGCGGGGCGGGTCACGGCGCGGCGGTCAGGGGCGCGGCGGGGGGGCCAGGCGGTGGAGCACGCGGTCGAGCGCCGCGCGCGTCTGCTCCAGCTCCGTGCGCAGGCGCGCGATCTCCTCGTCGCGCGGGCGGAGCGAGTCGCGCGGGATCAGCACCGACGCCGCCGTGCGCTCGGCGGCGGCGGCGGCGCGCAGCGAGTCGGCCTGGCCGAGCAGGCGGCGGTAGACCACCGAGTGGTCGAGGAACGGGTGCAGCGGGCCCCCCGACTCGTACGCCTCGAAGTCCGACACGGCGCCGCGCCAGGTGCGCGCGTTGGTCGCCGGGTCGGCGCGCAGCAGCGCGCGGCGGAACAGCGCCTCGGCGGCCGACGGGGTCCCCGGGTAGCGGGCGCGGAACTGCGTGAGCAGCGAGTCGGCGCGGTCGTGGTCCCCGCGGCGCTGCAGGTCGATCACGTCGCTGCGCGTGGTGCTCCACGTGCGCGCGGCGATGTCGGCCAGCGTCTCGGGGGGCGGCGCGACGACCGCCGGCGCCGCCGTGCGGCAGCCGGCGGCGAGCGCCAGGACGAGGGGGAGCCGGCGGAGCGGTCGGCTCACGCGCGCCCCGCGGTCACCGAGAGGCGGCCCGCGTCGCCGTGCGCGGGCTCGATGGCCGCGCGCTCGTCGGTCACCGCGGGCAGCTCGATGGTGAACGTCGTCCCCGCGCCGCGCGTGCTGGCCACGTGGATCCCGCCGCCGTGCGCCTCGACGATCTCGCGCGCGATGGCGAGCCCCAGCCCGCTCCCCTTGTGCGTGGCCGCGCTCTGGTTGTCGGCCTGGAAGAACTTGTCGAACACGTGCGCGAGTTGCTCGGCGGGGATGCCGGCGCCGGTGTCGCGCACCGCCAGCCGCACGGCGCCCTTCGGCGCGGCGACCGCGGTGAGCTCGACCCGCCCGCCGGTCTCGGTGAACTTGAAGGCGTTGGAGAGGAGGTTGGAAAGCACCTCCGTCATGCGGTCGCGGTCCCACGTCACGACCTCGGGGAGGTCGCGCGCCACCGACGCGCGGAAGGTGACGCCGCCCTGCTGCGCCAGCACGTCGAAGGTCTGCTCCAGCTCCGTGACGAACGCGCGCAGCGACATCGGCCGGGGCTCCAGCCGCGCGGCGCCCGCCTGGAATCTGCTCACGTCGAGCAGGTGCTGCACGAGGCGCGACAGCACCTGCGCCTGGTTCTCGACGGTGGCCAGCACCTCGAGCTGCTTCTCGTTGAGCGGCCCGTACAGCTGGTCCTCGAGCAGGGTGAGGTAGCCGAGCACCACGTTGATCGGCGTCTTGAGCTCGTGCGAGGCGACCGAGACGAACTCCGCCTTGATCTTGTCGAGCTCGGCGAGCTGCCCGGCCATCGACCGGAAGCTCGAGGCGAGGCGGCCGAACTCGTCCCGCCGCGACGGCGAGATCGGGAGCGGGTGGTCGAAGTCGCCGTCGGCGACGGCGCGCATCCCCGCCTCGAGGTCGCGCACCGGCCGGCTGATGGTGCTCGTGATCCAGACCGCGACGACCAGGGCGAGGAGGAGCGCGGCGGCGAGCTGGGTGGCGGCGTCGCGGTACGCCTCGTCGGCGGCGGCGGCGGTCTCCGAGACCTTGTCCTGCGCCCGCTGCGAGAGCGTCGCCTCGGCGTCGGCGAGCGCGCGCTCGATGGCGGCGACCGCGGGGGCGATGTGGTAGTCCGAGATGCTGTCGGCGACGGCGGTGCGCTTGGCGCGCGCGGCCGCGAGCTCCTGGGCGCCGAAGTGCTCGATGTCGGCGCTGGCCTGCTGGAGGCGGCCGGTGAGCTGCAGCAGCTCGAAGGTGCGCAGCGAGTCGGCCAGCTCGGCGAGCGCGCGCGCGTTCGTCTGCATGTACGGCTCGGTGTCGGCCGAGTCGGGGCGGAAGAGCACCGCGCGGTCGGCCGCCTCGACCTCGCGCGTGAGGCTGCGCACCCGGCCGAGCAGGATGGACGCGGCGACCTCCTGCTTCCGCAGATCGCCGACCTTCTGCGAGCTCTCCTGGAGCGCCTGCAGCGCCCAGAAGAGCGGCGCCCCGAGCAGGACGGCGATCAGGGCGAAGCCGAGGGCGAGGCGGGAGCGGAGGGTCATGCCGCGGACGGGCGAAGCCGGGAAGGACGCGACCACGAACTCTGCCGTGCGCCGCTCGACGATCGGGGGCGCGCCGTCGCTGGTGTGCCCGTCGCGTGCCACGCCGACGACCGCCCGCCGGAATAGGACGCGAGGAGGCCGCCGGGCGCCACGGGATCCGACGCGGCACGGGTGACGAGAGTCACCTCGGATGCTACGCGGGCCCGGCCGTGCGCGCTGCGGCGCACGCGGCGCGCGCGCGCACCGGGTGACGGTGGCGGCGCGTTGACGACGCCCGACGGGCTCGGTTAGGTTGCCGGCCCACGCGTAACTGCCGCACTGACAATGACATTCCCCTCCGTCCGCATCTCCGAGCTGGGCCGGCACGCCGGCGCGGTCGTCACCGTCCGCGGGTGGGTCACCCACCTGCGGTCCTCCGGCAAGGTGGCCTTCGTCGTCCTGCGCGACGGGAGCGGGACGCTGCAGGGCGTCGTGGTGAAGAACGCGGTCCCCGCCGAGGCGTGGGAGGCGTTCGGGCGGCTGACGCTCGAGTCGTCGCTCGCGGTCACGGGCGAGGTCCGCGCCGACGCGCGCGCGCCGGGCGGCTACGAACTCGGGATCCAGGCGCTGGAGATCGTCGGTCTCGCGCCGCTCGACTACCCGATCCAGCCCAAGGAGCACGGCGTCGACTTCCTCCTCGACCACCGCCACTTCTGGCTGCGCTCCCCGCGCCAGGCGGCGATCCTGCGCATCCGGCACGAGGTCGAGCAGTCGGTCCACGACTTCTTCTACGAGCGCGGCTTCGTGCGCTGCGACACGCCGATCCTCACCGGCGCGCAGGGGGAGAGCGGCGGGCTGTTCGAGACCGAGTACTTCGAGGAGGGGAAGGCCTACCTCGCGCAGACGGGGCAGCTGTACGGCGAGGCGCTCGCCGCCGCGCTGGGCCGCATCTACACGTTCGGCCCGACGTTCCGCGCCGAGAAGTCGAAGACGCGCCGCCACCTCACCGAGTTCTGGATGATCGAGCCGGAGATGGCGTGGTACGACCAGGACGACAACATGAACCTCCAGGAGGAGTTCGTGCGGTTCCTGGTCGAGCGCGTGCGCGAGCGGCGCGCCGCCGAGCTGCAGGTGCTCGAGCGCGACGTGTCGAAGCTCGACTGCGTGCGCGAGCCGTTCGTGCGCCTCGACTACTCCGACGCGATCGCGCTCCTGCAGTCGAAGGGGAGCGACATCAAGTGGGGCGAGGACCTCGGCGCCCCCGACGAGGCGGTCGTCGTCGGCGAGTACGAGCGCCCGGTGTTCGTCGTGAACTACCCGAAGGAGGCCAAGGCCTTCTACATGAAGGAGAACCCGGCGGACCCGCGCACGGTGCGCTGCGCGGACCTGCTGGCGCCCGAGGGGCGCGGCGAGATCATCGGCGGGTCGCAGCGCGAGGACGACTACGACAAGCTGCTGGGGCGCATCCGCCACGAGGGGCTGCCGGAGGAGACGTACTCCTGGTACCTCGACCTGCGGAAGTACGGCACGTTCGTGCACTCGGGCTTCGGGCTCGGCCTGGAGCGTACGGTGGCGTGGATCGCGGGGGTGGAGCACATCCGGGAGGTCATTCCGTTTCCGCGGATGATGGGGAGGCTGCGGCCCTGAACCGAACTGGCACCCCGAGAGCGGGAGTCGCAACTACGGGAGTCGAGCAAGCGGGAGTCGCTACTGCGCAGTGCGCTCTAGCGACTCCCGCTCTTTCGACTCCCGCGGTCACGACTCCCGCCGTTCCCGCTTGATCTCGTCCCACAGCTCGTCGAGCTGCTCGAGCCCCGCCGTGTTCACGTCGATCCCGCGCTGAGCGGCGAGTTTCTCGACGGCGCCGAACCGGTCGGCGAACTTCGCGTTGGCCTTGTCGAGCGCGATCGACGCGTGCACGCCGACCTTGCGGCACAGGTTCACGACGGAGAAGAGCAGGTCGCCCAGCTCGGCCTCGAGGGCGGCGTGGCGGTGGTCGGAGACGAGGAGGCCGTGCGCGAGCTGCGCGGGGGGCGCCTTGGCGAGCTCCTCGCGCACCTCGGCCAGCTCCTCGGCGATCTTGTCGGCGGGGCCCTGCGCGTCGGGCCAGTCGAAGCCGACGCCGGCGGCGCGGTCCTGCAGCCGGTGCGCCTTGTGGAGCGACGGCAGCGCCTCGGGGAGCCCCTCGTCGATCGACTTCCGCTTCTTCGCCTTGAGCGCCTCCCACCCCTTCGATTCCACCGGGGCGCCGCCGGCGGGCGGATAGAGGTGCGGGTGGCGCGCGCGCATCTTCGTCACCAGCGCGTGCGCGACGTCGTGCAGCGCGAAGGCGCCGCGCTCCTCGGCGACCACCGAGTGGAAGAGCACCTGCAGCAGCAGGTCGCCCAGCTCGTCGCGCAGCGTGGCGTCGGCGGCCGGCGTGCCGTCGCGCACGGCGTGCTGGATCGCCTCGTCGACCTCGTACGCCTCCTCGATGAGGTAGGGGCGCAGCGACTCGTGCGTCTGCGCGCGGTCCCAGTCGCATCGGGCCCGCAGGTCGCGCATGAGCGCGAGCGTATCCTCAAGCGTGGTCGGAGGTTGGCCGCCGTGCTCGTCTTGCATCGCTTCCGCGCCGTCCCTTAGGTTTCGCGGCTCCCGAGGCGCGGCGTCCGCGCCGCTCCCGGTCATCCGCGCATGCCCGCTGAATCTACACCCGACCCGCTCGCGCATCCGGACCGGCAGCGCGCGTGGCTCGACGTGGACCTCGGCGCGCTCGCCCGCAACGCCGCCGCGGTCGCCGCGCGCGCCGGCGTGCCGCTGCTGCCGATGGTGAAGGCCGACGGCTACGGGCTCGGCGCGCCGGCCGTCGTGCGCGCGCTGGAGCCGCTGGCGCCGTGGGGCTACGGCGTCGCGTCGGCCGCCGAGGCGGCGGCGCTGCGCGCGGCGGGGGCGACGCGCCGCGTGATGGTGCTCACGCCGGTGCTCCCGACCGAGCTGCCGCGCGCGCGCGCCGTCTCGCTCACGCCCGCGCTGCACCGCGCCGGCGACGGGCGCGCGTGGGCGGCGCTGGGCGGTGGCGCGTGGCACCTCGCGATCGACACCGGGATGGCGCGCGCCGGCGCGCGGTGGGACGCGCTCGACGACGCGCTGCTGTCGGCCGTCGGCGCGCACCCGCCCGAGGGCGCGTTCACGCACTTCCACTCCGCCGACACCGACGACGCGTCGCGCGCCGAGCAGGAGGCGCGCTTCCGCGAGGCGGTGTCGCGACTCCCCGCGCGCCCGCCGCTGCTGCACGCGGAGAACAGCCCCGGGGTCGAGCGCGCGGGGGGCGCGTCGGCGTGGGACCTCGCGCGCCCCGGCGTGTTCCTCTACGGCGTGTCGGCGGGAGGCGTGCTCGGCGCGGAGCCGGTGGCGCACCTGCGGGCGCGCGTGGTCGACCTGCGCGACCTGCGCGACGGCGAGACGGTGAGCTACGGCGCCACGTGGACGGCGCGCGGGGCGCGGCGGATCGCGACGGTGCCGGCGGGGTACGCCGACGGCTACCGCCGGGCGCTGTCGGGCGTCGGGCGCGCGCTGCTGCACGGCCGCCCGGTGCCGGTGGCCGGGCGGGTGACGATGGACATGACGATGCTCGACGTGACCGGCGTGCCCTGCGCGGTCGGCGACGTCGCCACGCTGCTGGGGCGGGACGGCGCCGCCGTGCTGACGGCCGCCGAGGTGGCGGCGGCGGGGGGGCTCTCGCCGTACGAGCTGCTGACCGGACTGCGCGGGCGGGTCCCGCGCCTCTACGACACCGCATGACCACCACCGCTGGCCGCCGCGCGATCATCCTGGTGCTGGACGGCGTCGGCTGCGGCGCGGCGCCCGACGCCGCCGCCTACGGCGACGTGGGGAGCGACACGCTCGGCCACGTCTGCGCCGCGTCCGGCGGGCTCGCCCTCCCGCACCTCGAGCGGCTCGGGCTCGGCAACGTCGCGCCGCTGGCCGGTGTCTCACCCGTCGAGCGCCCGGGCGGGGCGTGGGGGCGGATGCTCCCGCGGTCGGCCGGGAAGGACAGCACCACCGGCCACTGGGAGATCGCCGGCGTCCACCTCGCCCGCCCGTTCCCGACCTACGCGCACGGCTTCCCGCCCGAGGTGGTCGACGCCTTCGCCGCCGCCACGGGGCGGGGGGTGCTGGGGAACGTCGTCGGCAGCGGGACGGCGGTGCTCGACGACTACGGCGAGGCCCACGTCCGCTCGGGGGCGTGGATCCTCTACACCTCGGCGGACTCGGTCTTCCAGGTCGCGGCGCACGAGGCGGTCGTCCCGCTGGCGGAGCTGTACGCCGCCTGCGAGGCGGCGCGGGCGCTCCTGGTCGCCCCGCACGACGTCTCGCGGGTCATCGCGCGGCCGTTCGTCGGGACCCCGGGGGCGTGGAAACGGACGGCCAACCGGCGCGACTACTCGCTCGCCCCCCCGGACGAGACGCTGCTGGACGCGCTGGAGGCGGCCGGGATCCCGCGGGCCGGGGTGGGGAAGGTGGACGACCTGTTCGCCGGCCGGGGGATCGCCGCCCGCCACACGGCGTCGAACGCCGAGGGGATCGGGGCCATCCGGGAGTGGCTGTCCGGGGGGTCGGGTGGGTTGCTCTTCGCCAATCTGGTAGATTTCGACACCCAGTTCGGGCACCGCAACGACGTGCCCGGCTTCGCGGGGGCGCTGCGCGAGTTCGACGCGGCGCTCCCGGACCTGCTGGCGCTCCTCCGCGAGGACGATCTGCTCTTCATCACGGCCGACCACGGGAACGACCCGACCACCGCCACCACGGACCACGCGCGCGAGCGCGTGCCGCTCCTGGTGGCGGGGCCGCGCGTGCGTCCCGGGACGGTCGGGGAGCGCGAGACGTTCGCGGACCTCGGCGCCACCGTGGGCGAGTGGCTGGGGGTCGCGTACCGCGGGCGGGGGCGCTCGTTCCTGGCCGACGTGGTCGCGTCGTGAGCGCGCCCGCCGCCCCGGCGCACCCGCGTCACGACGAGCTGGTCGCGCTGGCCCGGGAGGCGATGGCGCGCGCCTACGCCCCGTACTCGCGCTTCCGCGTCGGCGCCGCGCTGCTCACCGCCGACGGCGCCGTCGTCACGGGGTGCAACGTCGAGAACGCGGCCTACCCGTCGGGGATCTGCGCCGAGCGCGGCGCGGTGGCCGCCGCCGTGGCGCAGGGGCGGCGCGACTTCGCGCTGCTCGTGCTGGCCACCGAGGGCGCCGAGCCGGCGCCGCCGTGCGGCATGTGCCGCCAGGTGCTGGTCGAGTTCGCGCCGGCGCTCCCGATCGTGAGCGTGACCGCCGACGGCCGCGCCGAGCGCTGGTCGATGGCCGAGCTGCTCCCGCGCCCGTTCACCCCCGCCTGGCTCGCCGGCGACTGACGGCCGCGATCCCGTGACTTCCGTTCGCTCCCACCCGCCTTCCGTGACGTCGCTCTCCCCGCGGGCGCCCCGCCGCCTCGCCGTCCTGCTCGCCCTCGCCGCCGCGGTCGCCGGCGCGTGCAGCGAGAAGCTCGACGGCGGCGCCGCCTGCCCGGCGCTCTGCCCGGTGACGAACCCCGCGCTGATCGACACCGTGATCGACGCGGTGGCGCTCGACTCCACGCTCGCCGGCTTCCCGGCGCCGGGCGAGGCGTCGAGCCAGCTGCTCGCGCTCGAGCCAGGCCCCGACACGCTGGACGTGCGCGCGGTGGTGCGCTTCGACTCGCTCCCCAACCGCTACTTCCCCCCCGGCGGCGGCGACTCGATCGCGGTGAGCACGGCGGACAGCACGGTGCTGAGCCTGCGCCTCGACACGGCGCGCACGCGCTACGCGCAGCCGGTCACCGTCGAGGCGTACGACGTCGACACCACGGCGGCCGTCGACACGCTCCCGGCCGCGCTGAACGCGCTGTTCCGCCCCGGGCGGCGGCTCGGCAGCACCACGCTGCAGCCGGGGACCGCGGTGGACTCGGTGCGCATCCGGCTCTCCGACTCGGCGTTCGTCGCGAAGGCCACCGGCTCGCGCCGCCTGCGCGTGGGACTGCGGCTGGTGAGCGGCGCCTCGGCGCGCGTCGCCTTCGCCACCGCGCAGGGGACGAGCACGCAGGGCGGCCGGATCACCTTCGACCCGGTGCGCGACACCAGCTACCAGCCGGTGCTCGTGTCGTCGGCGTCGGCCACGCCGGCCGTGGGGCAGGTGGCGGCGGGCTTCCGCGACTACGCGTTCGTCGCCGCCTCGGCGCGGCCGGCCGCCGGGAGCGACCTCGTGGTCGGCGGGGTGCAGGGGCAGCGCGTCTACCTGCGCTTCGTCGTGCCGCCCCGCCTGTCCGACTCGACCACCATCGTCCGCGCGACGCTGGAGCTGGTGCAGCGCCCGGCGCGCGGCGTCCCGGCGACCGACTCGGTGACGCTGCGCGCGCAGGCGGTGGTGGCGACCGACACCGTGCGCGACGTGCGGCTGGCGGCGAACCTCATCGCCGCGCCGGGCGTGCTGTCGCTCGACTCGCTGCGCGTCTCGCCCGCCGACAGCGCCACCCGCGGGCTGTCGCTCGTCGCGCTGGTGCGCGCGTGGCGCGCGTTCCCGCCGGGGACGCAGCGCGCGGTGGTGCTGCGCGGGCAGCTCGAGGGGCTGCAGGCCGGCGAGCTGCGCTTCTTCTCGACCGAGGCGGCGCGCGCGGTGCGCCCGCGCCTGCGTCTGAGCTACATCCCCCGCACCGACTTCGGGCTCCCCTGATGACCACCCGACTCGCCCGCCGCGTCGCCCTCCTCCTCGCGCTCGGCGCCGTCCCGGCGGCCGCGCGCGCGCAGGGGAGCCTGGCCGCGCAGGGCTTCGGCTACCCCACGGGGCAGCTCAGCACCCGCGCGCTCGGGACCGGCGGCGGCCTCTCCGAGTTCGACCAGACGTCGCCGCTCAACCCGGCGGCGATCTCGTACTTCCGCCGCGCCCAGCTGACGGTGCAGTACGACCCGGAGTTCCGGCGCGTCTCGTCGGCCGGGGGCAGCCAGAACGCGACGATCCCGCGCTTCCCGGTGATCTCGGTCGGCATCCCGGCCGGCTCGCGCTTCTCGGTCGGGATCAGCGCCTCGACGTACCTCGACCGCACCTTCACCACGACGTTCCCGAGCACGGCGCAGATCGGCGACGAGTCGGTCGCCGCCACCGAGTCGATCGAGTCGCGCGGCGCCATCACCGACGTGCGCGCGGGGATCGGCTACGCGGCCGCGTCGTGGCTGCGCGTCGGCGTCGCGGGGCACGTCCTCACCGGCGAGAACCGCCTGGTCTCGGGGCGCCTGTTCGCCGACACCAGCCAGTTCGGCTCCGTCTCCGACTCGTCGACGCTCGACTACAGCGGCGCCGCCGTCTCGGCGGGCGTCGAGCTGTCGCCGGTGCGCGGGCTGTCGGTGGCCGGCTCGGTGCGCCGCGGCCTCGACCTGCGCGTGCAGCGCAACGACACGACGCTGCGCGACGGGACCGCCCCCGACCGCATCGGCGTCGGCGTGCGCTTCGACCGCGTCACCGGCGCCAGCTTCGCGGCCAGCTACGCGCGCACCACCTGGACGCGCATGAACGGCCTCGGCTCGTCGGCGCTCGAGGTGCGCGACGCCCCCGAGTTCATGGTCGGCGTCGAGGCGCTCGGGCCGCGCCTGGGCGACGTGCCGACGCTGTTCCGTCTGGGCGGGCGCGACCGCACGCTGCCGTTCGGGATCGGCGGCGGCGAGGTGAAGGAGCGCGCGTACTCCGGCGGCGCCGGCGTGCCGTTCGCCGGCGGGCGCGCCCTGTTCGACCTGGCCGTGCAGCGCGCGTCGCGCTCGCTCGACGGCGCGTCGTCGGCGGTCGCCGGCGCCGACGCCCGCGAGCGCGCGTGGACGATCAGCATCGGCCTCACCGTGCGCCCGTAGCTCCGTCCCTCCCGCCGCCGGCGCGCACCGCGCGCGCCGGGCGGCCTCCCTCCGCTCCAGCGCCGCCCCCGCGGCGTCCCGCCTCCCCGCCGTCGCGCATGACCGTCCCCACCGCCGACGAGCCGCTGATCCTCATCGCCGACGACGTCGCGGCGAACGTCGAGCTGCTCTCCGACCAGCTCAAGATCCTCGGCTTCCGGACCGTCGCCGCCACCGACGGGCCGGGCGCCCTCGCGGCGTGCTTCGAGCACCGCCCCGACCTCTGCCTGCTCGACGTGTCGATGCCGGCGGGCGACCTGGGCGTCCCCGACCGCCAGACCGGCTTCGAGGTCTGCCGCCGCATCAAGCGCGACCCGCGGACGGCGCGCATCCCGGTCATCTTCGTGACGGCGCTCAACGACACCGCCGACCGCGTGAAGGCGATCGAGTCGGGGGGCGACGACTTCCTCACCAAGCCGCACAACCGGCTGGTGCTGGGCGCGCGCGTGCGCAGCCTGCTCAAGCTCAAGGGCGCCACCGACGCCCTCGAGGACTCGCTGCGCAAGCTCCGCGAGCTGGAGAAGGTGCGCGACGACCTGATGAAGATGATCGTGCACGACCTCAAGTCGCCGCTCACGTCGGTCCTGGCCACGCTCGAGATGGTGACCGACGGCGACTTCGGCCCCGTCACCGACGGGCAGCGCGGCGCGCTCGCCGACGCGCAGGCCAAGTCGCAGGAGCTGCTGGCGCTGATCGACGACCTGCTCCAGATCGCGCGCATCGAGGAGGGGGCGATCCACCTCGAGCCGCAGCGCGTCGAGCCGCAGGCGTTCTTCGCCGAGGTGCTGCGCGACTGGCACGTGCGCTTCGAGAGCGCCGGCGCCCGCGCGTCGGCCGAGGTGGCGCCGGACACGCCGACCTTCCTGGCCGACCGCAAGCTGCTCAGCCGCGTCATCGGCAACCTGCTGCAGAACGCGATCGTGCACGCCGCCGACGCGGTGTCGGTGCGGCTGACGGCGCGCCGCGACCCGGAGGGCGTGCTGATCTCGGTCGCCGACACGGGGCCGGGCATCCCGCCCGAGTACCACGAGCTGATCTTCCGCAAGTTCGAGACGGTGAAGCTGCAGGCCGCGCCGCGGGTGCGCGGCTCCGGGCTCGGCCTCGCCTTCTGCAAGCTGGCGGTCGACGCGCACGGCGGCCGGATCTGGGTGCAGAGCGCCGAGGGGCGCGGCAGCCAGTTCCACATCCTGCTCCCGCTCGAGCCGGTGCCGCCGGCGCGCGGGTAGCGTCGGGCGGGGGGCCGCGGTGCGCGTCCACCTCCGGACCTTCGGGTGCCGCGCCAACCAGGCGGACACCGAGGCGGTGCGCGCGATGCTCGCCGCCGCCGGCGCCACCGAGGTGGCCGACCCGCGGGAGGCCGACGTCGCGGTGGTCAACAGCTGCGCCGTCACCGCGCAGGCGGAGGCCGAGCTGCGCACCGCGGTGCGGCGCCTCGCGCGCGACCGCCCGGCGCTGCGCACCGTCGTGATGGGGTGCGCGTCGGCGGTCCCCCGCGCCGCCGACGACCCGGCGCGGCTCGACGCGCTGCCGGGGGTCGAGGCGCTGGTGGCCGGCGCCGACCCCGCGGCGCTCGCCCGCGCCCTGGACCTGCCGCCCGCGGCGCTCGGCGCGGTCGCGCAGGCGCAGACGGGCGCCCGCGCGCTGCTCCGGGTGCAGGACGGGTGCGACGAGCACTGCACGTTCTGCATCACGACCCTCGCCCGCGGCGCCAACCGCTCGCGTCCCGTCGCGGCGCTGGTCGAGGAGGCGGCGCGCCTGGCCGACACGCATCCGGAGATCGTCCTCACCGGGATCCACGTCGGCACCTACGGGCGCGACCTCGGCGGCTCGCTGGGCGCCCTGGTCGAGGCGCTGGTGGCGCGCGTCCCGCACGCCCGCTTCCGGCTGTCGAGCGTCGAGGCGACGGAGGTGGACGACCGGCTGGCGGCGCTGCTGCGCGACGCCCCGGCGCAGCTGTGCCCGTTCCTGCACGCGCCGCTGCAGAGCGGGAGCGACCGGCTGCTCCGCCGCATGGGGCGCCACTGGTACGACGCCGCCCGCTACGCCGAGGCGGTCGAGCGGCTGGCGGACGGGCGCCCGGCGTTCGGGCTGGGGGCCGACGTGATCGCCGGGTTCCCGGGGGAGACGGACGCCGACCATGCGGCGACGGTCGCGCTGGTCGAACGCCTCCCGTTCACGGCGCTGCACGTGTTCCCGTACTCGCCGCGCCCGGGCACGGCGGCGACGCGGCTCCCCGACCCGGTGCCGCCCGCCCTCGCGCGCGAGCGGGCCGCCGAGCTGCGCGAGCTGGCGCGGCGGAAGGCGGACGCGCACGCCGCCCGGCGCGCGGGCGGGGCGGCGGACGTCGTGGTGGTCGGCGCGGGGGAGCGCCGCTCCGGGCTGACGGAGGACTACCTGACGGTGGCGCTCCCGGCCGACGCTCCGCCCCGGCGGTCGCGGTTCGCCGCCCGGCTGGAGCGCGCGGCGGGCGGCGGGCTGCTCGCGCGGCCGGTCTAAGGGGTGCACCGGCAAGGGCTTACGGGCTAACTTCCGCGGCCCGGCGCGAGCCGCGCCGGGCGCCCCTCCCGCAGTCCCCCGCCATGTCCCGTCCGACCGTCTACATCGAGACCTACGGCTGCCAGATGAACGTGAGCGATTCCGAGCTCATGTACGGCAGCCTGGCGGCGCACGGGTACGAGGCGGTCGACACGCCCGACGGCGCCGACGTGATCCTCGTGAACACGTGCGCGATCCGCGACCACGCGGAGCAGCGGGTGCTGGGCCGGCTCGGCGAGCTGCGCCGCCACATGAAGAAGGGGACGGTCATGGGCGTCGCCGGCTGCATGGCGCAGCGGCTCGGGCCCACGCTGCTGGAGAAGGCGCGCCACGTCTCGCTCGTGGTCGGGCCGGACGGCTACCGCGCGCTCCCGCAGCTGCTGGAGGGGGCGCGCAGCGGCGAGCGCACGACCGCCACCAGCTTCGACCTCGAGGAGCACTACGAGGACTTCGCGCCGCGCCGGTTCGACAAGGTGAAGGCGTGGATCCCGGTGCAGCGCGGGTGCGACTACCGGTGCACCTACTGCATCGTGCCGTACACGCGCGGCGCGGAGCGCAGCCGGCGGCTCGACGACGTGGTGCGCGAGGTCGAGCAGGTGGTGCGCGACGGGATGTCCGAGGTCGTGCTGCTCGGCCAGACGGTCAACTCGTACGACGACGGGACGCACGACTTCGCGACGCTGCTGCGCGCGGTCGGGCGCGTGGACGGGGTGCGCCGCATCCGCTTCACGAGCCCGCACCCCAACGACTTCTCCGACGCCGTGATCGCGGCGATGGCCGAGGTGCCGCAGGTGTGCGAGCACGTCCACCTGCCGATGCAGAGCGGCTCGTCGCGCGTGCTCAAGCGCATGCTCCGGCGCTACACGCGCGAGGGGTACCGCGACTGCGTGGCCCGGCTGCGGGCGGCGATCCCGTCGCTCAACCTGACCACCGACGTCATCGTCGGATTCCCGGGCGAGACCGACGCGGACTTCGAGGAGACGCTCTCGCTGGTGCAGGAGATCGGCTACGAGGACGCGTACACCTTCAAGTTCTCGCTGCGCGAGGGGACGCCCGCCGAGCGGATGCGCCCCGAGGAGTTCGTCGCCGACGAGGTGGCGAGCGAGCGCCTCGACCGGCTGATCGCGGTCGTGCGCGGCGGCGCGCGCGAGCGCAACCTGCGCCTGCTCGGCACGCGCCACGAGGTGCTCGTCGAGAAGGCGGCGCGCCGCGGCGAGATGCTGCAGGGCCGCACGCGCGACTTCAAGACCGTGATGCTGCCGCCCGACGGCGTCGCGATCGGCGAGTACCACACGGTGGAGCTCACGGGCACCACCGGCTCGACGTTCACCGGCGCGGTCGTCCGCGACGTCCCCGCGCGCCGCCCGCTGCCCGTGGCGGGCGCGCCGGCGCCGGCCCGCTGACGCGCCTCCCCCCTCCGCACGCCCTCGTGTCCCACGACGCCCCGCGCTCGAACTTCATCCGCGACCTGGTGGAGGAGGACGTCGCGACCGGCCGCTTCGGCCGCCCGGTCACGACGCGCTTCCCCCCCGAGCCGAACGGCTACCCGCACCTCGGCCACGTCAAGTCGATCGTCCTGAACTTCGGGCTGGCGCGCGACTTCGGCGGGCGCTGCAACCTGCGGTTCGACGACACGAACCCGGTGACCGAGGACATGAAGTACGTCGAGGCCATGAAGGCCGACGTGCGCTGGCTCGGCTACGCGCCCGACGCGGAGCTGTACGCGAGCGACTACTTCGAGCGGCTGTTCGAGATCGCCGAGGGGCTGGTGCGGGACGGCAAGGCGTACGTCGACTCGCAGAACGAGGAGCAGATCCGCGAGGGGCGCGGGACGGTCACCTCGGCGGGGACGGACAGCCCGTACCGCGGCCGCTCGCCGGAGGAGAACCTCGACCTGCTGCGCCGCATGCGCGCGGGCGAGTTCCCGGACGGCGCGCACGTGCTGCGCGCGAAGATCGACATGGCGCACCCGAACATGGTGATGCGCGACCCGCTGCTGCTGCGCATCCGGCACGCGCCGCACTACCGCCGCGGGTCGGAGTGGTGCGTGTACCCGCTGTACGACTTCGCGCACGGGCTCTCGGACGCGATCGAGGGGATCACGCGCTCGCTCTGCACGCTCGAGTTCAAGGACGGGCGCGACATCTACGAGTGGCTGGTGCGCGAGGCCGGCTTCGAGCGCCCGCCGACCCAGATCGAGTTCGCGCGGCTGGAGTTGGAGTACACGGTGCTCAGCAAGCGGAAGCTCCTCCGCCTGGTGAACGAGGGGCACGTGTCGGGGTGGGACGACCCGCGCATGCCGACGATCGCGGGGATCCGCCGCCGCGGCGTGACGCCGGAGGCGCTGCGCAACTTCGCCGAGGCGATCGGGGTGGCGCGCAAGCCGGCGCGCACCGAGCTGGCGACGTACGAGCACTACGTGCGCGACGACCTGAACATGCGCGTGCCGCGGCGCATGGCGGTGCTGAAGCCCCTCAAGGTCGTGCTGACGAACTACCCCGAGGGGCAGGTCGAGGAGCTGGAGGCGCCGTCGTACCCGCACGACGTGCCGCTGGAGGGGTCGCGCCCGGTGCCGTTCTCGCGCGAGCTGTGGATCGAGCGCGACGACTTCATGGAGGAGCCGCCGAAGAAGTTCTTCCGGCTGGCCCCGGGGCGCGAGGTGCGGCTGCGCTACGCCTACTTCATCACGTGCCAGGAGGTCGTGAAGGACGCCGACGGCACGGTGGTGGAGCTGCGCTGCACCTACGACCCGGCGACGCGCGGCGGCGACGCGCCCGACGGCCGCAAGGTCCAGGGGACGATCCACTGGGTGTCGGCGGCGCGCGCGCTCGACGCCGAGGTGCGGCTGTACGAGCGGCTGTTCTCGGTCCTGGACCCGGAGGACGTGCCCGAGGGGGAGGACTTCACGAAGCACCTGAATCCCGACTCGCTGGTCGTGGTGCGCGGCGCGAAGGTCGAGCCGAGCCTGCGCGACGACCCGCCGGGCTCGCGCTACCAGTTCGAGCGCACGGGCTACTTCGTGAGCGACGCCGAGGACTCGCGGCCGGACGCGCCGGTGTTCAACCGGACGGTCGGGCTGCGGGACAGCTGGGCGAAGGTGAAGGGGAGCTGACGGCGGCCGCCGTCACCCCTTCTTCCCGAACAGCCGCGCCGGGACGCCGTCGAGGACCAGCGCGACGGCGACGCCGACCAGCTGCCAGGTGCCCCACTGGCCCCCGTACCAGTGCTGCACCGCCGAGTACCAGAGCAGGGTGAGCGGCGCGAAGACGAAGCCCAGGATCGGCCACAGCGCGTGGTCGAACAGCCCGCGGAACCACGACGTCAGGAACCACAGCGCCACGATGACGAGGCGCGGGGTCGCGAGGGCGAGGAGGGCGACGAAGCAGGGCACGGGCGCGTGGGCGAGGGGAGGGGCGGCGGGCGCACCGCCGCCCCGTTCCGTACGCGGGCGCGCCGCCGGGGGTGTCAGCGCGCGTCGCGCGGACACGCGGCGCGTCGCGGCGGTCGCGGGGCAACGCGGGGGCGGCCTCACCGTGCGCGCGTGCCGCTCGTCACCGCCGCCTACCTGTGCCTGTGCGCGGGGCTGCCGGCGCTCCCGCCGGCGCTCGCCGGCGGGGCG
>NZ_JARGEK010000760.1 GCF_029211165.1 Roseisolibacter sp. H3M3-2
TTGTCTTCCTAAGACCGCTTGGCCTCCGACTTCGGCGGGGGCGGCGGGGGCGGCGGCGGCCTTGGCGGCGCGGGAGGTCGTGGCCCCGGCGGGGCGTGTGGCGCGAGGGGCAGTCATGACGGTCATCGCGCGGTTCCAGGCAGTGAACCCGAGTAGGCGGGCGACGCGGCCGCGTAGGGGCGCGGCGTCGTGGGGCGGGCGCCTCGGGCGGCGCTCGCGGCGGGGGAGGGACCAGCGGGTCCGGCGAGGCGGGTGGCGACGGCGTGCATCGCCACCGCGGCCGGCGAGCCGGCGGCGGCGTCCTGCAGCGGCATCCCCGCGCGCAGCGCGACGGCGAGCGTCGCGTCGTCGGGGAGCGCGCCGGCGAGGCGCAGCGGCTGGCGCAGGAAGTGGCGCGCGGCCCCTTCCAGGTGTTCGAAGGCGCGGCGGGCCTCCTCGTCGTCGAGGCGGCTCGCCAGCACGTCCACGGGGATCGGCGGCGCGTCGGGCGCGTCGGCCGCGGCGCCCTTCACGAGGGCGTACGAGGCCGCGAGCGCGATCGGGTCGCTCCCGGTCACGACGAGCAGCCGCACGGCGAGGTTACCGGCGCCGGCTGCCGCCGCGGCGTCGGCGGCCGCGCGCGCGACGTCGAGCGCCGCGCGCACGCCGTCGAGGCGCGAGCCGGCGTCGACGACCACCAGGTCGTGCGCCGCCC
>NZ_JARGEK010000761.1 GCF_029211165.1 Roseisolibacter sp. H3M3-2
CGACTTGCCGCCGCCGCCGCGCCGGGCGCCCCCGCCAGCAGCACCGCGGCCGCCAGCGCCAGCGCGCCGGCGAACACGCGCGCCGCGATCGAGACCCGGACGGGGGCGCGCAGCGTCTCCACGTCAGTACCGGTCGGCGCGCGTGGCCGCGTACGGCCGCCCGAACTTGTTCAGGTGCGGCGCCGCCACCCACGTCCGCGCGTCGAGCGTCGCGCGCACCGCCCCCTCCGCCGGCACGACGACCTCCTGCCGCGCCGCCGACGCCGCGCGCTCGTGCCACGCGTGCAGCACGTACCGCCCCGGCGGCACGCCGGCCAGCGCGAACGCGCCGTCGGCGCCCGGCCGCGCCACCCACGGCGTCGGCACCGCGACGACGAAGCTCACCATCTTCGAGTGGATGTTGCAGTAGATCGCGTAGACGCCCGGGCGCGCGAACGTCTGCGCGCGCGTGGCGCCGCGCCGGTACAGCCCGAGGTCGAACGGCCCCTCGTCGGCGTTGGAGAAGACGTTGTGGCTGAACGGGTCGCGGTTCGGGAACGCGACCGCGCGCCCCGCGGCCACCGGCAGCACGTGCGGCAGGAACTCGCGCCCCCGCATCACGATCGAGTCCGGGGCCGGCGCGGCGGCCGCGCGCGCCGGCGCGTCGCGCGGCACGAGCCACACCACCGCGCCGCGCACGTCGCCAGGCGCCG
>NZ_JARGEK010000762.1 GCF_029211165.1 Roseisolibacter sp. H3M3-2
CCTCGATGTTGTGCCGGATCTTGAAGTTGGCCTTGATGCCGTTCTTCTGCTTGTCGGCGGTGATGTACACGTTGTGGCTGTTGTAGTTGTACTCCAGCTTGTGGCCCAGGATGTTGCCGTCCTCCTTGAAGTCGATGCCCTTCAGCTCGATCCGGTTCACCAGGGTGTCGCCCTCGAACTTCACCTCGGCCCGGGTCTTGTAGTTGCCGTCGTCCTTGAAGAAGATGGTCCGCTCCTGCACGTAGCCCTCGGGCATGGCGCTCTTGAAGAAGTCGTGCTGCTTCATGTGGTCGGGGTAGCGGGCGAAGCACTGCACGCCGTAGCCCAGGGTGGTCACCAGGGTGGGCCAGGGCACGGGCAGCTTGCCGGTGGTGCACAGCAGCTTCAGGGTCAGCTTGCCGTAGGTGGCGTCGCCCTCGCCCTCGCCGCTCACGCTGAACTTGTGGCCGTTCACGTCGCCGTCCAGCTCCACCAGGATGGGCACCACGCCGGTGAACAGCTCTTCGCCTTTGCTCACCATGAATTCAGATCCGCCGAGATCGAGTTTCTTGATGATGAGATTGACCTTCTCTTCCAGCGTGGCCTTGGTGAAGGGCTTGACGATATAGCCGGCCGCTCCGCCCTGGGCGGCAGCCACGATATCTTCCTTGCGGGTTTCGGCGGTCACCATCAGCACCGGCAGATG
>NZ_JARGEK010000763.1 GCF_029211165.1 Roseisolibacter sp. H3M3-2
CCGCGAGCGCCAGCGCCGGCGCGACGGCGGGCCATGCGGCGGCCAGCACCGCCGCGGCCTCGCGCGCCTCGGGGATGCGCCCCAGCTCGCGCAGCACGCGGACCTCCCCCCGGACCGCGAGGTGCAGCCCGGGGGCCAGCGCGCGCGCCTCGGCGAACCGCTCGAGCGCCTCTCCGTGCAGCCCGCGCCGCGCGAACAGCGCGCCCTGGCGCGCCAGCCCCTCGGCGCGGTCGCCGCCGCGCGACATGGCGCGGCTGACCGCCGCCTCCGCGCGCTCGACGTCGCCGTGCGCGAGGTGCTCGTCGGCGATGGCGTAGGGGTGCGCGCCCGTGGCCTCGGCGTCGCCGCCCTCGGCGCGCGGCGCCAGCAGGTCGGCGAGCACCGCGTCGGCCGCGTCCTCGTCGAGCGCGAAGCCCGCCACCGCGGCCGCCGCCGGCGCGACGGCGGGCGCGACGATCCCGAACTCCGTCGCCCCCCCCAGGTCGAGCACCAGCGTCAGCCGCCGCCCCGGCACGATCGCGGTCCGCGCCAGCGCGCGCTCGGTCTCGCGCCGCGCGGTGTCGTGCTCCCCCAGCGCGGCGGCCGCGAAGGCGAGCCCGTAACGCGCCGCGACGTCGTCGGGGTCGAGGTCGAGCGCGCGCGCGAAGGCGCCGCGCGCGTCGGCGCGGCGGCGCG
>NZ_JARGEK010000764.1 GCF_029211165.1 Roseisolibacter sp. H3M3-2
GCGCACAGCCCGTTGGCGCTCCGCAGCTCGCCGGCCGCGGTCAGCGTCCAGCGCTGCGACGCGGTGCCCTGGCAGTAGAGGATCGCGAGCGTCGTCCCCGCCGACCCGCCGAGCGCGTCGAGGCAGTGCGAGCCGCCGGGCGACGCCTCGCCGGCGCTGCCGACCGCCGCGGTCGCCCACTGCTGCGTGGGCACGCCGCTGGCGCAGGCGGCGGTGGTGACCGTGTTGCCGCCGACGATCGCGCCGTAGGACGGCTGCAGGCACCCCTGCCCGGTCGCGCTCGGGAGCGTGCCCGGCACCGTGGGCGTCGGGGTCGGGGCCGGCGCGCTGCTGCCGCCGGTCCAGCGCTGCGCCGCCGAGCCGTCGCAGCCGCGGAGCACCACCGGGGCGCCGGCGGCGACGAAGGTGGCGCACAGCCCGCCGGCGCTCCGCAGCTCGCCCGCCGCGGTGACCGTCCAGCGCTGCGACGCGGTGCCCTGGCAGTAGAGGATCGCGAGCGTCGTCCCCGCCGACCCGCCGAGCGCGTCGAGGCAGTGCGAGCCGCCGGGCGACGCCTCGCCGGCGCTGCCGACGGCCGCGGTCGCCCACTGCTGCGTGGCGACGCCGCTGGCGCAGGCGGCGGTGGTGACCGTGTTGCCGCCGACGATCGCGCCGTAGGACGGCTG
>NZ_JARGEK010000765.1 GCF_029211165.1 Roseisolibacter sp. H3M3-2
GACGTGGCCGACGCGGTCGGCGCGCTCGCGCGCGCGCTCGGCGCCGACCCGCTGCTCGCCGTCGGCGGCGGCTCGGCGGTGGGCGTCGCCAAGGCGGTCGCGCTCGCGGGCGGCCCGCCCGTCGCCGCGGTCCCGACGACGTACTCGGGCTCCGAGATGACGCCGATCTGGGGGCTCACGCGCGACGGCGCGAAGGAGACGGGGCGCGACGAGCGCGTGCGCCCGCGCGCCGTGCTGTACGATCCACTCACGACGCTCGACCTGCCGGCGCGCGTGACCGGGCCGAGCGCGCTCAACGCCGCCGCGCACTGCGTGGAGGCGCTGTACGCCCCCGACGCGGGGCCGGTGACGGCGCTGCTGGCCGCCGAGGGGCTGCGCGCGATCGCGGGGGCGCTGCCGGGGGTGCTGCGCGCGCCGGCGGACGTGGCGGGGCGTACGGCGCTGCTCTACGGCGCGTGGCTCGCCGGCCTGGCGCTCGGCGCGTCGACGATGGGGGTGCACCACAAGCTCTGCCACGTGCTCGGCGGGAGCTTCGGGCTGCCACACGCTGAGACGCACGCGGTGGTGCTGCCGCACGCGGCGGCGTTCAACGCCGGCGCGGCGCCCGAGGCGCTGCGGGCCGCGGCGGGCGCGCTGGGGGCGGGCGACGCGCCGGC
>NZ_JARGEK010000766.1 GCF_029211165.1 Roseisolibacter sp. H3M3-2
CGGGGGCGCGCCACCCGCCGGCGCGCGGCGCGTCGAGCGACAGCGGGTCGCCGGGGTCGGCGCCGCCGATCGCGGCCAGCCGCAGCGTGGCGGCGGCGACGGTGCGCGCGAGCGGGCCGTGCGTGTCGAGGTACGGCCACGTCGGCACCACGCCGGTGCGCGGCACGAGGCCGAACGTCGGCTTCACGCCGACCACGCCGGTGAACTGCGCGGGGATGCGGTTGGAGCCGCCGTCGTCGGTGCCGAGCGCGGCGAACGCCATCCCCGCCGCCACCGCGACCGCCGAGCCGGCGCTCGACCCGCCCGGGGTGCGCACGCCCGACGCGTCGTGCGGGTTCAGCACCTGCCCGGTGTGGCTGCTGGTGCCGTTGCCGCGGTACGCGAAGTCGTCGGCGGCGGTCTTGCCGAGGAGCACGCCGCCGGCGGCGCGCATGCGCGCGACCTCGAGCGCGTCGCGCCGCACCGGCTCCGGGAACAGCCGCGCCCACTCGGCGCTCGACGCGGTCGTCGGCAGCCCGTCGACGTCGTGGATCGACTTGGCGAACAGCGGCACGCCGTCGAGCGCGCCGCGCAGCCGCCCGCCGCGACGCCGGGCGTCGGACGCGCGCGCCTCGGCGAGCGCGAGGTCGGCGGCGAGCGCGTCGGCCGCGCG
>NZ_JARGEK010000767.1 GCF_029211165.1 Roseisolibacter sp. H3M3-2
GACGAAGGCGCTGGGCTCTCCGACACTTTTCACACGTCGATCTGGCCGGGTGAGACCGGGCTGTCCGGCGTCACTGGCGTCGACCAGCAGATCTATTGGGGGGTCGCTTCGCCAACTCCGTCGATCTTCTACGGAGGCGGTGTTCGTGCGATCGGCGAAGCGATCGGAAGGGCGCTTTCGTGAAGCCGGCGTTGGAACTGGTCCGGCGGGCCGAGATCACGCAGCTGACGCTCGATCGGTTCAAGGAGCGGCCGTTCCGGTTCGGCGCTGGCGACTGTGTGCAGATGACCGCCTTTCATCTGCGCGGCATGGGCCACCAAGTGCTGCTGTCCAAGGGCGGCCAGTACAGGACCGGGCTCGGTGCGGTCCGGGCTTTGAGACGCGCCGGCTTCGCTTCGCTGTCCGAGGCGCTGGATGAGATGGGACTCGCGCGGATCGCGCCGGCGGCCGCGTTGACGGGCGACGTGCTCGCGCTGCCCCATGAAGAGGGCTCCCCGCTCGAGGCGCTCACGATCGCACTCGGCAACGGCCGGGTGCTGGGCTGGCATGCCGAGCTGGCCGGGGCCGCCGTGCTGCAGCCCGTCCAGTTCGTCACCGCGTGGAGGGTGCCATGGCTAAGGTCCTGAAGACTGCGGCGATCGTGGTCGGG
>NZ_JARGEK010000768.1 GCF_029211165.1 Roseisolibacter sp. H3M3-2
CCGCCGTCGCCGACGCGCTGCTCGACGCGGCCGGCTGGCGGCGCGGCCCCGACGGGCGACGTGCGCGCGGCGGCCGGCCGCTGGTGGTCGAGCTGCTGACCGTGGGCTCGGGCGACAACGCGGTCGAGCAGCTGCTGCAGGCCGACCTGGCCGCGCGCGGCGTGCGCCTCGAGATCCGCACGCGCGAGATGGGCGCGTTCCTGGCCGCCGCGCGCGCGGAGCGCCGCACGTTCGACCTGCTGATCGCGGGGATCCCGGGCGACCTCGCGCTGTCGCACCTCGCGGCGATGTTCGCGACCGCGTCCGCCGGCGGGGCGCTCGACTACGCGGGCTTCCACCGCCCGGCGCTCGACTCGGCGTTCGCGCGGGCGGCGGACGCGACGACGACGGACGCGCGCGCCGCCGCCTGGGGCGACGTGCAGCGCACGCTCGCCGCCGAGGTGCCGGCGGCGTGGCTCTATCACTCGCGCGGCGTGCAGGGCGTCGCCCGCTCGCTGGCGGGGGTGAAGATGGACCTGCGCGGCGAGCTGGCGACGGTCGCGCGCTGGCACCGCGCCGGTCCCTGACGCCGTGCCGCTCCTCGTCGCCCCCGACGCGCTCCCCGCGCGGCGCGCCGCGGCCGCGCGTCCGCTCGCGCCGCTGCCA
>NZ_JARGEK010000769.1 GCF_029211165.1 Roseisolibacter sp. H3M3-2
GCGGCGCCCGTCCACGCGGGGTCGAGGGCCGCCGCCCGCGCGAACAGCGAGTCGGCGCGCTCGTCGGCCGTCTTGAGCTGCCGCTCCGCCTGCAGCGCCAGCGCCCACGCGGCGTCGCTGCGCGTCGCGCCGCGCGCCTCGCGCACCCGCACCTCGTCGCCGATTCGGGCCCGCAGGAAGCGCGCGACCTGGTCGACGACGCTGTCGCGCGCCGCCAGCGCGCCCGCCGCCGGCACCGCGACGCTCGCGCGCCGGTAGTCGGCGCCGCTCGCGCCGTCGACCAGCCGCACCGTGACCCGCAGGCGGTCGCCGGCCGGCTCCAGCCGCCCCTGCACGAGCGTCCCGACGCGCAGCGCGGCGGCCACGCTGTCCGGCGGCGCGGCGCCGTCGCGGAACGCGGCCACGCCGTTGCGCGAGACGACCGTGAGCCCCTGCACGGCGCCCAGCGCGCCGATCAGCGATTCCGTCAGCCCGTCGGCCAGCGCGCCGAGGCGGCGGTCGGCGCTCCCGTCCTCGAAGTAGAGGACCGCGACGTCCTTGGGGGAGAGCCCGCCCTCGGCGGCGGCGGCGGCCACCGCGGCCGCGGCGGCGCGGCCGGCCAGCGCCCACCACGCGCCACGCGCCGCCGCGAGCGCGACCGCGGCC
>NZ_JARGEK010000077.1 GCF_029211165.1 Roseisolibacter sp. H3M3-2
CAGCGACAGCGCGCCGGCGGCGGCGAGGGCGCGGAGCGCGCGCGGGACGGCCCTCACGCGCGCGCGGGCTCCGGCGACCGGCGCGCGGCCACGCCGAGGACGAGCGGGAACAGCAGCATCAGCCCGTTCGAGGTGAGCGCGGTCTGCGTCGCCGTGTTGGCCAGCACCGTCGCCGGCACCACCAGCAGCGCGGCGGCCACCACGCGGTCGGCGCGCGACGCGAAGCCGTCGTACGCCCAGAAGACCAGCGCCGTGAAGACCGCCGAGAACGCGAGCCCCGGGTAGCCGAGGTTCGCGTACGCGTCCGCCCACAGGTTCGCGTTCGCGAAGTTCCCCAGCACGTCGGTGAAGGTCGCGCCGGCGATGATCGGCACCGGCGCCTCGAGCGTCGGGCCGGGGACCCAGCGCAGGAAGCTGTCGGCGTACAGCGCCGGCGGGCGCGAGAAGAACGTGTCGAGGTAGATCGCCGTCAGGTACCCGTTGTTCGTGAACGTGCGGTGGAAGATCTGGAAGCTCACCGCCGGGATCAGCGTCCCGTTGAACGTCACGCCGAGGTACACGTCGGCCATGAGCAGCGCGCCGGTCAGCGCGCAGAAGCCGACGCCCATCAGCGCGCCGAGGTGCCGCCCCCGCGTCATCCGCAGGAAGTAGTACCCCCCGATCGCGGCCGGGATGGCGATGGCGTTGGACCGGTTGGACGACGCCACGAACGACGCCACGGCCAGCGCCGTCGCGGCCACCGGGAGCCACCAGCGCCGCGTGTGCAGCCCGATCACGATCAGGAACGGCGCGACCACCGCGCCCGTCCAGTTCGCGGCGTAGAAGAACACCTTCCCCAGCTCGGCGGCGCGGTCGCGCAGCTCGGCGCGCTGGTCGTAGACGTCGGCCAGCTTGACGTTGTCGAGCGACAGGTAGCCGCTGCGGGCGAACGAGACCATCGCGATCACCCAGAACGCCGCCAGCGCGAGCGCGAACGCGCGCCGCGACGGCCGGAGCGGCGGCGGGGCGAGCCGCGGCAACAGGACGCGGGCGTCGAGCGCCAGCACCGCGGCGGTCACAGCGAGACAGAAGAGCAGCTGCCGCTCGATCGGCGACTGGGACACGAGCGGCATCAGCACCGCCGTCTGGACGTGCACCGCGTAGTACAGGAACATCTGCGCGACGTCGCTCGGCCCGCGCAGGTGCGGCCGCATCCAGCACGCCGGCAGCACGGCCAGCGCGAGGAACGGCGCGAAGCCGGCCCACGACACGTCGTTGGCGCGCACGCCCATGTACTCGAACACGCGCGCGGCGACCAGCACGTCGACGTAGACGTAGCGCGTCAGCAGCGCGAACGCCGCCGCCGCCAGCACGAACGCCCCGCGCGCCACCCACCACGGCGCCCCGCCCTCCGGGCGCGGCGCGGCGACCGCTCCGGTCACGGGGCCGACGCGTCCGCGGGGCGGCGGCCGCCCCGTCCCCAGCGCGTGAGGTCCCCCCGGACGTCGCCGAGCGCGTCGCCGAGCGCCGAGGCGCCCGGGTCGCCGTGCGCGCGGGCGCGGGCCACCACCGCGCGGACGAGCGCCCACACGAAGCCGGCGAACAGCCCGAACAGCATGCCGACGATCGCCCGCTTCACGCGGCCGCGCGGGTTCGGCGACGCGGGGAGCACCGGCGTGTCCACCGGCGTCAGCACGGGCGTGTCGCGCATCTCGCGGCCGCGCGCGTCCTCGATCCCCTCGCTCGCCGAGGTGAACACCTGCTGCTGCAGCTGCACGTCGCGGCGCAGGCGGTCGAAGGTGAACGTCAGCGACGGCGACTCCTCGTAGCTCCGGTTTCCCTGCAGGAACGACTGCAGCCGGTCCTCGGCGCGGCGGAGCGCCTCGCGCGCCACGCGCACGCGCTCCTCGCCGAAGCGCCGGTCGGCGGCCGCCTGCGACTGCCGCATGCGCAGGGTGAAGCCGTTCAGCTCGCCCAGCGCCCGCTCGACGATCGCCAGCGACACCACCGGCCACTTGCTGGTCGCCAGCACGGTGACGATCCCCGTCGCCTTGGCGAGCCGCACCTCGAGCACCTTCAGCTCCAGCTCCTGGATCGCCCGCTCGTGGCGGATCGCGGGGGTCGCCCCCTCCACCAGGAAGAGTTCGACGAACGGGACCTTGCGCCCGCCCGGCGTCGTCGCGAACGAGTCGGCGGCGATGGGCGCCAGCAGCTCGCGCGTCTTCATGACGTCGGCGTAGAACTGCGGCGACTGCGTCCCGCCGCCCGGGAGCGCCACGCCGAGCTGGCCGGCGAGCCCGGCGAGCCCGGCGCGCGGCGACTCCGACCCCTGCACGATGAACGAGCCGCTCGCCGAGAAGCTCGGGTCGCGGAACGCGATCGGCGCCACCGCGACGACGGCGCCCAGGAAGCCGATCGCCAGGATCCGCCACCGCGCGCGCAGGACCAGCGCCGTCAGCTCGAAGATCGACAGCTCGTCGGAGTCGGGACGCGGGTCGACGGACCGCGGCGAGTAGGCCGCGGTCGGCGGAGGGGGACTGCTGGTGGAGGTGGCGGACACGCGACGGGGAACGGAGCCGGCTCGGGAGCTGCCGCCGGACCCGGCGACAGAGAGCGAAAGGTAACGGGCTTCGGGACTTAGCGCGCGTCGTGGATCACCGCGGGCCGCGCGCCGCCGCCTGGCCCGCTACCCCGCCCGGCGGGTGACGCCCGAGGCGCCCCGGTCGGCCGCCACGGCCTCGACGTGCTCGGCGTACGCCTGGTAGTTGGCGTCCCGGTCGAAGCGCTCGGCGAACAGCCGCCGCGCCCGGTCGGTCATGGCCTCCACCGTCCCGCGGTCGTGCCCCAGCCGGTCGATCGCGTCGGCCAGCGCCCCCGCATCGCCCCCCGGTACGTTCACCCCGATCCCGTGCTCGACGACCAGGTCGGCGAGGTCCCCCGTGGCCCCGTTCAGGATCGGGAGCCCGCTGGCGAGGTAGGCGAACGCCTTGTTGTTGAACGCCGGCGACGGGAAGTTCATCGCCAGGATGCCGACGTGAGACCCGGCGAGCAGGGCGGCCATCTGCGCCGCGTCCACCCAGCCGACCACGTGCACGAAGGCGTGCGCCGCGGCGCGCGACCGCACCTGCTCGGCGTCCAGCCCGTCGCCGGCGATGATCACCGAGAGGCGCGACGTGTCCGCCCCGCGCGCCACCAGCTCGTCGACGGCGTCGAGGATCAGCAGCGGGTGCTGGGTCCGGTTGAACGTGCCGACGAAGCTGAAGACCGTCCGCCCCGCCGACGCCGCGAGCGCGGCCGCTACGGCGCCGGCCGGCCGGGGCGCGTCGGCGCCGAGGTCGAAGTTGCGCGGGAAGGTCGTCAGGTAGAACACGCGGTCGCGCCAGGTCGGGGCGCGCCCCGCCTTGGTCAGCGCCCAGTCGAGCATCGAGTTCATGCTCCCCAGCACCGCGTCGGTCCGCCGCAGCAGCCGCGCGCTCCGGCGGTGCTCCGGCCGGAGGACGGCGTCGGCCACCGCGCCGCGTGCGCCCGGCCCCGCCCGGTCGACGAACACGTCCGGCCACTTGTCGCGGACGTCCACGATCGACGCGGCGCCGGCGCGGCGCCCGTACTCCACGGCAGCCTCGGCCGTGAGGTGGTCGGGGAGCGAGGCCACGATCACGTCGGGGCGCGCGAGCGTCGGGGCGACGCGCGCGAAGTCGCGCGCGGCCAGCCAGTGGTCGACGAAGCGCCGCATCCCGACGTTCGTGCGGTAGCCGCACCCCTTCAGGAAGCGGATCTGCAGCCCGTCCTCGCGGCGCACCGGCTCCCCCCCGCTCTCCAGCCACTCCTCCCGCCACTGCTTGCGGATGTGGTCGTAGGCCGACGTCCAGAGCGTGACCTCGTGCCCCCGGCGCAGCATCTCCGCGCAGAGGAGCATCGAGCGGGTGTTCTCGGCACCGTCCAGTCGCTGGCCGATGCAGGTGGTCCAGACGCGCATCCGAACTGCGGGGGTACAGGGAGCTGCCGCGTGACGCTCGTCACGGGCGGGGCGGCGCACGGGCGCCGCCTTCCAACACTAACCGGATCGGGGAGCGGCGGCGTTGCGGTGCCGCCCGGGCGCGTGCGAATCTCCGGGCTCACCCGCTCCCGACCGCGCCCGCCCGGATGTCGTCCCGCGTCCTCGTCCTCCGCTCGCCCGAGCCCTCACGCCCGCCGGCGCCCGTCGCGCTCCCCGAGGGCTACCGCCTCGACCGCTGGCGGCCGGGTCCCCTGGAGCTCGCGCCGCCGGGGCCGCCCTCGCGCAAGCACCTGCTGTTCGGCGTCGGCGCGCACGCGGGGCTGTTCGCCGGGCCGGGATACGGCGCGATCCTGGTGCGCCGCGGAGACGCGGTGGTCCACCGCTCCTCGGTCTACCCGCGCTACTTCGCCTTCCCGTTCATGGGGCGCGACGACCTGCAGGTCGGCGCCACCTGGACCGATCCGGCGCACCGCGGACGCGGCCTCGCCCGCGCCGCGCTGCTCGACGCCCTCGCCCGCTGCCACGCCGAGGGGCGGCGCCTGTGGTATCTCGTGGAGGAGGAGAACCTGCCGTCGATCCGCGCCGCCGCCGCCGCCGGCCTGACCGTCGTCGCGCACGCCGAGCGTCGTTCCCGGCTCGGCGTGCACGCGCTGGGCGGCTACCGGATCGTGCGCTGGGAGGACGACGCCGGCGTCACCCCGCCCGGTACGGCTGCAGCTCCGGGATGAGCCACCCGGGCACGCGGGCCGTCACCCGCAGCGCGCCGTCGCCGTCGGCGTCCGACGCCACGTCCACCACGTCCGCCATCTTGTAGAGCCGCGCCAGCACCGCGCCGTCCTCCGGCGGCAGCGTCAGCGCCACCAGCGGGAACGCCCCCTCCGCGCGCGCGCGCAGCGCGGCTCGGAGCCCGGCCAGGCCGTCGGGCGCCAGCGCGGACACGAAGACCGCGTCGATTCCCTCGCCGTGCGCGCGCTGCCGCAGCGCCTCCACGGTCTCGGGCTCCAGCGCGTCCGTCTTGTTGAACACGTAGAGCACCGGCCGCTCCTGCGCGCCGATCTCGGCGAGCACCTCCTCGACCACCTCGCGCTGCTCCTCCCACGACGGGTGGCTCGCGTCGATCACGTGCAGCAGCAGGTCGGCCTCGCGCGTCTCCTCGAGCGTCGCGCGGAACGACGCCACGAGGTCGTGCGGCAGCTTGCGGATGAAGCCGACCGTGTCGGTGACCAGCACCCGGTACCCCTCGCCGAGCGACGTCTCGCGCGTCAGCGGGTCGAGGGTGGCGAACAGCCGGTCCTCGACGAAGACGTCGGACGCGCCCGAGAGCCCGCGCAGGATCGACGACTTGCCGGCGTTGGTGTAGCCCACGAGCGCCGCGCGGAACTCGCGCCGCCGCGACGACCGCTGCACCTCGCGCGACCGCTCGACGTCGGCCAGCCGCTCCTTGAGCACGCGGATGCGGTGGTTGACCAGCCGGCGGTCCGTCTCGAGCTGCGTCTCGCCGGGTCCCCGCATGCCGATCCCGCCGCGCGTCTTCTCGAGGTGGGTCCACATGCGCGTCAGGCGCGGGAGCATGTACTCCAGCTGCGCCAGCTCGACCTGCATCTTCGCCTCGTTCGTGCGCGCGCGCGTCGCGAAGATGTCGAGGATCAGTTCCGCGCGGTCCATGACGCGCACGTTCAGCATCTGCTCGATGTTCCGCCCCTGCGCGGGACTCAGCTCGTCGTCGAACAGCACGAGCGTCGCGCCGCGGTCCTGCGCGAGCTGCCGCAGCTCGTCGACCTTCCCCTTCCCCAGGTAGGTGCCCGGGTGCGGGCGGTCGAGCTGCTGCGTCAGGCTCCCCACGACCTCCGCCCCGGCGGTGTCGGCCAGGCGCGCGAGCTCCTGCAGGTGCTCCTCGACGTGGTGCCGGTCGGACGAGCGCTTGAGCGGCGCGCCCACCATGAGGGCGCGCTCGGCGGGCGGGGCGAGGTCGATCAGGTCGCGGGCGATGGGGACTGTCTCCTGTGGGACGGGACGCGGGGACGCGGCGCGGGCGCGGGGTGGCCCCCGCGCCCGAATTCTGCCATCGGACCGCCGCCGGGGCTAGCGCGTGCCGCTGAGCGCCGAGAAGCGGCCGGTGCCGGAGTACGGGCGGGTGAAGCTGCCGAGCGGCGTCTTGACCGTCACGTCGCCGAGCACGCGGTAGTTGACGGACCCCGACTGGATGAGCTGACGCCCCGCCGCGCCCAGCCCCGCGTAGGTGAACGAGATCGGGAGGCGCACCAGCGCCGAGTCGTTCTCCTGCACCACGAACTGCTGGTCGAGCGCCCCCGTCCCGACGTCGATCGAGTCGACCTGCAGGCGGTAGGTGAGGCGCGTCGCGTCGAGGTTGAAGCCGTTCGGGTTGTACACGCTCAGGACGACGTCCAGGCTGCCGCCCGACACCCCGAGCCCCTTGAGCTCCACGTTCCGGAAGTTCACCACCGGCTCGCGGAACACGCTCCGGCCGAGGCTCGCGCACCCGGCGGTGGCGGCCAGCGCCGCCGCGGTCAGTCCGACGACTGCTCTCCGCATCGAATTTTCCTCATGGCGCGTCGTCCGCGCCGTCAGGGGCCGTCTCCCCGGGAGGTCGCGCCGCGTCGTCCGGAGTGGACGCCCGCTGCCGCCGTTCGGCCCACCACGCCAGCCGCTTCGCGATCTCCCGCTCGAAGCCGAAGGGGCCCGGCTCGTAGAACGCCGTCCCGCGCAGCTCCTCCGGCAGGTACTCTTGCGGGATGTATGCCTCCGGGACCGCGTGCGCGTACTGGTACCCCTCGTGGTACCCCAGTTCCTTCATGAGCTTCGTGGGGGCGTTCCGGATGTGCAGCGGCACCGGCGCGGCGGGGGTCGCCCGCGCGGCCTCCAGCGCGGCGTGGAGCGCCATGTACGACCGGTTCGACTTGGGCGCCGTCGCCAGGTAGATCGTCATCTGCGACAGCGGGAGGTATCCCTCCGGCGCGCCGAGCATGTGATAGGCGTCACGGGCGGCGATCGCCAGCTTCAGCGCCTCGGGGTCGGCGAGCCCGATGTCCTCGGACGCCATCGCGATCGCGCGGCGGAAGATCGTCATCGGGTCCTCGCCCCCCTCGATCATCCGCGCCATCCAGTACAGCGCGCCGTGCGGGTCGCTGCCGCGCAGCGACTTGTGGTAGGCGGAGAGGATGTTGAAGTGCTCCTCGCCGGCCTTGTCGTAGCGCGGGACGCGCCGCTGCAGCGCCTCGCGCACGACGTCGGGGGTGATGCGCCCCCCCGCGCCCACCGCCTCCGCGGCCGCCTCGAGCGCCGTCAGCGCGCGCCGCGCGTCGCCGTCCGCCACCTCGGAGAGCAGCGCGAGCGCGTCGTCGTCGGCCGCGAGCCCCTGCGCGCCCAGCCCGCGCTCCGCGTCGGCCAGCGCGCGCCGCAGCAGCAGCGCGAGGTCCGCCGGCGCCAGCGGCTCCAGCACGAACACCCGCGTCCGCGAGAGCAGCGCGCCCACGATCTCGAACGACGGGTTCTCCGTCGTCGCGCCGACCAGCGTGACCGTCCCGCTCTCGACGTGCGGCAGGAAGGCGTCCTGCTGTCCGCGGTTGAAGCGGTGGATCTCGTCCACGAACAGGATCGTCCCGCGCCCCTCGGCGTCCCACCGCTCCGCCGCCTCGGCGACGATCTCGCGGACGCGCGGCACCCCCTCGGTGACCGCGGAGAACGGGACGAAGGCGCGGTCCGTGGTGTTCGCGATCAGCCGCGCCAGCGTCGTCTTCCCGGTCCCCGGCGGGCCCCAGAAGATCATCGAGCCCACCCGCCCCTGCTCGATCGCCTCGCGCAGCGGGCGCCCCGGCGCCAGCAGGTGCTGCTGCCCGACGTACTCGTCGAGCGTGCGCGGGCGCATGCGCGCGGCCAGCGGCGCGCCCGCGGCGTCGCGCGCCGACGCGAACAGCGACGTCCCGACGTCGCGCCCCTTCCCGCGCTTCGGCGGCACCGCCTCAGTGCCCCCCGCCGATGGCCGCGCGCGCCGCGAAGTACAGCGCGCTCCCGGCGAAGAACGCCAGCGGCAGCCGCCACCCCGGCTTCGACTGGAACTCGGGGACCAGGTTGCACGCCGCCACGTACAGCGTCACCCCGCCCGACAGCGCCAGCCCCACGCCCGACGCGACGTCGGTCAGCTCGGTGACCAGCAGCCCGACCACGGTCGCGGCGCCGAGCAGCGCCGCCGCCCCGAGCGCGCGCCGGCGCCCCAGCCCGGCCGCCAGGAAGAGACTCGAGATCGCGAGTCCCTCGGGGAGCTTGTGCAGCAGGATCGCCGACGCGAGCAGCACCCCGAGCTGGGCGCTGACCGCGAAGCCGCTGGCGATCGCCATCCCGTCGACGAACGTGTGCAGCAGCAGCCCGACCAGCGCCGACGCGCTGACCACCGGCGTGACGTGGTGCGTCTCCTCGCCGAAGTGGAAGTGGCGCGCCAGCACGTGCTGCGTGAGGTGCACGAGCAGGAAGCCGACGACCGCGATCGTCGCCGCCTCGCGCCCGCCGCGCTCGATCGCCTCCGGCAGCACGTCGGCCAGCGCGACCGCGATCATGAAGCCGGCCGACAGCGCGACCATCGTCTCGAGGGTGCGCACGCTCCAGCGGCGGCGCGAGGCGACCGCCGCCGCCCCCAGCAGGTTCGCCGCCGCCGCCAGCACCGCGAAGCCCAGCGCGGTCGCGTTCACGCCCGCCTCACGGCGGCGCCAGCCCGAGGCGCTCGGCGGTGGCGGCCAGCGCGTCGTCCAGCTCGGGCGCCGGGCCCAGCTCCTCGGGGCGCAGCCGCCACCCGTCGGGCGGCGGCGTCAGCGTCTCCACCAGCCCCTTCCCCTGCAGGATGTAGAGCCAGCGGTCGGTGCGCGCGTACACGTACAGCTCGAGGTCCGGCGTCAGCGTGAGCTGGTCCTCGCTCGTGTACACGGCCATCTCCACGCCGCCGTAGACCGACAGCGGCACCTTCAGCCGTGCGATCGCCTCGCGCACGTCGGGGAGCGCGACGTCGTCCCCGACCCACGTCCGCCCGCCGCGCACGTCCTCCAGCGCCACGTCGACGGCCGGCGACAGGTGCTCGGCGAGCGCGTGCAGCAGGTCCACCGCGCGCTCGGCGTTGGTCGCCACGCGCGCCTCGTAGTGCTCCCCGACGCGCGCGAAGGTGAAGTCGTCGGCCCCGGAGCGGAACCGGCGCCACACGGAGGGCGCGGGCTGTCGGCCGCGGAAGATCATCGCAGGGCGGGACGGAGGGCCGGGCCCGGACGCGCGTCGAGGACCGCCGCCAGCGCGTCGGCCCAGTGCGGCGGCTCGACGCCGAAGGCGCCGCGCGCCCGCGTCGTGTCGAGCACCGAGTACGCCGGCCGCGCGGCCGGCGCGCCGAACTCCGCGGTCGAGATGCGCTCGAGCGCCGGCGCCGGGAGGCCGCGGCGCGCGCGGTCCGCGAAGATCGCCGCCGCGACGTCGTGCCACGTGGTCTCGCCCGCCGCGGCCAGGTGATACGTCCCCCACCCCGCCTCGTGCGCCAGCGCCGCGCGCAGCACCGTCACCGTCGCGTCGGCGAGCCAGCCGGCCGGCGTCGGCGCGCCCCGCTGGTCGTCGACCACGCGCACCACCTCGCGCCCCTCGTCCGCGAGCCGCACCATGGTGTCGACGAAGCTGCGACCGGCCGCCGCGTAGACCCACGCCGTGCGCAGGACGAGCGACCGCCCCCACGCGCCGCGCACCGCCTCCTCGCCCGCCAGCTTGGACGCGCCGTAAACGTTGCGCGGCCCCGTCGGCGCGTCCTCCGCGTACGGGCGCGACGCCGTGCCGTCGAAGACGTAGTCGGTCGAGTAGTGGACGAGCGCGGCGTCGACGCGCCGCGCCTCCTCCGCGAGCACCGCCGGCGCGGTCGCGTTCACCGCCCACGCGGCGTCGCGCTCCGACTCGGCGCGGTCGACCGCGGTGTAGGCGGCGGCGTTCACGATCGCCCCCGGCGCGGCCGCGCGCACCATCTCGCGCACCGCGTCGCCGTCGCGCAAATCGAGCGCGGCGCGCCCCACGGCGACCACCGGGCCGAGCGCCGGGAGCGCGCGCCGCAGCTCGCGCCCGAGCTGCCCGTTGGCGCCCAGCAGCAGGAGCGGGCGCGCGCTCACGCCCCCACCGCCGCGCCCGCGTACGAAGGCAGCCGCCCGGACAGCTCGGCCAGCCGCGGGGCCTCGGCGTCGCGCGCCGACAGCACCGGCGCGCCGTCGAGCGGCCACTCGATCGCCAGCGCCGGGTCGTCCCACGCCACGGTGATCTCGCTGGCCGGGCGGTACGGCGCCGTGCACTTGTACGTGACGAGCGCCTCGTCGCCCGTCACCACGAAGCCGTGCGCGAAGCCCGGCGGGATCCAGAGCTGGCGCGCATCGTCGGCGGTCAGCTTCGCGCCGACCCACCGGCCGAAGGTCGGCGACCCGCGGCGCACGTCCACCGCCACGTCCCAGATCGCGCCGCGCAGCACCGTGACCAGCTTCCCCTGGTCGTCGGGGTGCTGGAGGTGCAGCCCGCGCAGCACCCCGCGCGTGGAGTAGGAGACGTTGTCCTGCACGAAGGCGACGTCGACGCCGAGCGAGGCGTGGCGGTCGGCGCTCCAGCTCTCGAAGAAGTGGCCGCGCGCGTCGCGGAGGAGCCGCGGCGAGAGCAGCAGCACTTCGGGGAGCCCCAGCGGCTCTGCGGTCATCGCGGCGCCCCCGCCGCGCGCGGCTCCAGCAGGGGGAGCTGCGCCAGGTACTCGCCGTACGCGGTCCCGCGCAGCCCGGACGCGAGGCGGAGCAGCTGCTCGTCGTCGATGTGGCCGAGGCGCCACGCGGCCTCCTCCGGCACGCCGACCTTGAGCCCCTGCCGCTGCTCGATGGTGCCGATGAAGCTCGCCGCCTCCAGCAGCGACTGCGGCGTCCCCATGTCGAGCCACGCGGTGCCGCGCGACAGCAGCTCCATCTGCAGCGCGCCGCGGCGCAGGTACTCGAGGTTGACGTCGGTGATCTCGTACTCGCCGCGCGCCGAGGGAGCCAGCCCGGCGGCGATGTCGACGACGTCGGCGTCGTAGAAGTAGAGCCCCGTCACCGCGTACGGCGAGCGCGGGCGCGCCGGCTTCTCCTCGATCCCGACCACGCGGCCGGTCGCGTCCAGCTCCGCCACGCCGTAGCGCTCGGGGTCGCGGACGTGGTAGCCGAACACCGTCGCCCCGCGCTCGCGCGCCGCCGCGCGTTGCAGCGCGTCCACCATCCCGGCGCCGTAGAAGACGTTGTCTCCGAGGATCAGCGCCGAGCGTCCGCCGTCCACGAAGTCGCGTCCGATGACGAACGCCTGCGCCAGCCCCTCCGGCCGCGGCTGCGCCGCGTACGAGAACGAGACCCCCCACTGCGCGCCGTCGCCGAGCAGCGCCTGGAAGCGCGGCAGCTCCTCCGGCGTCGCGATCAGCAGGACGTCGCGGATCCCCGCCAGCAGCAGCGTCGTCAGCGGGTAGTAGATCATCGGCTTGTCGTAGACCGGGAGCAGCTGCTTGCTCACCACCCGCGTCATCGGGTGCAGGCGCGTCCCCGCGCCACCCGCGAGCACGAGGCCGCGCACCGCGCCCCCGGCCGCGCCGCCCGCCGCGCCGCCGACCGCCGACGTTCCGTTCGTCCCGTGTGCCCGCATGCCGACGATCAGACGGTGAAGGCCGCCCCGCCGGGACCGGCCGCCGGCCCGCGCGCCCACTCGCGGGCGTGCGCGAGCAGCCGCTCGCGCGCGTTCGCGCCCGGGTCCTCGACCACGAGGTCCAGCAGGCGCTGCAGAATGATACCGACCTCGGGTCCCGCCGGGACCCCGGCGCGCACGAGGTCCGTCCCGCTGACCGCGAGGTCCGCCAGGGCGATCGCGTCGCGGTAGGCGATCGGCACCATCCGCCGGTAGAGCGCGCGCACCGCCCCGGCCGACGGCGCCTTCCCCCCGCCCTCGCGCTCGGCCTCGAACCGCGCCGCCGCCAGCCGCAGGAGGTCGCGCACGCGCGTCCGGCCGATGCGGGCCGCCCAGCGCCGCAGCGTCGCGACGTCGAGCGGCGCGCCGCCGGCCAGCGCGGCCCGCAGCGCCCGCTCGACGGCTACCCATCGGTCGACCGTCTCCGACACCCACCGGACCTCGTGGTTCGAGCACCGTAGCGCGCGCAGCGCCGACTCGGTGGCTCCCCGCCCCGCATCCAGCCAGGGTGCCGCGAGGCGCAGCAGCAGCCGTCCGTCGGCGCGCGGCCCGTCGCCGGGAAGCGCCAGGTGGTCGACCGACCGGAAGGCCGCCTCCGGCGCGCCGGCGAGCGCGGGGACGAGCGTCGCCAGCGCCCCGCTCTCGCGCCACCGCTCCAGCGCCCACGACGGCGCGCGCACCTGCCGCAGCGTCTTCTCCAGCTCCTCGCGCACCCGCTCGGCCGACAGCCGCCCGAGGTGCGGCGCGCTCTCGACCACCGCGGCCCACGTCGCCGGGTCGAAGGCGAACCCGAAGCGCGCCGCGAACCGGATCGCGCGCAGCGCCCGCAGCCGGTCCTCGCGCAGCCGAGCCGGCGGGTCGCCGACCGCGCGCACCACGCCCCTCCGCAGGTCGCCGACGCCGTCGAACGGGTCGTGCAGCCGCCCGCCGCGCGGCCGCAGCGCGATCGCGTTGATCGTGAAGTCGCGGCGCGCCAGGTCCTCGTCCAGCGACGCCCCGAACTCGACCACCGCGTGCCGCCCGTCGGTGTGCACGTCGCGCCGGAACGTCGTGACCTCGTGCATCACCCCGTCGCCGTCGAAGATCCCCAGCGTCCCGAACTGCTCCCCCTTCGGCACCACGCGCCGGAAGACGCGCCGCATCTCGGCGGGCGTGGCCGCGGTCGCCAGGTCCCAGTCGAGCGACGGGCGGCCGAGCAGCGCGTCGCGGATCGCGCCCCCGACGCACCACGTCTCGAACCCCGCCGCCTCCAGGCGCTCGGCGATCTCCGCGACCCCCGGCGGGGGGCGCAGCACGGGGTCGGCGGCTAGGGGGAGGGGCGTCGGCACGGGGCGGACGTTACCGGGGACCGCCGGGTGCGACAATGGCGCCGCGCACCCTGCACGCGCCTACATTCCGCGCATGCTCGACGAGGCGACCGCCGACGACCTGAGGACGCTGCTCGACCGCTCGCGCGCCGAGCCCGCGTTCCGACGCGACGTGCTCGCGTACGCGGACGGGCGCACGACGGCCCTGGTGTCGGTGCCCCGCCCGGCGCCGCGGGTGAAGGTCGTGCGCGTCCTCGCGCAGCTCCTGCACGCCGAGCCGACGCTCGTCCTCGCCCGCGTGGTGGTGGAGGGGGCCGCGGGCTGCTGCGACTTCCGCGGCGCCGTGACCGCCTTCACGCCCACCGACGCGCGCACGTGGCGCTTCACCTGGGACTGCCGCTGGCGCGCCGAGGAGGCCGGACTGCTCGACCGGTGGGGCACCCCCGACCAGTCGCGCGCCGCCCGCGAGTACGCGTGGCGCTGCTTCGCGCGCTGGGAGCCGATGCTCCCCGACGACCCGTCAGCCGTCGAACAGCGCCCGTAGCCCGGCGGCGTCGAGCCCCGCGCCCAGCCCCAGCATGAGGTCGATGCGGGCCTGCGCCGGCCGGCGCGCCCCGGCGAACAGCGCCCCCAGCTCGGACAGCTTCCGGCCGCCCCCCGGGTAGGCGTAGGTCCGCCCGACCATCCCGCGCCCGGCGCGCGAGGCGATCACCACGGGGCGCCCGCTGGCGATCCACCGCTCGATCCCCGGGACCACCTCGGGCGGGACGTTGCCGCGCCCCATCGCCGCCACCACGACCCCGCGCGCGCCGCTCGCCAGCGACGCGTCCAGCAGGCGCGCGTCGGACCCCGCCCAGGTGGCCACGATGTCCACCGGCGTCGCGGGGGCGTCGGGCTTCAGGACGGGTGGGGTGCCGACGACGCGCCGCCGGAAGATCACCCGGTCGTCGTCCACCACACCGATCGGCCCGAGTCCCGGCGCCTCGAAGGCGTCGAGCTGGTGCGTGTGCGACTTCGTGTCCTCGAGCCCGGCGAAGATGCGCCCGCCCATGACGACCATCGTGCCGACGCCCCGCGCCGCCGGATCGGCCGCCACGCGCACCGCGTCGATCAGGTTCTGCGGCCCGTCGTAGCCGAGGTCGCTCGCGGCGCGCATCGCGCCGGTGAACACCACCGGCTTGTCGCTCTCCACCGACCGGGCGACCAGGTACGCCGTCTCCTCCAGCGTGTCGGTGCCGTGCGTGAGCACGACGCCGGCGACGGCCGGGTCGGCGAGCACCTCGAGGATGCGCGCCCGGAGCGCCCACTGCCGCTCGACCGTCATGTGCGGCCCCGGGAACCGCCCCCACTGCTCGGCGCGCACGTCCGCGATCTCCTCGACCCCGCGCGCCGCCGCCAGGATCTCGTCGGCCCCGAGCGAGGGGACCGCGCCCCCTTCGACGGCGTCCACGCGCATCGAGATCGTCCCGCCGGTGAACAGCGCCGCCACCACCGGGCGGCTCACCCGCACAGCACGCTCCCGCCGTTCACGTTCAGGATCTCCCCGGTGACGTGCCGCGCCAGCGGCGAGCACAGGAACGCGATCGGCCCGGCCACGTCCTCCGCCGTCGCCACGCGCCCGATCGGGATCCCGGCGGCGATGCGATCGCGTCCGCCGTCGCGCATGGCGCTGTCGGTCATCTCGGTGTCCACCCACCCCGGCGCGACGCTGTTGACCGTGATCCCGCGCGGCGCGAGCTCGACGGCCAGCGACTTGACGAACGAGATCATCGCGCCCTTGCTGGCCGCGTAGTCGGCGTGCAGCGCCTCCCCGCGCTGGCCGGCGGTGCTCGACACCATGACGATCCGCCCGTCGCGCGACAGCGCCCGCGCCGCCGCGCGCGCCAGCCGGAACATCGAGTCGACGTTCTCGCGCATCGTGCGCCCCCACCGCGCGTCGTCCATGTCGCCGACCGCGACCTCCTCGGCCGGCCAGACGCCGTGGTTGATCACCACCGCCTCGACGCCGCCGAACGCGTCGACCGCCGCCTGCACCAGCGACGCCGCGCCGGCGGGCTCGCCGAGGTCGGCCCCGTGCGCGACCACGCGCACGCCGAGCGCGCGCGCCTCCGCCGCCACGCGCTCGGCCGCGTCGCCGCGCGCGCGGTAGCCGACCACCACGTCGGCGCCGGCGCGCGCCAGCAGCAGCGCGGTCGCCGCGCCGATCCCGCGCGACCCGCCGCTGACGACGGCCCGCGTCCCGCGGAGGTCGATCACAGCTCCGCCTCCACCAGGTCGCAGATCAGGTGCTGGATGCACAGGTGCAGCTCCTGCGCGCGGTCGGTGCGGTCGGTCGGCACGATCACGTTGTGGTCGGCCAGCGCGCGCAGCGGCCCGCCGTCGCGCGCGCTGAGCGCGAGCACCGCCACCCCCTTGGCCCGCGCCGCCTTGGCCGCCTCGAGCACGTTGGGCGACTGCCCGCTGGTCGAGTGGATGATCAGCAGGTCGCCGGGCCGGCACAGCGCCTCGACCTGCCGCGAGAAGACGTGGTCGAAGCCGAAGTCGTTCCCCGTCGCCGTCAGCAGCGACGTGTCGGTCGTGAGCGCCACCGCCGGGTACGCGCGCCGGTTGCGCCGGTAGCGCACGACGTACTCGGTGGCCATGTGCTGCGCGTCGGCCGCGCTGCCGCCGTTGCCGCAGAAGAACAGCGTCCCGCCGCCCCGCACGGTGTCGCGCACCAGGGTCGCCGCGCGCGCCACGTCCTCGGCGAGGGTGTCGGCGGTGCGGGCCGCGGTCTCGGCCAGCTCGCGCAGCGCCGGCAGGACGTCGGCGACGGGAACCGCGGTCGATCGGTCGGACATGCGCTCCGTCATGCGTCGGGGGCGGCGAGGGCGGCGAAGCGCCGCATCGCGTCGTCGGCGAGCGCGCCCAAGGTGTCCGGACGCTCGCTCGCCAGCTCGAAGGCGTAGGTGGCCAGGGCGTCGGCGGCCAGCAGGTCCAGCGCCCTCGCGGGCGACGTCGCGCCGTCGGCGATCAGCGCGCCCCCCGCGCGCGCCGCCGCCTCCACGCACCGGCCGGGCGACGGCGCCGGCTCCGGCGCGACGCCGACGTCGGCGTGC
>NZ_JARGEK010000770.1 GCF_029211165.1 Roseisolibacter sp. H3M3-2
GCGACGACGTGGCCGGCCAGTGCGCGGGCGCGCCCGGCGACGCGCAGTCCACGCGCACGCGCACCCGCTACGGCGCGCGCCTCCCCACCCGCGTGCGCGTCCCGTGCGACGAGTCGCGCCTCGCCACCGCCGACGCGTTCGACGCGCCGCTGCTCGCCGACGACGACCGCGCGTGGCCCGTCCCGGCCCTCGACGCGCTGGCCGCCCTCGACGCGCGCCCGCCGGCGTGGGCCCCGCAGCGCCCCACGCTCCACGGCCCGCTCGGCTACACCCGCTACGACCGCGTCGAGGGGCTCTCCGTCGGCGGCGCGGTGCGCCAGTCGCTCGGCCTCGGCTACCGCTGGGAGGCCAACGCGCGCGCGAGCGAGGCCGACCGGCAGTGGGGCGCCGAGGCGTGGCTCGCCCGCGGCGACGCGGCGCGCGGGGCGGGGCGCGAGTGGCGCGGCGGCGCGTACCGCCGCCTGGAGCAGGCCGACGACTGGGGCGCCGCGTTCCGCTTCGGCGCCAGCGTGCAGAACCTGCTGTCGGGGCTCGACGAGCAGTTCTACTACCGCGCCGCCGGCGCCGAGCTCGCGGGCGCCCGCGCGCGCGCCGCCGGCGGCGCGCTGCAGTGGCGCCTGTTCGCCGAGCGGCAGCGCGAGG
>NZ_JARGEK010000771.1 GCF_029211165.1 Roseisolibacter sp. H3M3-2
GCGCGCGACGGCGGCGCTGGAGGGCGCGCTGCTCGACGCGCCCGCGATCGACGCGGCGTCGGGCGACGCGGCGCGCTTCCGCCCGCGCGTCGCCGTGCGGCCGTGGGAGGGCGCGCCGGGCGCCGTGGACGAGATCTCGGCGACCGTGACGCTCCCCGACGGGACGCCCTTCACGCTGCGGCGCCTCGTGCGCCGCGCGGCGGGCGCTCGGCGATGACCGCGACCGCCGCGCGCCGCGGCTTCACGCTGATCGAGACGCTGGTCGCGCTGACGGTGACGGGGCTGGTCGCCGCGCTGGCGTACGGCGCGCTGCGCGCCGGGACGGACGTCGAGGCGCGGCTGACCGCGCGCCGGACGGCCGACGACGCGGCCGCGGCGTCGCGCGCGCTGCTCGGCGACGAGGCGCGCGACGCCTCCGCCGGCGCCGGCGAGGGCGACACGGTGTTCGCCGTCGCGCGCGGCCGCGGCGAGGGGAGCGACACGCTGCGGCTGCGCACGCGCGGCGTCGTCCCGCCGCTCGGCGCCGGCGACGAGTGGGCGGTGGAGCTGGCGCCCGGCGCCGACGGGGTGACGCTGGTGGCGACGCCGGTCGGGCCCGCGGCCGGGGGGCCGGCGGTGCGCGTGCGCCTCCCCGAAGTC
>NZ_JARGEK010000772.1 GCF_029211165.1 Roseisolibacter sp. H3M3-2
TTCCTAAGACCGCTTGGCCTCCGACTTCGCGCACGCCGCCGCCCGCGCCCTCGGCGCGGGGGGCGCGCGCGTGGTGCTGGTCGACACCTCGCCGCGCGGCGAGCCCGTGGCGCGGGCGCTGGCGTCCACGCTCGGCGCGCGACACGTCTCGCTCCCCGTCGTCACGTCGCGCGCGCTGCACGAGCAGGTGCGCAACCTGGTGCGCGACGCCGCGCCGGCCGCCCGCGCGTGACCACGCCCTGGACGCTCGCGCCGCCGGACGGCGATCGGCCGCCGCGCACGTGGCGCGCGGTCGCCGCGCTGCTCGCCTTCTGGTGGGGCGCGACGGGACTGCTGATCGTGCTCCAGCGCAGCGCGAGCACGCGGCTGGCCGCGCTCGCGCTCACGACCGCGACCGTCCCGGCGGGACTGCTGCTGCTGCGCCGCGCGCGCGGCGCGTGGACCCCACGCGCCGCGGTCGAGTCGTTCGCCGGCGGCGCGCTGCTCTGGACCGCGGTGTCGGCGTCGCTGTACGGGGGGTGGGTGGTCGGCTGGACGCTCGACCGGCCGGCCGACGCGGCGCTGGCGCGGCGCGCGGTCGCCGGCGTCGCCGCGGCGGCGCCCGGCGCGCTGGTGGCGGCGGCGCTGGTGGCCGCGCT
>NZ_JARGEK010000773.1 GCF_029211165.1 Roseisolibacter sp. H3M3-2
AAGCTGGCCGCGAACAGCAGCCGCCCGCCCGCCGCGCCGTCGGCCGCGTCGAACGCGTCGGCGGCGTCGGCGAGGCGCGCCGTCAGCGCGGGCGAGGGGTAGAGCGCGCGGTAGCGGTAGCCGCCGGGCGCGGGCTCGCCGTCGTGCGGCTCCCCGGGCTCGACGACGACCACGCCGCCGGGGCGGTAGAGCGCCACGCCGCCGCGGTAGCGGCTCGACGCCGCGCCCGACTCGAGCACCGCGAAGACGAAGGCGTCGTGCGTGTGCGGCGCGAAGCGGTGCTGCACGTAGGTCGCGTGCAGGAGCTCGAGCGGCTCGGGGAGCGCGACGCGGACGAGCGCGGCGGAGTCGCGGGTGGCGGGCACGGCGGGGCGGCGTGGGTCGCGGGGAGCCTCGTACGTGCGACAACCCGCGCGCGCCGAGGGTTGCGAGTCCCTACGGCCGCGCGCGCGCGACGACGGTCAACGCGTCGTTCGGCGTCTGTCACGCGCGTGCGCGCCCGGCGTGCGTCGACACGCCGCCGCGCGTTGTCGCGCGTTGTCGCGCGGTGCGGGACGAGCCGTCCACGCGCGGCCGGCGCGGGACGGGAGGCGCGGCGCGCGGGGCGGGACGCGCGCCGGCGCGGTCCGCACGTCG
>NZ_JARGEK010000774.1 GCF_029211165.1 Roseisolibacter sp. H3M3-2
CGCGCGACCACGCGCGCGCCCGCCGTGTCGGGGAGCGCCGCGCGCGCGAACGTCGCCACCGCCGCGCGGTCCCCGACCACGAGCGCCGTCGCCGTGTCGGCCGCGCCCGAACGCGCGCCCGTCGGCACGCCGTCGGCCGGCCACTCCACCAGCACGCGCCCCGCCCCCGCCGCCCTCGCCCGCCACAGCGAGACGGCGCGCGCGCGCGTCACGCGCACGGTCGCGGTGTCCGAGAGCCGGGCCCCCGCGAGCGCCAGCGCGGCCGACAGCGCGTCGTCGCGGGGGGCGCCGCGCACGGAGACACTGGAGAGTCGCGATGGGGCGGGAGTCGCAGGAGCGGGAGTCGACACCACGGGAGTCGTGACCGCGTCCTGCGCCGTCGCGACTCCCGTGGTGTCGACTCCCGCCGTCGCGACTCCCGCCGTCACGAGCCGCGCGCGTCCTCCCCACTCCGCCCGCACGGCGAGCGTCGCCGCATCCACCTCCTCTCGGGCCATCGGCGACACCACGACGAGGCTCGGCGGGTCGGCGGCGGCGGCGCGCGAGGGCGCGGCGCGGCGGGCGGCGACCAGCGCCGCGGTGAGCGAGCCCCGCGCGTCGGGCGTGCGCGCGGGGAGCGCCGCGTCGAGCGCGC
>NZ_JARGEK010000775.1 GCF_029211165.1 Roseisolibacter sp. H3M3-2
GTGCGGCGTCGCGCCGCGGACCTTCAGCACCGAGCCGGCCTGGTCGTTGCCGTCAACAACCGGCAGACCTGGCGCCCCGATTTCCAGCCCGGGCTGCGGAAAAGGGTAGAGCGCCCCTTCGCGTCGCGCCTTCAGCAGCCGGGCCACATAGATCCGGCCATGCGTGGCGCTCAGCGCCGGCGGCAGCTCAACCGATATGGCAAAGCGATCTCCGATCCGGTTCAGGCGCTGGGCAGCACCGCCTTGCGGTCCCTGCAGCACGTTGCCGAAGTCCATGAGCTCGGGCTCCGCCGAGCGGATGCCCGGCAGATGCGGAAGCAGGATCGCCATGGCTTAGCCCAGCCCCAACTTGCGGCCCTGCCTGCGGGCGCTCCGGATCTGCGTTTCGCCCACGGCGCCGACCATCGCGGCCTGCGAATAGCTGGCCGCGATGGGCTGAGCCGTCTCTGCCGAGACCCGACGAATTCTCACGTCAAGGCCGTCTTCGGTACGAACCTCCCAGACCACCCGATCCTCTCGGCGCTGTAGCTGCGGCACGCGCGGCAGACTTGGAATGCTGGTGATCCCGGCTAGGCCGCCATTGGCGAAACCAGGCAGGTCGTTGTCGTTGATCGCCTTCAGCAGCGGCAGATAG
>NZ_JARGEK010000776.1 GCF_029211165.1 Roseisolibacter sp. H3M3-2
CGCGCCGCCGCCGCCGAGCTGGGCCCGCCGACGCTGCGCGTGCAGCGCCTCGCCACCGGCGCCTGGACCGTCCGCCTCCCGATCGCCGCCGAGCCCACGGGCGTCGACGCCGGCGGCGCGGGGCGGCGCGGCCGCCAGGACGCGTTCGGCCTCGCGTGGGCGTTCGCGACCGAGGCGTGGCGCGCGGCGACGCTGGCGATCTACGCGGCGGCGTCGCGCTGACGACCCGCTCGCGGCCAGCTCCCGATCTCGGGTGCGCACGGTTCAACCATCAGGGAGAACGGATCGGTCCGGATCGGAACGGATTCGGCGGATGGGCGCCTGGAGTGACTCGGAGCGATCCGATGAATCCGACCTGCATCGGTCCGATCCGTTCTCCCGGCTGTTGAAGCGCCACGGGACCTACCGCGCGACCCGAGGAGGCGACAGTCGCAGGTCGCAGGTCGCAAGGCTGCTGGTGACGCCGCCCCCGCGACGGTAGCATTGCCGCATGACAGCGGACCTCAGCGGCCGCGCCGCGATCGTGACGGGCGGCGCCTCGGGGATCGGCCGCGCGGCCGTGCGCCCGCTCGCCGGCGACGGCGCGCGCGTGGTGATGGCCGACGTCGACCTGGCCGCGGCGCGCGC
>NZ_JARGEK010000777.1 GCF_029211165.1 Roseisolibacter sp. H3M3-2
ATAGAGCTTTCGCACGGCCTGCAGCGTGTGCTGGTCAAAGCGCTTGCTGCCCTGGGCGGATTGCTCCTCCAAATAGGCCAGAAACGGTGGCAGCTCCAGCGTCGGCAAAGCGGTCTGGGCATATTGCTGGGCCGCTTTTTCCACGGCCTGTTCCTCGGGCGCCTGCCAGCCCCAGAAGATCACGCAGTTGATGATGATGAGCAGCACCGTCATCCAGGGCGGTGAGCGCCAGGAAGGCTTGTTCTCAAGAGGAATCGCAATAAACATGGCGGCCTTGTCCGAGGAAGTGGCCGCGCTTCATGCTCTGGGGCGTTGGTGGCGGCTGCGTGTTACAAATGTATCCGAGACATGCTCCGGCCGGCTCCGGTCTTGCGGGACGAAAAAAAGCCAGCATGGCGTCCCATACTGGCTTTTTGATAGCTGTCAGCGCTTATGGGTAAAGGGCTAAAGAGCTAAAAACCTTAAACTTCAGACGACTTTAAATGCTGAGCGGATCCACATCCACCAGCCAGCGCACCAGCGGCCTGTGCTCGGGCAGAGTGCGCAGCCAGTGCAGATACTGCTGCCAGGCATTCAGAAAGCGCAGCAGGGCGCTGCGGTTGCCGGCTTCCAGCAGCATCTGGGCA
>NZ_JARGEK010000778.1 GCF_029211165.1 Roseisolibacter sp. H3M3-2
CCGAGCGCGCGGCCGCGCTGCGCGCGGGGCGCTACCGCGTGAGCGTGCGCCGCGTCGGGCACCTCCCCGCCGAGGCGTGGCTCGACGTCGCGGCCGGCGCGACCGCTGAGCGCACGCTGCGCCTCGACGCCGCGCCGCTGGCGCTCGACCAGGTCGTGGTCACGGCGGCGCGCCGCGCGCAGCGCCTGGGCGACGCCGTCACGACCACCGAGGTGGTGACGCGCGCCGACATCGCGCGCACCGGCGCCGCCGACCTGTCGGCGGTGCTGACGGAGCAGACCGGGATCCAGCTGCAGGGCGGGCACCCCGCGGGCGCCGGCGTGATGCTGCAGGGGATCGGCTCGGAGCGCGTGCTCGTGCTGCTCGACGGGCAGCCGGTGGCGGGGCGCATCTCGGGCGTCCTCGACCTGTCGCGCATCCCCGCGTCGATGGTCGAGCGGGTCGAGGTCGTGAAGGGGCCGCAGTCCACGCTCTACGGCACCGACGCGATGGGGGGCGTGATCAACGTCATCACCCGCACGCCGGCGCGCGGCACGCTCGGCGCCGCGCTGCAGGCGACCGCCGGCAGCCAGGCGCGGCGCGACGGCACGGCGCGGCTGGCGGCGGGGCGCGGCGCGCTC
>NZ_JARGEK010000779.1 GCF_029211165.1 Roseisolibacter sp. H3M3-2
TCATCGGCCACGACCGGCAGCGGCTCGAGCAGGTTGTGCGCGCCGTGCGGGGCGCGCTCCCGCCGGGCGGGCTGGCGGCGGCGCTCGCGGCCAGCGAGGCGGCCACGGTGGACGAGGCGTACGCGCTCGCCGAGCGCGCCGAGGCGCTGGACGAGCGGCGCGACCCGCGCGCGACGCCGGCGCAGAGCCCGTTCTCGATCACGCGCGGCGCCGCGCCGGCGCTGGCGGTGCACGTCCTCGGCCCGCTGGCGCTCGCGCGCCACGGCGTCGCGGTCGTCGACATCGCGCTGCCGACCGCCAAGGCGCGCGAGCTGCTGTACTTCCTGCTCCTGACGCCGCGGGCGACGAAGGACCAGATCGGGCTCGCGCTGTGGCCCGACGCGTCGGCGGCGCAGGTGCGCAACAACTTCCACGTGACGCTGCACCACCTGCGGCGCGCGCTCGGCGACCGGAAGTGGATCGTGTTCGACGAGGAGGGCTACCGGCTGGAGCGCGCGCCTGCGCCCGACGCCCGCCTCGACGCCGACGTGGACGACGTGCTGGCGGCCGCCGAGGCGCTGCTGCTCGTCGCGCGCCGGCAGCAGCCGCTCGACGCCGACGCGCTGGAGTCGGCGCGCG
>NZ_JARGEK010000078.1 GCF_029211165.1 Roseisolibacter sp. H3M3-2
GGCGCGGGCTGGCGTCGCGGGTGATGGCCGACGGGGCGGACGCCGGACTGCTGGCGGCCCCACTGGTGGGTGCCGCGGTGCCGCTGCTGCGCGAGGGGCAGGCGGTGGAGGCGCTGGTGGCGCTCGACCCGCGCCCCCGCGCCTGGGACGCCGACGACGCGGCGGCGCTCGCCGAGGCGGGGGCGGCGCTGCTCGACGACCTGGGGCGGCGCGCGCGGACCCGCGAGGCGACGCTGGCGCAGACGCGCGTCGAGTCGGTGCTGCAGAGCATCAGCGACGCCTTCTTCACGATCGACCGGCGGTGGCGGTTCGCGTTCGTGAACGACCGCGCCGAGGCGGTGCTGCAGCGCCCGCGCGCGGCGCTGCTGGGGCGCGTGATGTGGGACGAGTTCCCGGCCGCGGTGGGGTCGGCGTTCGAGCGCGAGTACCGGCGCGCGATGGCGACGGGCGAGGCGGTGGCGTTCGACGCGCACTACCCGGCGCCGCTCGACGCGTGGTACGAGGTGCGCGCGTATCCCGGCCCGGCGGGGCTCGCCGTCTACTTCCAGGACGTGACCGAGCGGCGGCGGGCGGCGGCGGCGCTGGCGGAGAGCGAGGCGCGGTGGCGCGCGGTGCAGGAGGCGTCGCCCGACGGCTCGATCCTGATGCGGGCGGCGCGCGGCGCCGACGGCCGCGTCGCGGACTTCGCGTTCGAGTACGCGAACGCCGCGGCCGCGCGCATCCTGCTCGACCGCGACGAGCCGATCGTCGGCCGCGGGATGCGCGAGGCGTTCCCCGACTCGGTGGAGGCGGGGCGGCTGGCGGTGTACGCGGGGGTCGCCGACACGGGCGCCCCGTGGCTGCGCGACGTGTACTTCGAGCGCGGCGGGGCGCGGCGCGGGCTGCGCGTGTCGGCGGTGCGGGTGGCGCCCGACGTCGTGCACCTCGCGTTCTCGGACCTCACCGACCGGCTGCGCGACGCCGAGGAGCGCGAGCGGCTGCTGGAGGCGCTGCGCGCGCAGCAGGGGATGCTCGACGCGGTGATCCGCCACATGCCGGCCGGCGTGACGGTGGCGGAGGCGCCGGCGGGGCGGCTCGCGCTCTGGAACCCGGAGGCGGAGCGCGTGCTCGGGCACCCGGTGCACCCGTCGGAGGCGGTGCGCGACTACGCGGCGTTCGGCGCGGTGCACGAGGACGGGCGGCCGTACGCCCCCGACGAGTACCCGACGGCGCGCGCGCTCGGCGGCGCGGTGGTGGCGCAGGAGGGGATGCGCTACCTGCGCGGCGACGGGCGCGTGGCGCGGCTCAGCGTGAGCGCCGCGCCGGTGCGCGACGCCGAGGGGCGGGTGACGCACGCGGTGTGCGCGTTCGTCGACGTGACGGAGCGGGAGGCGCTGGAGGAGCGGACGCGCCGGCTGCAGGAGGCGTCGGCGGCGCTGGCGGCGGCGGCGACGCCGGCCGAGGTCACCGAGAGCTTCGTCGCCCACGCGGTGCGCACGCTCGGCGCGTTCGCCGGGTCGATGGCGCTGGTGGACGCCGGCGGCGAGACGGCGACGTTCGCGCACGCGGTGGGGTACGCGCCCGAGGTGCTGGCGCGGTGGCGCACCTTCCCGCTGGCGGCGGCGACCCCGTTCGGCGACGCGATGCGCGACGGCGCGGCGGTGCACCTCGCGGGGCGCGACGACTGGTGGGCGCGCTACCCGCACATGGTGGCGGCGGGGACGGCGCCGGTGAACGAGTCGCTGGCCGTGCTGCCGATGGCGGCGGGCGGGCGCGTGATCGGCGCGCTGGGGCTCGGGTTCCGCGAGGCGCGCGCGCTGCCGCCGGACGACCGGACGTACCTCGAGACGCTGGCCGCCGTGGCGGCGCAGGCGCTCGACCGCGCGAGCGCGTACGCGCGCGCCCACGCGGCGCGGCGCGAGGCCGAGCAGGCGAACGCGGCGAAGGCCGAGTTCCTGGCGACGATGTCGCACGAGCTGCGCACGCCGCTCAACGCGATCGGCGGGTACACGCAGCTGCTGGAGCTGGGGGTGCACGGCCCGGTGACGCCGGCGCAGCGCGACGCGCTCGACCGCGTGCAGCGCAGCCAGCAGCACCTGCTCGGCCTCATCAACGCGGTGCTGAACTACGCCAAGCTGGAGGCGGGGCGCGTCGAGTACGCGCTCGAGCCGGTGAACGCCGGCGCCCTGGCGCGCGCGGTGGAGGCGCTGGTCGCGCCGCAGGCGGAGGCGAAGGGGATCGCGCTCGCCGTGCGCGCCGCCGACGAGCGGCTGGCGATGCGCGCCGACGCGGAGAAGGCCCGGCAGGTGCTGCTCAACCTCCTCTCGAACGCCGTCAAGTTCACCGCCCCGGGCGGGCGGGTGACGGTGACGTGCGAGGCGCAGGGGGACGACGGGGCGGCGATCGAGGTGCGCGACACCGGGCGCGGGATCGCCGCGCGCCAGCTCGACCGCATCTTCGACCCGTTCGTGCAGGTGGGGCGGCGGCTCACGTCGGGCGACGAGGGGACGGGGCTCGGCCTCGCGATCAGCCGCGACCTGGCGCGCGGGATGGGGGGCGAGCTGACGGTCGAGAGCGAGCCGGGGGTCGGCTCGGCGTTCCGGTTCGTCCTGCCGCGGGCGGGCTGAGGGGGGCGCGTGTACGCCACCTGCCTGCACTGCCTGGCGCCGCTGGGGCGCAACGAGGCGCTGGCCGAGTTCCCGGTGGGCCGCCGGGTGGCGTTCGACCCGGCGCGCGGGCGGCTGTGGGCGGTGTGCGGGCGGTGCGGGCGCTGGAACCTGGCGCCGCTGGAGCAGCGGTGGGCGGCGGTGGAGGAGTGCGAGCGCCGCTACCGCGCGACGCGCTGCCGCTTCGCGACCGACCACGTCGGGCTGGCCGGGCTCCCCGACGGGACGGAGCTGGTGCGCGTCGGCGCCGCGCTGCGCGCCGAGCTGGCGCCGTGGCGCTACGGCGCGTGGCTGCTGCGGCGCGCGGCGCCCCGCCCGCGCGCCTGGCGCGCGCTCCCGTCGCTGGCGGCGCTCGGCGAGCGCGTGGCGACGGTGACGACCGCGGTGGTCGCGCGCTGGCGGCGCGACCGCGCGCTCGACGTGGTGCGGCTCGACGACGCGGCCGACGGGCCGGACGTGCCGCTGGCGGTGGTGCGCGAACCCCTCCTCGCCGGCGCGGCGCCGGCGCGCGCCGAGGCGGGGGAGCCGTGGGCGCTGGAGCTGGCGCACGAGCGCGGGCCGGTGCGGCTGTCGGGGGGCGCGGGGCTGCGCGCGGCGTCGGCGCTGCTGGCGGCGGCCAACCGCGGCAGCGTGTCGCCCGAGCTGGTGGCCGAGGCAGCGCGCAAGGTCGACGAGGCGGCGGACCCCGACGGCTACTTCCGGCGCGTGCTGCGCACGGCGTGGCGGTGGCGGTGGGGGCTGCTGGCGCAGGGGCACGAGCCCGCGCCGCTGGCGACGCTCCCGGCGCGCGCCGACGCGGCGGCCGACCACGACCTCGCGGTGCAGCTCACGGGGCGCTCGTTCTGGGCGCACGGCGGGCTGGGGAGCGCCACGCGCACGCCGCTGCTGGCGATGCCGGCGGTGGACCGGCTGGCGCTGGAGATGGTGGCGCACGAGCAGGCCGAGCGCGCGGCGCTGGAGACCGAGCTGGCGGCGCTGCAGACGGCGTGGCGCGAGGCCGAGGAGATCGCGGCGATCGCCGACGCGCTGTAGCGCGGTGCGCGCGCCCCACTGGCGCCCGGCGGTCGGGGAGGCACCTTCCCGGACGCGTTCCCGATCCGCCGCACCCCCTCGTGTCGTCAGGAGATCCGTGACATGCGCCGTGACATGCGCCGTTTCTCGTGGACCGCGCTCGCGGCCGCGTCGTTCCTCGCCGCGGGCGCCGCGCCCCTGCCCGCGCAGGAGCGCGCCGGCGCCCAGCCGCTGCCGACGGTCGCCATCATCGGCACCGGCACCGTCGGCAGCGCGCTCGGCCCGCAGCTCGCGAAGCTCGGGCACCCAGTGATCTACGGCTCGCGCGAGCCGGGGCGCGAGGCCGTGCGCACGCTGGTCGCGCGCACCGGGCCGAGGGGCTCGGCGGCGACGCAGCAGGACGCGGCCGCGCGCGCGGACGTGATCGTGCTCGCGGTGCCGGCGGCCGCGCTGGAGGAGCTGGTGACGAAGGGGCTCGGCCGGACCGACGGGAAGGTGCTGGTCGACGTCAGCACCGGGGCCATGCGGAAGGCGGCCGACGGCTACATGGAGCTCGTCCCCGGCCCGTCGAACAGCGAGCGCGTGCAGGCGTGGGCGCCGCGGGCGCGCGTGGTGAAGGTCGCGATCCCCGGCGCCTACGTCATCCCGCAGCCGATGGTGCACGGCGTCGCCCCGACGGTCCCCATCGCCGCGAACGACCGGGCGGCGAAGGAGACCGTCGCGCGCATGATCGCGGGGATCGGCCTGGACCCGTTCGACGCGGGGCCGCTGCGCTTCTCCCGCTCGATCGACGAGTTCGCGCTCCTGTTCTTCGTGCCGCTGCAGCAGGGGCGCGCCGAGGGGATCGAGATGAAGTTCCTCCGCAGCAGCTACTTCCCCTGCTTCTGGCCGGTCCGCAAGCAGTTCGGCGCCCCGTCCGACTCCGCCGACCACGCGACGTTCCCCGCGACGGGGACGACGCCGCGCCCGTGCGCGGCGTGGGGGGGGCGCTGACGTGGCCGACGCGGGCGTGGTCGACGCGGACCTGGCCCCGCTGCGCCGCGCGCTCGTCGACGCCGACCCGGCCGAGGCGGCGGAGCTGGTGGCGTGCGAGGCGCGGCTGCGCGACGCGCAGCTGCGCGCCGACGTCGCCGCGCTCGACGCGCTGATCGCCGACGCGCTGCTGTTCACGGGCCCCGACGGGCGCCTCGCCACGAAGGCCGACGACCTGGCGGCGCACGCGACGGGGGCCGTGCGGTTCCGCGCGCACGAGCCGGAGGAGCTGCGCGTGCGCCGCGTCGGCCCCGACGTCGCCGTCACCGCGCTGCGCGCGCGCCTCGCGGTGGAGGTGGGGGGCGCGCTGGTCGAGGGGCCGGTGCGCTACACGCGCGTGTGGGCGCGGGAGGGCGGCGGCGCGTGGCGCGTGGTGGGCGGGCACGTCGCGCTCGTGCCGGCGGAGGGGACGTCGTGAGCGGCGCGTTCGAGCTGCGCGCCTACCGCGACGCCGACCACGCCGAGTGGCTGCGCATGCGCCGCGCGCTGTGGCCCGAGATCGCGCGCGAGCGCGAGGTCGAGGACGGCGCCGAGTGGCTGGCGCGCGACGACGCGACCGTGCTGGTCGCCGAGCGCGCGGCGGGGGGGCTGTGCGGCTTCGCGGAGGTGGCGGAGCGCCCCTACGCCGAGGGGTGCGAGACGAGCCCGGTGACCTACCTCGAGGGGTGGTGGGTGGACGCCGACGTGCGGCGCGCCGGCGTCGGCGCGGCGCTGGTGCGCGCCGCGGAGGACTGGGGGCGGTCGCGCGGGCGCACCGAGATGGGCTCGGACGTCCTGCTCGACAACGACGTCTCCCACACCGCGCACCGCGCGCTCGGCTTCGACGAGGTCGAGCGGCTGGTGATGTACCGCAAGTCGCTCTGACCGGGTGGACGCCGACACGCACCCGGCGCGCTGGCGCACGCTGGCGCTGCTCGCGGCGGCCGAGCTGCTCGGGATGGCGCTCTGGTTCTCGGGGAGCGCGGTGGCGCCGCAGTTCCGCGCGCTGTGGGGGCTGACGGCGGGCGAGGCGGGGTGGCTGACGACCGCGGTGAACCTCGGCTTCGTGGCGGGCACCGCGGCGAGCGCGCTGCTCAACCTCGCCGACGTCGTGCCGGCGCGGCGCCTGTTCGCCCTGTCGGCGGTCGCCGGCGCGGCGGCGAACGCGATGGTGCTCACCGCCGACGGGCTGGCGGGGGCGCTCGTCTGGCGCTTCTGCACCGGCGTGTGCCTGGCGGGCGTCTACCCGCCGGCGATGAAGATGATCGCGACCTGGTTCCGCGCGCGGCGCGGGCTGGCGGTGGGCACCGTCGTCGGCGCGCTGACGGTGGGGAAGGCGACGCCGTACCTCGTGCACGCGATCCCCGGTGCGGGGATCGTCCCGGTGACGCTGGTCGCGTCGGCCGGCGCGCTGCTGGCGGCGGCGCTGGTGTGGGCGGGCTTCCGCGACGGGCCGTACCCGTTCCCGCCGCGTCCGTTCTCGTGGGGGCTGGTGGGACGCATCGCGCGCGAGCGGCGGTGGCGGCTGGCGACGGGCGGCTATCTCGGCCACATGTGGGAGCTGTACGCCGCGTGGACGTGGCTCCCCGCCTTCATCGCCGCCAGCGTCGCGGCGCGCGACCCGCAGGCCGGCGCCGAGGGGGAGCGCGCCGCGAGCGCGGTCGCCTTCGCCGCGCTCGCCGTCGGGGGGCTCGGCTGCGTGTGGGGCGGGCTGGCCGCCGACCGCCGCGGGCGCGAGTGGCTCGTCACGCGCGCGATGCTGGTGAGCGGCGCCTGCGCGCTGGGCGTCGGGCTCACGTTCGGGCGCTCGCTCTGGCTGCTGGTGCCGGTCGCGCTGGTGTGGGGCGTGTCGGTGATCGCCGACAGCGCGCAGTTCTCGGTGCTGGTCACCGAGAGCGTGCCCCCCGACGCGGTGGGGACCGCGCTCACGCTCCAGACGTCGATCGGCTTCCTGCTCACCACCGTGACCATCCAGCTCGTGCCGCGCCTCGCGGAGTCGGTGGGGTGGGCGTGGGCGTTCCCGATCCTGGCGATCGGCCCGGCGCTCGGCGTCTGGAGCATCGGGCGGCTGGCCGCGCTCCGGCGGACGGCCGCGTCCTAGTGCGGCGGGGGGAGCGGGGCCGCCGGCGGCCGCGCGGCGCGTGACGGCGCGTGCGGCGGCAGCCAGAGGGTGAAGCACGCGCCCGACGCCACGCGCGACGCCGCGCCGCCCACCGTCAGGTCGCCGTCGAGCAGCCGCGCGATGCGCCGCGAGATCGCGAGCCCGAGGCCGACGCCGGGCTTCTGCTCGTGCATCGGCAGGCGCGAGAACTCCTCGAACACCGCCTCGCGCAGCGGCTCGGGGACGCCCGGGCCGGTGTCGCTCACGTCGACCGCCACCCACGCGCGCGCGCGCGGCGCGCCGGGGCGCGGGCGCCGCTCCGCGCGCACGGCGATCTCGCCGCCGGGCGGCGTGTACTTGATCGCGTTCGACAGCAGGTTGCCGAGCACCTGCCGCACGCGCTCCGCGTCGGTGACCACGACCGGGTCGCCGGCCAGGCCCGCGGTCAGCCGGTGCCCCGCGGTGCGCGCCGCGGCCGCGTGCTCCGCCGCCACCTCGCCGACGAGCGCCGCGAGGTCGACCTCGCGCCGCACGACGCTCAGCTGCCCGGCCTCGGCGCGCGACAGCTCCAGCAGGTCGTCGATCAGCGCCACGACCGAGCGCACGCCGCGGCGGATGCGCGCCACGCTGTCGCGCTGCGCCGGCGCGACCGGGCCGAGCAGCCCGTCCTCCAGCAGCTGCGCGTGGCCGTCGATCGCGTGCAGCGGGTTCTTGAGGTCGTGGCTGATGCCGCGCATGAGCCGCGCGCGCCCCTCCGACACGCGGCGCAGCTGCCGCCCGCGCTCCTCGGCCGCAGCCGCGTAGAGGTGCAGCCGGCGCGCGAGCCACACCACCACGCCCGCGCCGGCGAGGCCGAGCAGCGCCAGCGTGGCGGACAGCCGCCGGTACGCGCGGTCGGCGTCCATGATGCGCTCCTGCGTCTGCTCCGTCTCCTCGGCGATCGCCTCGTCGAGCCGCGCCGCCGCGAGCAGCACGTCCTCGAACGCCTCGCCGTGCAGCGCCGCGCGGCCGCTCCCGCCGTCGGCGGCGGCGATCCCCCGCCCGACCGAGTGGTGCCACGCGGCCTGCATGCGCTCCAACTCGGAGAACCGCGTGCGCACGGCCCCGCCGAGCCGCGCGACGACGGGCGCGAGGCGTCGCGCCGCGGCGCGCTCCTGCTCCACCGCGTCGCGGTAGCGCTCGAGGAGCGTCGAGTCGCGCGTCTCCACCAGCTCGCCGAGCACCGAGCCCTCCACCGCGAGCGCGAGCTGCAGCGAGGTGACGGCGCCGCGCCCCGGCTCGGTGAGCAGCTGCATCCGGTCGTGCGCGCGCTGGACGTCGCCGGCCGTCGTGAACGGCAGCAGCACCAGCGCGGCGACGACCAGCAGCAGGAACGCGCCCGGCGCGGCCGCCCGCCAGTCGCGGCCGCGCCGAGGCGCGGGCTCCGCTCCGCGCGCGCCGTCCGTCAAGAGTCGGATCCCTCCGGGACGCCGTGCGCCGCGTCGCGCGGCGGCGCGGTGAGCGCCTCCGACCAGCAGTGCCCGCACGCCACGCACGTCGCCAGCAGCACGCGCTCGCGCGCCGGGCGGTCGCGCCGGCCGAAGACCGCGAGCTGCTGCGAGACCCGGGTGCCGCCGCACCGGGGACAGCCGGGGCGCAACGAGGGGAGCGTCATGGCGCGTCGGCGGTGCAGGGTGGAGTCACGACCACGCGTCCGCGTCGACCGGGTCGTGGTCGGCCGGCGCGGTGCCGGCGGGCGCCGGGCGGCGTGGGATGGGGGGCGGGAGCGCGTCGAGCAGCCGGTCGGCGCGCGCGAGCCACGCCGCGATCGTCCGCGTGCGGCGCTCGCGCTCCGAGGGGCGGCGCTCGAGCGGGAAGCCGATGTCGAGCGCCGCCTCGACGAGCGACCGGATGGTCATCGCCGAGAACGACGTGGCGTAGAGCGCGGCGACGTAGGTCACCAGCGCGAACTCCACCTCCGCGTCGATCCCCGACTCGGCCGCCCGCACCAGCGCCAGCCGCCCGGAGCGGAGGCTGGCGCGCTCCTCCGCGTCCGGCGTCATCGGCACGGGCCGGTCACGGTGCGGTGGCGGCCACCGTGCCGCCGACGAGCTCGAACGCGGCGCGGCGGTTCCGCGACCAGCACGCCTCGGCGGCGTCGGTGCACACCGGCCGCTCCTCGCCGAAGCCGACCAGGTCGAGGCGGTCGTCGCCGATCCCGCGCTGCGTCAGGAAGCGCTTGGCCGCCGCCGCGCGGCGCTGGCTGAGGGCGAGGTTGTACTCGTCGGAGCCCCGCTCGTCGGTGTGCCCGGCGATGCGCAGGCGGATCCCCGCGTTCTGCTGCAGGACCGGGAGCTTGGCCTCCAGCGTCTGCCGCGCCTCGGCGTCGAGGTCCGAGCGGTCGTACTCGAAGTAGACCACCGCCTCCAGCACCGCGCGCGCCCGCTCGGCGGCCTCGCGCTCGGCGCGGAGCCGGGCCTCCTCGGCGGCGCGGCGGCCGGCCTCCGCGGCGTCGCGGCGCGCGCGCTCGGCGGCGTCGTAGCGCGCGGCGGCCACCGCCTCGGGGGCGGCGACGGGGGCGGCGCGCTTGGCGCGGCACGCCGACGCGACCGTCAGCAGCGGAAGGGCGAGCAGGGCGAGGGTGCGGGGCTTCATGGCGGGTGCGGGAGACTGGGAATCCGACGGCGGGATCGCCGGCGACGGGGGAACCATGGGCCGACGCGTTCACGGTCGATTCAAGCGACCATCAAAGCGCGACCGCCCAACGACTTGCGCGCGCGCGACGGCGGTCACCGCGACGCCACGCGGACGGCCGGCGCCCGCCAGGCCGCGACGTTCAGGTCCGCGCGCAGGGCGACCGGCATCGGCAGCGGGCCGCCGGCGCCGTCGACCACCGCGAGCGCCAGCGCGTCGGCCACGTCGGCGCGCACGTCGCGGATCACCCGCGCGGGGCGCGCGACGCGGGGCGCGTGCACGCGGTTGGTCAGCAGCACCGCGAACGCCTGCCGCGTCGGGTCGATCACGAGGAAGGTCCCCGTGAACCCGGTGTGCATCACGGCCCGCTCGTCGAGCAGGCGGCCGCACACGTCGTCGCGGTCGGTCCCGCACGTCTCCCACCCGAGGGCGCGCCGCGTCTCGCCGGGGGCGCGCCGCAGGAACCTCCGCACGGTCGACTCGGCGAACACGCGCACGCCGTTCGGGCCGACGCCGCCGCCGAGCAGCGTCTGGGCGTAGACGGCCAGGTCGGCGGCGGTCCCGAAGAGCCCCGCGTGCCCCGCCACGCCGCCCAGCGCGGCGGCGTTGCCGTCGTGCACCCGGCCGTCGGCCGCGGCGACGCCGGTGGGGGCGAGCCGCGCCAGCCGGGCCGCGCCGTCGTGCGCCAGCGCCGGGCGGAAGGACGTCTGCCGCATACCGAGCGGCCCGAACACGCGCCGCTGCAGGTAGACGTCCATCGGCTCGCGCGCGGCGACCTCGACCACCCGCCCGAGCACGATCATCCCCAGGTCGGAGTACTCGACGGTCCGCCCGGGCCGGCCGCGGAGCGGCGAGTGGAGGACCTGGAGGAGCGCCGCCTCGGGCGTGGGATTGCGCCACAGCGCGGCGCCCGCCGCGAGCCCGCTCCGGTGCTCCAGCAGCTGACGCACGGTCACCCCCTCGCGCCCCGCGCCGGTGAACGCGGGCAGGTAGCGCCGCACCGGCGCGTCGAGGTCGAGCCGCCGGTCGTCGACGAGCGCCATCACCGCGCTGGTGGTCCCGACGACCTTCGTCAGCGAGGCGAGGTCGTAGAGCGTCGACTCCGCGGACACGCGCCGCCCGCCCTCCCAGGCCAGCGTGCCGTAGCCCCGCTGCCACACCGCGCGGCCGCGCCGGCCGACGATGAGGGCGGCACCCGGATAGCCGCCCTCGGCGATCCCCCGCGCCACGACGCGGTCGAGCACGGCCAGCCGCTCGGCGGACATGCCGACGGCGGCGGGGCGCGCCCGGGGGAGCCGGACCGCCACCGGGTCGTCGGCGGCCATCGCCCCGGCGACCCGCGGCGCGGGGACGCAGACCAGGGAGACGCCCGCGCCGAGCACGAGCGAGCGGAGCAGGGGGTGGCGGCGGGAGGCGGGCATGGCGGGAGGGGTGCGGCGTGGGGGCGACCGATGGTCGGATCGGAACATGACCGGCCCCGGGCACGCGCCCGCCAAGCGCCGATCAAATGCTTCCGAGACAACGACTTGGGGTGGCGCCCGCGGCCGCGCGCGGTCACCTTTCGCGCTGCCCATGGCCATCCGACTCCGCTCCGGTCGATGCTGACCCTCACGACGCTCGGCGGCCTCGCGCTGGCGGCCGACGGGCGCGAGGTGGGGAGCGTCGCCACCCAGCGGCGCCCCATGGCGCTCCTCGCCATCCTGGCGGCGGCGGGCGACGCGGCGGTGTCGCGCGAGCGGCTGGCCGCGCTGCTCTGGCCCGACGCCGAGCCCGAGCGCGCCCGCCGCTCGGTCGCGCAGGCGGTCTACACGCTGCGGCGCGCGACCGGGCTGGAGCAGGTGGTGGTCGGGACGACCGCCCTCCAGCTGAACGGCGACCTGATCGCGAGCGACCTGGCCGACTTCCGGACGGCGCTCGCCGGGGAGCGGCTGGACGACGCGGTCGCCGCCTACCGGGGGCCCTTCCTCGAGGGGTTCTACCTCCCGGGCGGCGCGGTGGACTTCGAGCGGTGGGCCGAGGGGGAGCGCGACCGCCTGGCGCACGAGTACGCGCGGGCGCTCACCGCGCTGGCCCGGCGGGCGGAGGCGGCGGGCGACCTCGCCGAGTCGGTGAGCGCCCGCCGCCGGCTGGTCGCCCTCGACCCGCTGGACTCGGGGGCCACGCTGACGCTGGTGGACGCGCTGGCGCGCGCCGGCGACGTCGCCGGGGCCCTCCGCGCGGCGCGCGTCCACGAGACGCTCCTGGCGCAGGAGCTGGAGCTGGCCCCGCCGCGCGAGCTGCGGGAGCGGGTGGCCGCGCTGCAGACCGCGTCGGGGCCGCCGGTGGTGGCGCCGCCTCCGCCGACCGTGGCGACGCCCGCCCCGGAGCCGGCGGCGTCCGTCCCCGGCCCACCGCCCGTCGTCGAGGCGCCCGTCGTGGTGGCTGCTCCGCCGACGCGCGCGAGGCGGTGGCGAACGGCCCGGCGGCTGGCGGTCGCGGCCGTGGTGGGGGGCGTCCTCGTCGGCGGCACGGTGCTGGGGCGGCGGCTGCTGGCCCCGGCGGCGCCCGCGCCGCGCCCGGTGGCCCCGCTGCGCGCGAACGTCCTCGCGGTCGTCCCCTTCGCGATCGACTCGGCGGACCCGGCGCTGCGCGACCTCGGCGAGGGGGTGGCCGACGCGCTGGCGCGGATGCTGGACGCCGGCGAGGGGGGGCCGCGGGCCGTCGACCCGGGGACCGTCTTCGCCGCCGTCGAGCGTCTGGCCGGCACGGCGCCCGCGGGGCGCCAGGTCGCCCTCGACGCCGGGCGCGCGGTCGGCGCGGGGGAGGTGGTCGCGGGGCGGATCGTCGGCGACGCCCGCCGGCTGTCGCTCGTGGCGACGCTGCTCGACGTGCCGGGCGGCGGGCAGCGGGCGCTGGCGAGCGTGGCCGGGCCGCTTGACAGCCTGCCCGTGCTGCTGGAGCGCGTGGCGACGCAGGTGGTGGCCGGGCGGGCGCTCGGGCGCGACCGGCGCGGGGCGATCGGCGACGTGTCGCTCCCCGTGTTGCGCGCGTACCTCGGGGCGGAGGCCGCCGTCCGCGACGACCGCATCGACGACGCGCTGCGGCTCTACCAGCGGGCGCTCGACGGCGACTCGACCTTCGCGCCGGCCGCGCTGGGGCTCGCCGAGGCGGCCGACCGGTTCAACGGCGCCGAGCAGCACGATCGCGGGCTGGCGCTCGCGTGGGCCGGGCGCGACCGCCTCGCCGAGCGCGACCGGGCGTGGCTGACGGCGCTGGCGGGCCCCCGCTACCCGGCGCCGTCGCCCGCGTCCGAGCAGCTGGCGGCCTGGGAGCGGGCGGTCGCGGTGGCGCCCGACCGCGCGTCGGCGTGGAGCGAGCTGGGGGAGCGGCTGCTCCACGACGGCCGCATGCTGGGGCTGCGCACCGCCGACCAGCGCGCCGAGGCCGCGTTCCGCCGCGCGCTGGCGCTGGACCCGGAGTACGCGCCGGCGCTGCGCAGCCAGATCGAGCTGGCCGCGCTCCGCGGCGACACGGCGACGCTCGGCCGCATCGCGGCGCCCGAGCAGGTGCGGCGCGTGGGGGGCGACCTCACCGGCTACCTGCTGTGGCGCGTCGCGGTGGTGCGCGGCGACTCGGCGTTGCTGGCCGGGCTGCGCCCGCGGCTCCCGTCGCTGGGGACGCCGAGCCTGCGGGCGATCGCGATGGCGGCGCAGCACACGGGGCTCGGGCGGGGGGACGGCGAGCGGGCCCTGCGGGCGCTCGGGGCGCGCGCCGCCCTGGCCGCCGAGCAGTTCGACGTGCTGCTGGCGGAGCACAGCCTCGCCCTCGGGGAGGGGCGGCCGGTGCGCGCGCTGGACGTGACCGAGCGGCTGGAGGACGCGCAGCCGTGGAGCCGCGCCCACCTCCGGCTACGCGTGCTCGACGCGCTGTACGGCGACGGGGACAGCACGGCCGCGGCGGCGGCGGCGGCGACGCTGGCGCGGGTGGTGGACGGCCGGGCGGAGCGGCAGCCCGACGCGCGCGCGCTCCAGCTGGCGGACCTGTGCGTGCTGACGCAGTGGCGGGTGGCGCAGCTGCGCGGCCCCCGGCCGGCCGCGGCGCAGGTCGCGCCGGTGCGGGCGGCCGTGGCGTCGCTGCGCCGCGCCGAGCTGCCGCGCGTGGTCGTCCCCGTCGGCGTGACGCCGCCGGCGTGCGCCGAGCTGCTCGAGGCGCAGCTCGCCGTGGTCACCGGAGCGCCCGACGCCCGCCGGCGGGTGGAGCAGCTCGACGCCCTGATGCTGACCGGGCCGGCCATCGGCGACGCGCGGACCTACGCGCACATCGCGGTCGCCCGCCTGTTCCGGCGGGTCGGCGCGCCCGAGCGCGCGCTGGCCGCCGTCCGCCAGCGCGCCTACCTGCGGGGGTGGCCGCGCTACCTCGCCCCGTCGGTCGAGGAGGAGGCGCGGCTGGCGCTGTCGGTCGGGGACAGCGCGGCGGCGCGCACGGCGGCGGCGTCGGCGCTGCTGCTGGGCGCCGAGCCCGAGGAGGCGCTGCGAGCGCGGACGGACAGCCTGCGCGCGCTGGCGCGGCCGCGTCGCGGCGGGCCCGGTTGACGGCCCGCGGGCGCCGCGACGACGGCGGGCAAGTCGTTGCGGCGCAGGCGTTTGATTCCGTCTGATCGGGAGCTGACCGGGGGCGCGAGGTTGGGGGCGTCGGATCCGGGGCGCGCGGTGTCGCACGCCCCGACCGCGCGCCACCGAATGGACCTCGGAGACGCTCCATGACGACGCCCGTGACCGTCCGCCTGCTCGGCGGGCTTTCGATAGAGACCGCCGCCGGCCGCCCCGAGGGCGCCGGCGCCCAGCCCCGCCGCCTGGCCCTGCTCGCGATCATCGCGCGGGCGGGCGAGCGGGGCGTCGCCCGCGAGAAGCTGCTGGCGATGCTGTGGCCCGACGCCGAGCCCGAGGCCGGGCGGCGGGCGCTCAACCAGGCCGTGTACGCGCTCCGCCGCGACGTCGGCGCGGGGGAGCTGGTGGACGGCGTCCACGCGCTGCGCCTGAACCCCGACGTCGCCGCCTGCGACGTGCTCCGCTTCGAGGCGGCGCTTCGCGACGGCCGGCTGGAGGAGGCGGCGACGCTGTACGACGGGCCGTTCCTCGACGGCTTCCGGCTGCAGGGCGCGCCGGAGTTCGACCGCTGGGCCGACGAGGAGCGGCGCGAGCTGGCGCACCGGATGGAGGGGATCCTGGAGCGGCTGGCGAAGGGTGCCGAGCAGCGCGGTGCTGCTGCCGATGCGGCGCGGTGGTGGCGCAAGCTCGCCGCCGTCGATCCGCTCGACGCGCGCGTGGCGACGGGGCTGATGCGGGCGCTGGTCGCCGGCGGCGACGTGACCGGGGCGCTCCAGCACGCGCGCATCTACGAGGTCCTGATGCAGCAGGAGCTCGACCTGCCGGCCGACGCCGGGGTGGTGGAGCTGGCGCGCCGGATCCGCGCCGGGGAGCTGACCCCGTCCGCCGCGCCGGCCCCGACCGCCCCGACGCCGACCGCCCCGACGCCGACCGCCCCGCCGCCGACCGCCCCGCCGCCGACGGACGGCGCGGCGGCGGACGGCCGCGGGGTGGCCGTCCTCCCCTTCGTCCACCTCGGCGACGTGGACCGGGAGGCGTTCACCGAGGGGGTGAGCGAGGAGGTGCTGCACGCGCTGGGCGAGGTGCCGGGGGTCCGGGTGGCGGCGCGCAGCGCCTCGTTCGCCTTCCGCGGCTCGGCCGTGGACCTGGCGGAGGTGGGGGCGCGGCTGGGGGTGGGGCTGGTGGTGGAGGGGAGCGTGCGCCACTGTGGCGTCGGGGTGCGCGTCACCGCCCGCCTGGTGGACGTCGCGACCGGCCAGCCGCTGGCCGCGGAGCGCGTGGACGCCGAGCGGTCGGGGGACGCGGGGGACTCGTTCGCGCTGCAGGACGCGATCGCGGCCCGGGTGGTGGCGCGCGTGGTCGGCGCGCTGCCGTCCGCCCTGGCGGGGGTGGCCTGAGGCCGGGTGATCGGCAGGTGACCGGGGCCCCGTACCCTTCCCGTCGTTCCCCCGCGCCACCCTCCCCGCCGCCCGCGCCCCGCCGCCCCATGCACGCCGACGACGCCGACCGCATCCGCGCCAGCTGGGCGCGCCTCGCCCCGCACGCCGACGCGGTGGCCGACGACTTCTACGCGCGCCTGTTCGCGACCGCGCCCGACGCCGCGGCGCTGTTCGCGCACGTCGACATGGCGGTGCAGCGGCAGAAGTTCCTGCGCATGGTGGGCGACCTGGTGCGCGTGCTCGACGACCCCGGGGAGCTGGTGTCGGAGAGCGTCCCGTCGGGGCGGCGCCACGCGTCGTACGGCGCGCGCGACGAGCACTGGGCGCTGGTCGGCCGCGCGCTGCTCGACGCTATGGCGCACGCGCTCGGCGACGACTTCGACCGCGCCACGCGCGCGGCGTGGCAGGAGCTGTACACGCTGGTGTCGGCGGTCATGCAGCGCGCCGCCAGCCGGGCGCGCCCCGCGCGGGTCTAGGCCGCGGTCCTACGGCGCCGGCGCGCGGCGGCCGAGGGCGGCGACGCGCCGCCGCG
>NZ_JARGEK010000780.1 GCF_029211165.1 Roseisolibacter sp. H3M3-2
GTCCTTGTCGATGGACAGCGCCAGGTACCAGGTCACCGAAGGCAGGCCCTTGATAGGGGTAAAGGCGAGGATGCGGGTATGCCCGTGCAATTCGGCCTCGCTGAAACCGGTGGCGATCTTCGGCGTGTTCTGCGGGTAGACCTCGCTCAGGGTCTTCATCACCTGCTCTTTGTCCGGGTGCACCAGGATCTTGCCGTCGCCGCTGACCAGGAAGGCGTAGCCCATGCCGCTGAAGTCCAGCGAATTGATGATCTGCACCAGGGTCTTCAGGCTGAGGTCGCCGCCTACCACGCCGAGGGTGTTGCCAGCGGCCTTCACCGGTGTCGCCGCGGTGATGATCAATTCCTGGGTGGCGGCGTCGACGTAGGGTTCGGTCAGGGTCAGGCCGCCGGCCGCCACGGCGTCCTTGTACCAGGGCCGGCTGCGCGGATCGTAGCCGGCCGGCATCGGGCTGTCCGGACGCATGGTGAAGACGCCGTCCTGCTGGCCGAGGTAGGTGAAGCTGAAGGTCGAGGTCAGGGCCGGCTGTTCGAGCAGGGCGCTGACGGTTTCCGGGCTGTGGTCGCGGGCCAGGGTCTGGGCGGTCTGCTCGACCAGCAGCAGACGGCCGCCGAGCC
>NZ_JARGEK010000781.1 GCF_029211165.1 Roseisolibacter sp. H3M3-2
CCGACTTCGCCCGCGGCGCCCGCGACGCCCGCGCCCGACCCGGCGCCCGCGTCGCGCCGGCAGGACCCCGCCGACTCCGTCTACCGCGCCGGCCGCTCGGCGCTCGGCAAGGGCGACTACCGCCAGGCCGAGGCGGCGTTCCGCCGCGTCACCGCCAGCTGGCCGAAGTCGGCGTACGCCAACGACGCGACCTACTTCCAGGCGTACGCGCTCTACCGCATCGGCAACACCAGCGACCTGCAGCGCGGGCGCCAGGTGCTGGCCGTGCTCACCGACACGGCGCGCGCGGTGCCGGTGCCGCTGCGCCGCGACGCGAGCAACCTCGACCTGCGCATCTGCGGCGTGCTGGCGCAGCGCGGCGAGGTGGCGTGCTCGCCGCTGGTGCGCGACCGCGCCGACGAGCTGCTCGCCGGCGGCTTCGGCGGCGCGATCGCCGGCGCGGGCGAGGCGGGGGTGACCGCCGCCGCCGAGGCGATGAGCAGCGTCGAGATGCAGCGCGTGATGGGGCAGGCGCAGGTCGCCGCCGCCGACGCGGCCGGCGAGCGCGCCCGCGCCGACGCCGAGGCGATGGCGCACCCCGAGGTGCAGCGCGCGATCGCCGGCGCCGGGCT
>NZ_JARGEK010000782.1 GCF_029211165.1 Roseisolibacter sp. H3M3-2
CGCGCCGCCAGCGCGCGCGCAGCCGCGCGGCCGCCCACGCGCCGCACGCCCACGCGCCCAGCCCCGCCCACAGCCCCCACACGAACCACGCGACGGCGAAGAAGTAGTCGCGCTCGCGCGCCTCGTGCGGCGCGTCGTCGGGGAGCACGCCCCACCCGTACGACGGCCCCGCCTTGAGGTTGAGCCACGCGGCGACGCCGAGGCTCCCCGCCAGCAGGAGCAGGAGCAGCGCGCGCCACGACCGGCGGTCGCGCGCCCGGTGCCAGCGCGCGCCGACGACCGCGAGCAGCGCGTACGCGACCGTCAGCGGCGTGCGCGTGGGGCTCGCGCCGACGCGGTCGTCCACGCCGAGCGCGAGCTGCCAGTCGGCCCACTGCAGCAGGTTGCCGAGCTGCAGCCACCAGGGCGCCTGGCGTGGCCAGGGCGGCGCGACGGCGTACTGCCGCCGCGCGATCACGTCGGCCAGCGCGCCCAGCGTCGAGGGGTCGCCCTGGTTGAGCGCCGGGTCGTGGCGCGCGCGGACGAGCAGCACCAGCACCGCCGACAGCGCGACGAGCGCCGGCAGCAGCCGCTCGGCGGCGCGGCGCAGGTGCGCGCGCTCGGTCCCCGC
>NZ_JARGEK010000783.1 GCF_029211165.1 Roseisolibacter sp. H3M3-2
CCGCCGGGGGCGCTGCGCCCGCGCGCCGCGCCGGCCGGCGGCACCGCCGTGCGCGTGGTCGCCGGCGAGCCGTGGACGGGCGGGCTGCTGCGCCTCGACCAGCTCATCGCCGCCTCGGCGCGCGAGTCGCTGTGGCTGACCGACGCGTACTTCGCGGGCACGCCGCCGTACGTGCAGGCGCTGCTGGCCGCGGCGCGCGACGGCGTGGACGTGCGGCTGCTCGTGCCGGGCGGCACCGACATCCCGCTCCTGCGCCCGCTGTCGCGCGCCGGCTACCGCCCGCTGCTCGAGGCCGGGGTGCGCGTGTACGAGTGGAACGGGCCGATGCTGCACGCCAAGACCGCCGTCTCCGACGGGCGGTGGGCGCGCGTCGGCTCCACGAACCTCAACCTCGCGAGCTGGCTCGGGAACTACGAGCTGGACGTGGTCGTGGAGGACGCGGAGTTCGCCGAGGCGATGGCGCGCGCCTACGCGCAGGACCTCGGCAACGCGACCGAGATCGTGCTGGAGCGGCGCCCCGGCCCGGTGCCCCGCCTGCGGCTGCAGCCCGCGACCGGCGAGGTCCCGCGCGAGCGGCGGCGCGGGCGGCGGGACCGGCGCGGGCACGG
>NZ_JARGEK010000784.1 GCF_029211165.1 Roseisolibacter sp. H3M3-2
CGCGCCGCCGGCCGCCGCGGGGCACATGGCGCGCGCCGACGGGTTCCCGCGCGGCGCGCCGGCCGCCGACGGCGACGACGCCGAGGCGCTCGCGCTGCGCGGCACGGTGCGCCTCGAACGCTGGACGCGGCACCTCGAGCCCGACCCGAGGGCCGCGGCGGCGCTGCTGGCCGACGCCGAGTCGGACCTCCGGCGCGCGGTGGCGCTGGCGCCGCAGGACGCCGCGGCGTGGAGCGCGCTGGCGCGCGTGTACTACGAGAAGCCGAACCTGATCGAGGCCACGCTCGCCACGCGGCGCGCGTACGAGGCGGACGCCTACCTGGCGAACGCCGACGCGCTGCTGTGGCGGCTGTACGCGTCGTCGTACGACACCGAGAACTTCCTCGACGCGCGGCAGTGGTGCGACGAGGGGCGGCGGCGCTTCCCGCGGAACCCGGCGTTCGTGCGCTGCCAGCTGTGGCTCTTCACCAGCGCCGCGCAGGAGCCCGACGTGGCGCGCGCGTGGCGGCTGGTGGACAGCCTGCGCGCGGTCGCGCCGGCGTCGGAGTGGCCGGCGCTGGGGCGCGAGGCGCGGCTGCTGGCGGCGGCCGGCGCCGGGTA
>NZ_JARGEK010000785.1 GCF_029211165.1 Roseisolibacter sp. H3M3-2
CGCCCGGCCCGCTGGTCCCCGGCCGGCGAGGCGTGGGGGCGCGTCGCGGCCCGCGACAGCGTCACCTGGCGCGTGCTGCTGCGCGACACCGACGTGCGCGACGTCGCGTCGGCGCGCGGCACGGCGGGCCCCGACGGCGAGCTGCGCGTCGTGATGCGGCCGACCGCGGCGGGGTGGCTCACCGGCACCGTGACCATCGAGCCCGACGAGCTGCGTGGCAACGACGTGCGCCACTTCGCCGCCCCCGCCGGCGAGGCGCCGACGGTGCGCGCCGACCCGACCGCCGTCCCCGGCGGCGCCAGCGCGCTCGACGCGCTGCGGCAGGCGGGGCGCGTGCGCGACGGCTCGGCGGTCGGCGGGGTCGTGATCGGCGAGCCCGGGTTCGCCGCCCGCACCCCGGCGCTCCTCGTCGCCCTCGCCGACCCGGCGCAGCTCGGCGCCGCCAACCAGGCGCTGGCGCGCCTCGGCGTGCCGTGGCGCTTCGGCGCCGCCGCCAGCGCGTCGCGCGCGCGGCTCGAGGCGCTCGTCGGCGCCGACTCGGCGATCGTCGCCGCCGTCGCGCGCCGCTGGCGCCACGTCCCGCAGGGCGGCGCGGCGG
>NZ_JARGEK010000786.1 GCF_029211165.1 Roseisolibacter sp. H3M3-2
CGGCGAGCGGCGCGCCGAGCAGGCGCGCCCCCCACGCGTCGAGCGCGCGCGCCGGCGGCAGCGCGGCGGCGACGGTCGCGTCGTCGTCGGGGAGCGCGCGCAGCCGCACGCTCACCTCGGTGATCGCGCCGAGCGTCCCCCACGCCCCGGTCAGCAGCCGCACCAGGTCGAAGCCGGCGACGTTCTTCAGCCGGCGGCCGCCGGCGCGCACGACCACGCGCGGGCCGATCGCGAACGCGAGCCCGAGCACGTTGTCGCGCGGCGTCCCGAACGCGTGCGCCAGCGGCCCCGCCGACGCGGTGGCCACCGTCGCGCCCAGCGTGCCCGCCGCGTCGCCGAACGGGTCGAGCGCGAGGAACTGCCGCTCCGCCGCCGCGGCGCGCGCGATCTCGTTCGCCGGCGTCCCGGCGCGCGCGGTCCGCGTGAGGTCCCCCGGCACGTAGTCGACGATGCCGCGGAGCGCGGCCAGCGCGAGCGCGGCGCCGGCGGCGACGGGGCGGCCGGCGTCGAGCCAGGTCCCCGCGCCGACGAGGCGGAGCCGCGTGCCGCGCGACGCGGCCTCAAGTCGGAGGCCAAGCGGTCTTAGGAAGACAAA
>NZ_JARGEK010000787.1 GCF_029211165.1 Roseisolibacter sp. H3M3-2
GCGCGGCCAGCGAGTCGGCGCGCGCCGCGCCGTCGGGCGCGGCGCTGTCGGCGCGCACGCCGTCGGGGAGCACCTGCGCCGCCGCCGCGGCCGGGAGGAGCGCGAGCGCGGCGGCGAGGCTCCAGCGAGGGATCACGGGAAGTCGGGACGGGGGGCCGGCGTCGTGCCGTCCCCTAGTCTGCACCCCCGCCCTCGCGCTCGGCCTCGCGCGCGGCGGCCAGCAGCTCGACCAGCCGCTGCGGCGCGACCTCGCCGACGAGCAGCGTCCCCGCGCGCGCGGTCGGCCACGCCGCCACCGCGCGCGCGCCGTCCCGCGCCAGCGCCGCGTGTCCCGCGGCCACCGCGGCGCGCACCGCCGGCGCGCGGAAGAACCGCTCCTCCGACACGATGTACTGCAGCACCAGCAGGTCGTCCCACCGGTACGCCAGCACCGCCGCGGGCTCGCCGCCGAGGTCCGTCGTCCACGCCGCGAGCAGCCGCAGGTCGCGCGCGCGCAGCGGCTCGACGGCGAACGGCACCGCGAGCCGCACCGCGTCGAGGTCGCGCGCGCGCCCCGGCAGCTCGCCGGCGGCGACGCGCGCGTGG
>NZ_JARGEK010000788.1 GCF_029211165.1 Roseisolibacter sp. H3M3-2
TCGTCGGCGCCCACGCGCACGCGCGCCCGCCCGTCCTGCGGCCGCCGCCGCTCGGCGACGTCGAGCCCGGCCAGCACCTTCACGCGGCTGACGACCCCCGCGCGCAGCGCCGGCGCCACGCGCTGCACGTCCTGCAGCACGCCGTCGAGCCGGAAGCGCACGCGCACGCCGTCGGCGGCCGGCTCCAGGTGCACGTCGCTCGCGCGCGGGCGCAGCGCGTCGCGCAGCAGCTCGTCGACCACCGTGACCACCGGGGCCTCGTCGGCCAGCGCGCGCAGCGGCCCGCCGTCGACGTCGGCCACCGCGTCGTCCGCGGCCAGCGGGTCGGCGGGGGCGAGCGCCGCCTCGCGCACCGCGAGCACGGCGGCGCGCAGGTCCTGCGCCGCCACCGGCTCCAGCCGCACCGGGCGCGCGAATCGGCGCGCCAGCGCGTCCACCAGCGTCGCGTCGGGGCGCCCGCCGGCCGCCACCCGCACCGCCCCGTCGGCCGCGACGCCGAGCGGCAGCACGAGGTGCGCCTCCAGCCACGCCGCCGGCAGCTCGCGCGCCAGCGGGCCGTGCGCCGCCGCGCGCAGCTCGGCGA
>NZ_JARGEK010000079.1 GCF_029211165.1 Roseisolibacter sp. H3M3-2
CGCGGCGTGGCGTCGGGCGGGGCGGCGGCGGTCTGCCTCGGCATGCGCGCGACGGGGGAGCGCGGGGAGGCTCAGGGGCGCGGGCGCGCCGCGTCGATCGCCGCGAGGTGGCGGTCGAGCGTGCGCACCGCGTCCAGCACCGTCGACGCCGCGCCGGCGTAGAACGCGGGCATGAGCCGCTCCGCGTCGTCGGTCGGCTTGTGGTAGTCGGGGTGGTCCTCGACGCCGAAGTACACGAACGGGACGCGCGCGCGGTGGAACGCGCCCTGGTCCGACTGCGACGTCCAGTCGTCCTGGCGCGGCCCGTTCGGGTCGTCGTGGCCGAGGCGCAGCGTGATCGGCGCGCGCGCCGCCACCGAGTCGAGGAACGGGCGCAGGAAGGGGCTGTGCGACGCGCCGGCGGCGTACAGCTCGTTGCGCGCGTTGCGCCCGACCATGTCCATGTTGACGTTCAGCACCACGCGCGCGAGCGGCACCGGCGGCGTGCGCACGAACGCCTGCGCCCCCTGCAGCCCGATCTCCTCGCCGTCGAACGCGGCGACGATCACCGAGTGCTCGGGCGGCCGCGCGGCCAGCGCGCGCGCGATCTCGATCAGCGCGCCGGTGCCCGACGCGTTGTCGTCGGCGCCGTTGTACGTCTGCCCGTCGCGCACGCCGACGTGGTCGTAGTGCGCCGAGACCACGAGGTAGCGTTCGGGGTCCGTGCGCCCGCGCACGACGCCCACCAGATTCACCCCGCTCCGCGTCGCGCCGTCGCGCGCCCGCGCCTCGAACGGGACCTCGAACGACGCGCCGATCGGCTGCAGCCCGGCGTCGCGGAAGGCGCGCAGCACGTACGCGCGCGCCCGCGCCCCGCCGGGCGTGCCGATCGCCCGCCCCTCCATCGAGTCGGCGGCCAGCGCGCGCGCGTGCGCCATCAGCGCCTCGGCGGCGATCGGCGTGGCGGTCGCGCCCCCCGCCGCGGCGGGCGCCGACGTCGTGGCGGCGGGGACGGACGGGCGCGAGCACCCGGCGAGCACGAGGAACGGCAGCAGTCGGCGCATGGTCGTCAGGTGGGGTCGGCCTCGACGTCGGCTTCGACGGCGGCGGCGCGCGCGCGGCGCGCGGTCGCGTCGTCGAGCGGCGCGCGCAGCGCCGCCAGCACGGGGTCGCCGTCGGTCCAGGCGCGCCCGTAGCCGAGGTTGAAGCGGTAGTCGAAGTCGGGCGGGTTCCGCCCCTGCGTGTGCTGCAGGATCGTCTCCAGCTTGTCGAGCCCCTTGGCCAGCCGCGCCTCGGGGGTCGCGCCGGCCTCGTACTCGTCCCACAGCGCCACCAGCGCGTCGCGCCGCGCGGGCGGGAGCGGCGCCGCGAGCGCCAGCAGGTCGGCGCGCTCGTCGCCCCCCTTCCCGCCCCGCGCCGCCTGCTCGGGCGCCGGCACGTCGCCGCCGACCGCCTCGCCGAGGTCGTGCACGACGCAGATGCCGAGCAGCCGCCCGAGGTCGACGCCGGGGAAGTGCGGGTGCAGCACGAGGGCCATCAGGCACAGCCGCCACGTGTGCTCGGCGACGCTCTCGCGCTCCCCGGCCGACGTGTGCCCGCTGCGCGGCGCGGTCTTCAGCGCCTCGGCGGCGCGCAGGAAGTCGAGGATCCCGGAGAGCTCGGCGGCGGGGACGGCGGACATGCGGGGAAGATAGCGCGCCGCCGCGCCGCCCCTGCTACGTTGGGGCCATGGCGACCCCCTCCCCCTACCGCACCCTCCCCCCCGAGCGCCGCGTCGCGCTCGTGCTCCACGCCGTCCGCGCCTCGCGCGAGGCGCGCCAGCTCTACGCGCAGCGCCTCGTCGCGCGCGGCGGCGGCTTCCGCCCCCAGACGGTGCTGTCGTGGCCCCCCGACCGGCTGGCGAAGGAGGTCGTGCGCCTCAACGCCGAGACGGCGCAGGACGAGCTGGAGCTGCTGCAGCTCCTCTACGTCGAGCTCGAGCCGGCGGTGCAGACGACCTTCCTCGACGCGGCCGGCGTGGCCCACGAGAACGGGCGCATGGGCGAGGAGCTGGAGCCCCCGTACGCCGACGCCGAGGCGGTTCGGCGCGGCGTGGCGGCGGTGCGCGCGGCGCACGGCGAGGACGGGGAGCGGTATCTCCGGGCGCTGGTGCGGTACAGCAAGGAGGCGTGGCCGGGAATTGAGGAGGCCTGATAGGGCGTGGTCTGATACGGCGTGGTCGGATACGGCGTGGTCCGGTACTACGTGAGCCAACACCGGCGGTGAGAGTCACGCCGTTGTAGACCACGCCGTTGTAGACCACGCCGTTGTAGACCACGCCGTTGCCGAGAACGCCCTCTCAGACCTCCCCCTCCATCCGCTCGCGCACGGGCGCGAACCCCTCCCTCGCGTAGAACGCCCGCGCCCTCGCGTTGAACGCGTACACGTCGAGCGTGATCCGCGCGAGCCCGCGCGCCTTCGCCTCCGCGCGCGCCGCGGCGAGCAGCGCCCGCCCCACCCCGCGCGACCGCCCCGCCGGGTCGACGGCCATCGCCTCGAGGTGCAGCGCCGCCGACGCGCGCGCGTAGGCCGACGCCGGGGCGCGCTGCTCCTCGACGTGCGGGTAGCCGACCGACGCCGCGACGGCGCGCCCGGCCACCAGGAGCAGCGCCGCCGGCGCCGTCAGCACGCGCGCCAGGTCGCCGGCGATCGCCGGCGCGGCCGCGTCGGGGGGCTGGTAGCGCGCGGGGAGCGCCGCCTCGTGCATCGCCTGCGCGTCGCGGGCGAGCGCGGCGATCGCGGGGAGGTCGGCGGCGGTCGCGGGGCGGACGGCGACGCTCACGGGAGCGGGCGCCCGCGCGGACGCAGCTCCGGCGCGGGCGCCTGGTCGCGCAGCTCGCACGGCGCCGAGCCGGCGCGCGCCTGGTCCGGGTTCGTGCACAGCCGCGCCGCCGTCGTCGAGTCGAGGCGCGCCAGCTCGCCGGGACGCGGCGTCTCGTGCTGCGGCGCCCGGGTGCACGCGGCCCCGAGCGGGAGGAACGCGAGCAGGAGCGTGGGCGGCAGCGTCGTCGGTCGCATCGCCACTACACTGCCGCGCGTGCCGGCGGCGCGCCAGCGCGTCAGGCGTCGCGCACCGCCTCGCGCACGGCGGCCGCGACCGCGAGCCGGCGCGCCAGCGGCGTCGGGGCGAGCCCCATCCACCGATCCTCCAGCCGCGCCAGGTGCTCGGCCACCACGTCGTCGCTGGCGTGCGCGAGGACGAGCGCCAGCACGCCGGCGGCGTACCCCTCGTACTCGTCGCGCGGCGCCTGGTCGTCGTGGCGCACGCCGAGCGGGTCCCAGCGCGCGAACAGCACGCGGTCGACGACCGCCACCAGGTCCGCGCTCACGGCGCCCCCGCGCGACGCACGACCTCGTCCAGCAGCGCGTGCCAGGGCGCGGTCACCGCCGCCGCCGCGCCAGCGCGCGCTGCAGCAGGATCGCGAGCACGATCCCGACCCCCGCGCTCGCCGCCAGCGCCTGCTTCGACTCCCACCCGCGCTGCGTCAGCGTCCAGTCGAGCACGAACGCGACCAGCACGGCGGGAGCGTACGTGAGCAGCGCGTCGCGGAGCTCGTGGGGGGATTCGGGCATGGGGGGAATCTAGTGGAGACCTGCGACCTGCGACCTGCGGCGCGGAAACGACCGGGAGCACGGATGCTCCGGATGAGACGGATCCGTTGCATCCGTGCGATCCGTGCTCCCTGCTGTTGAAAGGTGACCGGTCGCAGGTCGCAGGTCGCAGCCCTTAGCTTTCCCGGGATGTCCGACCCGACCCACTACGACCAGATCGGCGGCGACGCCGGCGTGCGCGCGCTCGTCGACCGCTTCTACGACCTGATGGACACCGCCCCCGAGGCGGCGACCGTGCGCGCGCTGCACGCGACCAGCCTCAAGGCGTCGCGCGAGAAGCTGTACCTCTTCCTCTCCGGCTGGAGCGGCGGCCCGCAGACGTACACCGAGCGCTTCGGCCACCCGCGGCTGCGCATGCGCCACTTCCCGTTCGCCATCGGGGAGCGCGAGCGCGACGAGTGGCTGTGGTGCATGGACCGCGCGCTCGACGAGCACCCGATGCCGGACGAGATGCGCGCGTTCCTGAAGCAGCGCTTCCACGCGCTCGCCGACCACATGCGGAATCAGCCGGGGTGAGCGCGCAGCGTCGAGCGGTGAGCGTCGAGCGTCGAGCGGGCTCCGCGTAGGGCCGGCGCCCTCCCCGGCGAGCAGTCGTCTCCGCGGCGCCGCCCGAGCGCCGGGCGCCGAGCGCCGAGGGAACGGCTGTTCTCGGCGCTCGGCGCCCGGCGCTCGGGCCGTCCCGCGACGACGCGCCCACTGCCTCGAGGAGACGTCCCGTGCGAGGAGCGCCCTCGCCGCTCGACGCTCGACGCTCACCGCTCGCCACTAGACCTCCGCCAGCAGCCCCCGATACAGCCCCTCGCTCTCCGCGTCGAACAGGCACGCCACGACGCGCGCGAACGCCCCCTCGTGCGCGCGCATCGCGCGCACCGCGATCTCGGCGGCCAGCGGCTTCGGGAAGGCGTACACGCCCGTCGAGATCGCGGGGAAGGCGATCGTGCGCACGTCGCCGGCCGCCAGCGCGAGGGCGAAGCTCCGGTCGTAGGCGCGCTGCAGCAGCTCGGGCTCGTGGAACGCGCCGCCGCGCCACACCGGCCCCACCGCGTGGATCACGTGGCGCGCGGGGAGCGCGAACCCCGGCGTGATCACCGCGTCGCCGGCGCCGATCGGGCCGAGGGCGCGCGAGGCGCGCGCGAGCTCGGGCCCGGCGGCGCGGTGGATGGCGCCGTCGACGCCGCCGCCGCCGGCGAGCGAGCCGTTGGCGGCGTTGACGATCGCGTCCACCGCGAGCGTCGTGATGTCGGCGCGGACGACCTCGATCATCGCGCTCAGGCGGCCGCCGGGTCGTTCTGCATCATCCCGAACAGGTTGCCGTCCGGGTCCTTGCCGTAGCCGAGCCAGCCGACGCCGGGGATCGGCATGCGCGGGTGCGCCACCGAGCCGCCGAGCGCCGCGACGCGGGCGAGCGACTGGGCGACGTCGTCGACGTCCACCGTGCACACGAACGCGTTCACCGCCTGCCCGTCGGTCGGCGCGGCGCCGCGGCGCGCCACCAGCCCGCCGTCGATCCCCGGCGTGCCGGCGTCGCCGGTGCGGATCAGCCAGTAGGTGCCCGGCGGCCCCCACGGCTCGAAGGTCCAGCCGAAGAGGCGGCCGTAGAAGTCGACCAGCGCCTCGGCGCGGGTCGCGTGGATCTCGAAGTGGACGGGGCGCGGCATCGCGGACGGGGGCTCGGGTGGGCGCGGCGCCGCCCACGATACGGCCTTGCGCCCCCGACCGGAACGCCTATCTTGGCGCCTCCGAAGATTTCCCGAAGCAGCCCACCCCAGTCCACAGGAGTGCGCCGTGTCCACCGCCGTCGAGCCGACCGCCCCCGCCGCCGTCGCCATCAGCCCCGAGCAGCTGCTCGCCCACTGGCAGGGGCACCGCCGCCTCACCCGGCGCCTGATCGCGGCCTTCCCCGAGGACCAGCTGTTCACCTTCGCGATCGGCGGGATGCGCACCTTCGGCCAGCTGTCGCTCGAGCTGCTGGCGATGGCGATGCCCATGGTGCGCGGCGCGGCCACGCAGGAGTGGGAGACGTCGTTCGACCGGCAGCCGGTGCCGAAGGACGAGATCCTGCGCCAGTGGGACGCCGACACCGCGGCCATGGACGCCTACTGGGCGCAGATCCCGGCGGCACGCTTCCAGGAGACGATGACGGCGTTCGGGCAGTACACGTCGCCGCTGTACGACCTCGTGCTCTACTGCGTCGACAACGAGGTGCACCACCGCGGGCAGGGCTACGTCTACCTGCGCGCCCTCGGCGTCGAGCCGCCCCCGTTCTGGGAGCGGCAGTAGCGGTCGTCGCGGCCCGGCGCCCGGCGGGGGCGGACGTTGCGGTCCCCCCGCCCGGGCGCGATGCTCCGCGCACCATGCACACCGTCGCCTCGGCGTGGCTGCTGCTCGCGATGCAGGGGCCCATCCACGCCCCGCCCCCGGTGCCCGCGCAGCCCCCCGCGCCGGCGGAGGCCGACGCGCTCCGCGCCGACACGCGCGACGCCGTGCGCCGCTTCCTCGAGCGCTGGCGCGCGGCCTGGCTGGCGGCGGAGGACGCCCGCCGCCCGAACGCCTTCCGCCTCGCCACGGGCGAGGCGCGCCCGGCCGGCGCGGCCGGGGCGGCGGGGGCGGGCGCGGCACGGCGGCGCCGGCAGTACCTGTTCGACCGCACGATCGACCGGGTCAGCGCCCTGCACTGCCATCCGTTCGAGCGCTCCGGCCCGCTGTTCCGCTCGACCATCGTCCGCAGCGCGGGCGGCGGCCAGTCGCTGTGCCCCGCGTGGAGCGACGCCGGCCATCCCGCCCCCGCGGACGAGGGGTCGTCGCTCGACGCCGCGCTCGCCGCGGACGCCCGCCCCGCCATCGCGTCGGCGCGCGAGGCGCTGCTGGCGCGCCTCGACACCGTCGCGCTCGCGCTCCCCGACGACGACTGGGTGGCCGGGCAGCGCGTGCGCTTCCTCCTCGACGCGGGAGAGACCGACCGCGCGCTCGACGCGGCGCGCGCGTGCCGCGCCGACGCCGGCTGGTGCGCGCTGCTCGCCGGCTACGTGCACCAGCGGCGCGGCGAGGCGCGGCTGGCCGACTCGGCGTTCGACGCCGGCCGCGCCGCCATGTCCGACTCGCTCCGCTGCGCGTGGGACGACGCCGCGCCGCTGCTCGCCCCGCCCGCCCGCGCCGAGTACGCGCGCCTGTCGTGCGCCGAGCGCCGGGAGGTGGACGCGCGGCTGTGGTGGCTCGCCGACCCGCTGTACGCCGAGCCGGGGAACGAGCGCCGGGCGGAGCACCACGCGCGCCGCGTCGCCACGCGGCTGCGCGCGGCGCTCACGCGCGACGAGCGCCACGAGTGGGACCCGGGCCGCGGCGGCGACGCGCTCGCGGAGACGCTCCTCCGCTACGGCACGCCGTCGTACGTGTTCTGGGGCGGCGAGACGCACGACGTGGCGCACACCGGGTGGCTGCGCTCGCACGGGCTGCGGCCGGGCGCGCCGTACCTGGCGCTGGAGTACCGGCCGGGCGAGCACCGCGCGCACGTCGTCCCCGCCTGGCGCGCGGTCCGCGACCCGTTCGCCGCGCGCAGCGCCGACTGGTCGCTCCGCCCCGCCGCCGACGCCGACGCCGCGTCGTGGTGGCCGGAGGAGCACTACGCCCGGGCCGGCGCGCCGCTCGTGCAGCTCCCCGACGGGCAGACGGCGATGCTCCGCCGCGCGACCGCGGCGCTGTTCGCGGTGGCGGCCGAGCTCCCCGCGGCGACGCTGCGGCGCGCGGCGGGCGCGCCGCTCGCGGCGTCGCTCTTCGTCACGCACCACCCGGACTCGGTGTGGCAGCTGGCGCACGAGCCGGTCGTCGCGGGCGGGCGCCTGGTGCTGCAGGGGCGTCTCGAGCCGCGCCCCGCGCTGGTCGCCGTCGAGCTGCCGGGCGACACGGCGGGCGGCGTCGCGGCGCGCACGCGCTTCGGCGTCGCGCCGCCCCCGCCGCTGTCGGCGATGCGCGCCGGGGAGACGGCAGTCTCCGAGCCCGTGCTCCTGCTCGCGCCCGACGGCGACGCCGCGCTCCCCGACGACCCCGACGCCGCCCTCCCGCGCATGCTCGGCTCCACGCGCCTCCCGCGCGGCCTGCGGCGGTTCGGCGTCTACTGGGAGACCTACGGGCTCGCCCCCGGCGACACGGTGGACGTCGAGGTGCGTCTCGAGCGGCACGACCGCCCGGGCGCGCTGCGGCGCCTGACCACCACGCTCGGCGTGACCGACCCGCAGAACGGGGTGATCGTGACGCGCTGGCGCGAGCCGCAGCCGGGGCGCGCCGCGCGCGTCGTCGACGGCCCGGTCCCGATCCTGGCGCGCGGCCTCGTGCTGGAGGTCTCGCGCCTCCCCGCCGGGGACTACTGGCTCGACGTCGCCGTCGGCCGCCCGGGGCGCCCCGCCGCGCGCGCCCGACGCTCGCTCACCCTGGACGAGTAGCGCGGCTCACGATCCCGTCGGACGGCGGGGGCCGGCCCGAGCGCGGCGCCATCCTCGGCGCCCGGCGCCCGGCGCTCACGCCGCCGTGCGGTGGCGCCCGGGTGACCGCGCGGAGATCGGCCCGGCGACGGGAGCGCGGGACGCGCCCCGGCGCTCCGCCCTCAGTCCGCCCGCTCGGCGGTGAGCCACTCCCACGCCGCCCCCTCGTCGACGAACACCGCGAGGTCGGCGCGCACCACGCCGTCGACCAGCAGCTCGAACTGCCGGCCGCGCCCGAAGTCGGCGAGCGACTTCATGAGGATCGCCGAGCGGGCGTTCCCGATGCGGGCGTCGTTGGCCACGTGGTTGTCGCGCGCGGCGAGCATCTGCTGGTAGCCGGCGCCGCCGAAGTCGAGCGCGCGGTGGTCGAAGAGCACCCGGTGTCCCGGGCGCCACTGCGGGCGTCCGACGACGTCGGCGACCATGCGCGCGTGGTCCGCGTCGTCGAACACGCCCCTGGTCGTGACGACGGCCGCCCCGCGCGTCGCGTCGAAGGCCACGTCCCACTCCACTCGTCCTCCCTCACCGCGCGGCGGCGCGTTCGGGTCCGGGCTCCCCACCGGCCCTACGATGCGTCGCGCCGGGCGGCGCGGCCAGGGCGGGCGCGGCCCGGCCCCGCAACGCCCCCTGGCCGCGCCGCGTACCCGTGGACACACTAGCGGGCCCCGCGCGCACGGCGCGGGGCCCGCCGAGTGCGCCCCGTCCCCCACCCTCAGAGACCGCGATGCGCCACCACGTCCTCGCCACCCTGCTGCTCGCGGCGACCGCCGGCACCGCGGCCGCGCAGCAGGCCCAGCCCGCGTCCGGCCCCGGCCGCGACGCGCGCGACATGGGGGGCGGCCGCTGCGCCGCCAACCCGTACAACTGCGCCGACGCCGCCAACCCGCTCCCCGCCCCCAACACGGTGTGGATGGAGGAGATGACGTGGATGGACGTGCGCGACGCCGTGCGCGCCGGCAAGACCACCGCCATCGTCGCCACCGGCGGCATGGAGCCCAACGGGCCGTGGCTGGTGACGGGGAAGCACAACTACGTGCTCCACACCAACTGCGAGGCGATCGCGCGGAAGCTCGGCAACGCGCTCTGCGCGCCGATCGTGAAGTTCGTCCCCGAGGGGGGGCACGAGCCGCCGACGGGGCACATGCTCAGCCCGGGCACGATCAGCATGCGCGAGGGGACGTTCCGCGCGCTGCTCACCGACATCGTCGCGTCGCTGAAGGCGAGCGGCTTCAAGCACGTGATCCTGATCGGCGACAGCGGCGGCAACCAGCGCGGGCAGCGCGCGGTCGCCGACTCGCTGACGGCGCTCTGGAAGGGGAGCCCGATCGTCGCGCACGTGCAGGAGTACTACGACTACAACAAGGTCGCCGAGCAGATGAAGGGGAAGGGGCTGCCGCCGGGCGGCGCCGACGGGCTGCACGACGACCCGGTGATCACGCTCAACATGCTCGTCGACGACCCGAAGTCGGTGCGCTACGACGAGCGCGTGAAGGCCGGCAAGGCGACGATCGACGGCTTCTCGATCGCCGACCGGAAGAAGGCGCTCGAGCTGGGGCGCGAGATCGTGGGCTTCCGCGCCGACGTCACGATCGACGCGATCAGGAAGGCGATCGCCAACGGCGGCACGCTCCCCGCGCCCCCGCAGCAGCGCGGCCCGGGGCTCTGAGCCCCGGCGGTCCGGACGCACGAAGGGCCCCGGCGGATCGCCGGGGCCCTTCGCGTCTGGCGGGGTGCGCGTCGCCGCGATCAGGCGTTGCGGTCGATGCAGCCCCCCTGCGCCTTCGGGTTGTTCGACTCGACGAACGGGATCGGGAAGTTCACGTCGGTGCCGTAGGTCGAGCCGGCGCGCGTCGCGACGGGCCCGATCGGGAACACCGTGTTGGCCGGGCGCTGGTACTGGCGGATCAGGCGGCGCATGTCGCCGAGGCGGTGGCCGGTGAGCCACAGCCAGGCGGCGCGCTCGCGGAAGAACTGGTCGACCGCGGCGGCCTGCGTCGTCGGCGCCGAGCCCTCGAGCGCGGCCATCGCCGGCGTGATGGCCGTCGCGCGCAGGGTGTTGAGCCCCGCGAACACGGCGTCGCGGTCGGCCTGCGTGCCGCCCTGCAGCCGCGCCTCGAGCGTGATGAGGCGCGCCTCGATCCCGTCGGCCAGCGTCGACGGCGAGCTCTGGAGCGGGTACTTGAGCTGCGTCGGCATGTTGCGCGTCGAGCCGTCGAACCCGACGCGGGTCGACGCCTGCCACGGCATGCGCGGGTCGACCGGCGTCTGCAGGTAGTTGTAGCCGTTGGTCCCCTCGTTGTTCGACGGCATGTAGCGGGCGCTGGGGACCGCGGTGCCGTTCCACACGCCGTTGTTCTGGCCGGCCGTGGCGGCCGAGTGGAAGAGCTGGTAGCGGTAGGTCAGCGGCACGTTGGCCACGGCCGTCGCGGCCTGCGCGAACTGCCCGAGGTTGAGCAGCGCGCGCCCCTTCCCGATCGCCGCCAGGTGGCGGTTCTGGTCGGTGGTCGCCGCGGCGAGCGCGCTGTCGAACGACGCGACCGCGCGGGTGAAGATCTGCGTGGTCGTCTGCGGGTCGCCGTAGACGATGGCGCCGTCGACCTCGTCGCTGAACGGGACGCCCGAGCAGTAGGTCTCGCCGAAGAAGTCCTCGGTGAAGCCGCGCACCGAGTACAGCTCGGCGAGCGAGTCGCGCGAGGTCGGCTTGAGCTGCGCCCACGCGCGGATGGCGCGCGCCGCGCCGGAGCGGGCGCGGTGCAGGTTCGTGTAGTACGTGTCCTGGTTGGGCAGGTTCGGGTCGATCTTCCGCTCGTTGGGGAGCAGCCGGTCGAAGAACGTGTCGGTCGCGGTGATCTCGTCGGCCAGGTTGCCCGTGTTGACGATGAAGCCGTCCTGGGTGCCCGAGTACACGACGGTGAAGTCGCGCAGCACGCCGTTGCGGAGCGCCGTGGCGCCGGCCGCGTTGGTCACGGCGTTGGCCGTGATGACGTCGGGGTTGGAGACCTCGAGCGTGTCGGTCGTGCAGCCGGCGGCGGCGAGCGCCGCGGCCAGCGTGCCCGCCGGCGCCAGGAGCCGGCGGGAGGTGCGGAGGAGACGCATGCTGGGGGCGCTCAGAAGTTGGCGTTGAGGCGGATCGTCAGGTACCGGAGCGGCGGCGTCGCGAAGAACTCCTCGTTGCCGCGCGTGTCCGAGTTGGACTGCGACGACTCCGGGTCCACGCCCTTGTAGTTCGTGAAGGTCGCGAGGTTGCGGCCGGTCAGGATGACCGAGAGGCGCTGCGCGCGGACGCGGGCGGCCAGCGAGCCCGGGAGCTCGTAGGCGACCGACGCCTCGCGGAAGCGGGCGAAGTCGCCCTTCTCGAACATGCCCGCGAAGACGCCGACCTGGTTCACCGCCAGCGCGGCCGCCTGCGTCTCGAGGTCCGCCGACTTGTCGTACAGCCCGCGGCACGACGCGCCGCCCTGGCACATGTGGCGCAGCGTGTTGTTGAACTTCCGGAAGCCCCACTTCGCGTCGAGCTGGCCCGAGAACCGCAGCTTCCGGTTCAGCACCTCGATCGTCGGCGAGAACGCCATCTCGCGCGTCGGGAAGGTCGCGCCGATGAACGACGCCGAGTCGGTGAACTGCATCTCGCTCAGCGCGAGGATGCCGTCGTTGTTCGCGTCGGCGTACGTGTACGTGCGGCTCCAGAGGCCGAACAGCGGGTAGCCCGGCTGGTTGCGCTGCGTGTTGCGGTTGCCGGTGAAGATCGCCGACACGCCCGGGGCCAGGCTCTTGAGCCGGTTCCGGTTGGTCGAGCCGGTCAGCGTGAAGCTCGCGCCGAACTGGCGGTTGTCGACCAGCGTCTGGTTGAGCACCAGCTCGAGGCCGCGGTTCTGGATGCTGCCGATGTTCTCGAGGCGCGTCGCGACGCCGGCGACCGACGGGGCGATCGCGCGGTTGATGATCGCGTCCTTCGTGTTCTTGTCGTAGTACGTCAGCTCGAAGTTCGTCCGGCCGTCGAACAGCGTCAGGTCGAAGCCGCTCTCCAGCTCGGCCGAGAACTCCGGCTTGAGGTTGGAGTTGCCGAGCGAGTCGAGCGAGACCGACGGCGCCTCGCCCGAGGCGAGCGTCAGCGGGTTGGCGCTGTAGCTACGCAGCGCGCCCGTCGGGCTGGGGATCTGCCCCGAGGCGCCGTACGTCGCGCGGACGCGGAACGTCTGCAGCCAGTTCGGGCGCGGGAAGAAGCCCATGTCCGACACGAGCCACGACGCGCCGACCTTCGGGTACCACACGGCGCGGAAGTCCTCGCCGAACGCCGAGGCGGCGTCGCGGCGCACGCCGCCGGTGATGAACAGCTTGTCGTTGACCGACACCACCTCCTCGGCGTAGTAGCCGAGCGTGCGGCGGTCGATCGTCTGCTCGGACGAGCTGCGGATGGCGGCCTGCGTGACCGTCAGCGCGCCCGGCGGGAGCGTCTGGCCGGTGGCGCCCGTCTGCACCGTCAGGTTGCGGATGAACTGCATGCCGACCGACGTCTTGGTCTGCACGCCGGGGATGATGTTGAACGTCCCCGTGCCGCCCAGGTCGACCGTGCGCTGCCCCTGCTCCGTGCGGAAGTTGCTGACCTGCCCGAGGCGGGTCTGCCCCTCGTACGGGCCCTCGTTCACGCGGTTGTACGCCTTGTCGGCGCGCACCGTCGCGTCGTAGCCCACCGTCGCGCGCGCCGTCAGCCACTCGGTCGGCGTGTACTGCGCGGCGATGCTGTTGATGAAGCGGTTGATCCCCTGCTTCGCCGTGCGCGAGAACACCTCGCCGGCCGACCACGAGCGGGCGCCGAGCAGCGGGTTGCCGGCCGGGTCGGGGAGGTCGGTGCGCCAGGTCGCGCCCATGGCGTTCACCATGAGGCCCGAGCTGTTGTCCTCGTTCTGCGGGAAGCGCGTCAGGCTGTTGATGTAGCCCGAGGCGATCTGCACGTTCAGCCCGCGCGCCAGCGTGCTCTGGAGGTTGGCGCGGAAGCTGTTGCGCTGGAGCGCGTTCGGCCGGATCTGCTCGCCCGGCAGCGACGACACGCCGCGGAGCGTCTGCAGGTTCCGCTGGTCGCGCGCCGTCATCTCGTAGATGCCCGTCTCCCCCTCGGTCTCGCCCGAGACGAAGAACTGCACGCGGTCGTTGCCGCCCGAGACCTGCCCGCCGTACTGCTGGCGGTTGCCCGTCCCGATCACCGACAGCGAGTCGATGTTCAGGATGTTGCCGCTCGACAGCGAGTCCACGCGCGTACAGCCGGTCGCCGCCGACGAGCCGGCGAGGACGTTCGCGAGCGTACAGATGCCGTACGTCCCGTTCTGCTTCGCGCCCCACAGCGAGTACAGCTCCGGGAAGTCGCGCGAGTTGTTGATGACGCCGTTCTCGGTGTAGAACGTGTAGCGCGTCCGGCCGGCCTTGCCCTTCTTGGTCGTGATCGAGATGACGCCGTTGGCCGCCTCGGTGCCGTACAGCGTCGCCGCCGACGGGCCCTTGATGACCTCGATGTTCTCGATCTCGTCCGGGTTCAGGTCGTCGAGGCGCGACGGGCCGTTGCCGCCCGTGCCGACCGCGAGGTCGTTCGTCGTCGACGTCATGCGGACGCCGTCGATGATGACCACGGGGTTGGAGTTCAGCGACAGCGACGACTGGCCGCGGATGCGGATGCGCGAGCCGGAGCCCGTCGCGCCGCCGTTGACCACCTGCACGCCGGCCGCGCGGCCGGAGAGCACGGTGCCCATGTTCGTGGCCGGCAGCTCGGCGACCTTGCTCGCCAGGTCGATCTGCGCCGTGGTGTTCGCCAGCTCGACCTTCCGCTGCTGGCCGGTCACCGTGGTCACGACCGCCGACAGCGAGAAGGCGGCCTGCCCGAGCTGGATGTTCTGCGTCGCCGTCTGCCCGGCCGCCACGGTCACGTTCACCGTCTGCGCCGTGTAGCCGATGCGGCTCACCTGGAGCTGCACCGCCCCGGGGGCGACCGCGCGCAGGGTGTACTGCCCCTGCTCGTTGGTCTGTCCGCCGTTGGTGGTGCCCACCACGCGGATGTTCACGTTCCCGAGCGGCTGTCCGCTCTGCGCGTCGGTGACGCGGCCGGTGACCACTCCCGTGGCCGCCTGCGCGTCCGCGCGCGCCGCGCCTCCCGATAGCCCGACCACGAGCACCGCGACGGGCGCTCCGCGGGCCGTGGCGAGCCATAGGGCCGGTACTGCGGACCGGATCAGGCGACTGCATCCCATAGTTCTTCTCCCGACGTTGGGTGAAGCAAGCGTGCCCGGGCGAGGGGGGGTGGGCCACGCGGTAAAGGACGCGCACATCGCTCGCGAGGGGGCCTGAAGGGCCCGCTCGGCGCGCGGATGGTCTGGCTCGGTTGTAGGCGGAGCAGCGGCGCGGGGCCGCGGGGCCGTGCGGGGGGTGCTGCGGAGGGTGCTACGGGAGGCGCAGCACGCGAGTCTGACGGCGGGTCACGCGGGTGTCAATGCGCGGACCCCCCCTGTCAGTCGCGCGTCACGTTCGGCGGGCGAGGACCCGCCGGAAGGCGTCGGTGGCGCGGCGCATCTCGTCCATCGTGCCGACGGTGACGCGCGCGTGGGTGAGGAGGGGGGGAAACGGGCGGCCGATCAGGACCCCCTCGGCGCGGCAGGCGTCGCGGAAGGCGCGCACGTCGCGGCGGAGGTCGACCATCAGGAAGTTGGCGTCGGACGCGGCGGGCGCGAACCCGGCGTCGACGAAGAAGCGGTGCGTGAACTCGCGCGCGGCGCGGTTGGCGCCCCGTTCCCGCTCCACGTGCGCGGCGGCGGCGAGGCTGGCGGCGGCCCCGGCGGCCCCGGCCACGCTCACGCCGAGGTCGAGGACGTACGGCGCCAGCCGGGCGATCGCGTCGGCGTGGCCCACGGCGTAGCCCGCGCGCGCGCCGGCCAGCCCGTGGACCTTGGAGAAGGTGCGGGCCACGACGACCCGCGGGTCCTCGAGCGCCAGCGGGACGGCGGAGGCGTAGCGGGCGTCGTCGACGTACTCGTGGTACGCCTCGTCCACCAGCACGACGCACCCCGGGGCCTCGCGGCGCAGGCGGGCGACGAAGTCGGCCACGGCCTCGCGCCCGTGCACCGTGGCGGTCGGGTTGTTCGGGTTGCAGAGGTACACGAGCCCCGCGTCGCGCGCCTGCGCGGCCATCGCCGCCAGGTCGAGGCGCAGGTCCTCGCCGCGCACGGGGACGGCCCGCACGGGGGCGCCGGTGCGCGCCGCCTCCGCCACCACCGTCTCGAACGACGGCGCGGCCGTCACGAGCGGGCGGGCGGGCGAGGTCCACGCGTAGACGGCGGCCCGCAGCACGTCGGTCGAGCCGGCGCCCACCACGACGTGCTCGCGCCCCACGCGGTGCGACGCGGCGACCGCGGTGCGCAGCGCGTCGACCGCGTCGTCGGCGTAGCGGTGCGAGCCCGCCGGCGCGGCGGCCATCGCGTCGAACGCCGCGCGCCCCGGCCCGTTCGGGTTCTCGTTGCTGTCCAGCCGCACCAGGGCGCCCGGCGCGCGCTCGGCGCGCGTCAGCGCCGCCAAGTCGGATCGTAGCCATGTCGTTCTGTG
>NZ_JARGEK010000789.1 GCF_029211165.1 Roseisolibacter sp. H3M3-2
GGATGACCAGGATGCCATTGCTGTGGAAGCTGCCTGCACTAATGTTCCGGCGTTATTTCTTGATGTCTCTGACCAGACACCCATCAACAGTATTATTTTCTCCCATGAAGACGGTACGCGACTGGGCGTGGAGCATCTGGTCGCATTGGGTCACCAGCAAATCGCGCTGTTAGCGGGCCCATTAAGTTCTGTCTCGGCGCGTCTGCGTCTGGCTGGCTGGCATAAATATCTCACTCGCAATCAAATTCAGCCGATAGCGGAACGGGAAGGCGACTGGAGTGCCATGTCCGGTTTTCAACAAACCATGCAAATGCTGAATGAGGGCATCGTTCCCACTGCGATGCTGGTTGCCAACGATCAGATGGCGCTGGGCGCAATGCGCGCCATTACCGAGTCCGGGCTGCGCGTTGGTGCGGATATCTCGGTAGTGGGATACGACGATACCGAAGACAGCTCATGTTATATCCCGCCGTTAACCACCATCAAACAGGATTTTCGCCTGCTGGGGCAAACCAGCGTGGACCGCTTGCTGCAACTCTCTCAGGGCCAGGCGGTGAAGGGCAATCAGCTGTTGCCCGTCT
>NZ_JARGEK010000790.1 GCF_029211165.1 Roseisolibacter sp. H3M3-2
CGCCGCCGCGAGCGCGGCGCCCGCGGGGCCGCCCGCGCCGCCGCGCGCGTACGCGCCGTCCCGATCCGTCCGCGGTCCCGCATCATCGCCACTCCTCTCGTCACGTCGTCGATCGTCTGCTCGGGTTGCGTCAGTAGCCGTTCACGCGCGCGCCCACCGGCAGCGTGCGGCCGAGCTGCCGCAGCGTCGACTCGCGCACGTCGTAGGTCGTCAGGTACACCTGGTTGAGCACCGGGTCGGCGGGCGCCACGCTCAGCGCCTCGCGCACCCGCGGCATCACCTCGTCGAGCGCGGCGAGGCGCGCCTGCAGCACCTCGGGGCTCCCCACCGTCGCCGACGGGTCGTGCTCGGCGAGGTACGCGGCCGCGCGCTGGTAGTCGCGCTGCGCCGCGCCGAGCACGCGCGAGGCGTGCGCCACCGACTCGAAGCTCGACGCGCCGGCCGTCAGCAGCGCCGTGCCGGCGTCGGCGACGGCGTCGCCCGTCAGGTCGGCGGAGGCGTCGGCCGCCTGCGCGACCGGGGCGCCGCGCGCCGCGTCGGCGAACGGGAGCGCCGGCGCACCGACGCTCG
>NZ_JARGEK010000791.1 GCF_029211165.1 Roseisolibacter sp. H3M3-2
CCACGATTTGTCTTCCTAAGACCGCTTGGCCTCCGACTTGCCCGGACCCGGCGCGCGCCGCCGCCGCCCTCGCGGTCCCGTTCGCGCCCGGGCTCGCGCTGTGGCGCGAGGTCGTGGGCGCCGTCGTGCGCGGCGGCGTGGAGCTGGAGGGGGCCGCGTGGCGCCGCACGCTGTGGGGCCTGCAGCTTGCCTTCGCGGTGGGGGCCGTGCCGCGCGTCGTCGTCACCGCCGACCGCGTGATCCGCGACGCGGCCGCGCGCGCCGGCCTGGGCGACGCGGTCCGCGGCGTGCCCGGCGACGTCGTGTAGCGCCGCGCGGCGACGGGCCGCGCGCCGACGCGCCCCACCGTCCGCGCCATGCCCATCCCGCCGCAGATCGCCGACCGCCTCGGCCTCGACGACGGCCTCGCCTCGCTCGTCGTCACCCTCGCCGGCGCGGTCACGCTGCTCTCCGGCGAGCCCCGCCCCGTCGACCTGCTCACCACCGGCGCCGGCGCCCTGGGCGCGGCCGGCTCGCTGACCAGCGCGCTCGCCCGCAAGCTGCCGTCGCGCCGCGCGCCGGACGCCGGCG
>NZ_JARGEK010000792.1 GCF_029211165.1 Roseisolibacter sp. H3M3-2
CGCGGGGGCGGCGAGGCGCGGCGCGGCGTGCGCCAGCGCGACGGTCTGGGCGACGGCGACGGCGACGTGCGACGACGGGAACGCGGTGCCGCGCGACGAGCCGGCGGCGAGCAGCGCGAGCACGACGCGGCGCGCGGCGCCGTCGGGGACCGTGGCGGGGGCGGGCCACTGGTACCACGGCCCCTGCACCGGCCACCACGCGAACACGACGTAGCAGGCGACGAAGGCGGCCCACACGGCGAGCACCGAGGCCGCGAAGGCGTCGCGCCGCCCGCGCCACCAGAGCCACGCCGGCGGGACGTAGATGAGCGCGTAGTAGCTCAGGTACCCGAGGTGCAGCAGCTCGCCGAGCGCGGGCGACGGCCAGCGGGCGCTGAAGGCGAGGGCGGGGCTCGCGCCGAACCACCGCGCCTCCCACCGCAGCACGGCCGCGTCGTGGAGCGCCGAGCGCCCGAGGCCGGCGGCGACGTGGGGGAGCGCGGCGTAGCAGAGCGGCACGGCGAGCAGCGGGAGCCAGCCGCCCGCGGCCGCGAGCCGGACGCGCGCGCGCAGCGCCCACGCGGCGGCGA
>NZ_JARGEK010000793.1 GCF_029211165.1 Roseisolibacter sp. H3M3-2
CTCGGCGTCGCGCGGCACCCCGCGCCCGCGCTGGTAGAGCGCGCCCAGGCGCCGGCAGCCGCCCGGCGCGTCCACCTCGCAGCGCTGCGTGAGCACGAGCGCCGCGCGCTGCTGGTCGGCCGCCTCAGCGCTCGCGTCGAGCACGTCGATGGCGCGCGTGCACGACGGCGTGCGGCCGGCCGCGCAGGCGGCGAACAGGAAGTCGGCGGCGCGGCTGCGGTTCTTCGGCGCGAAGATCCCCTCGACGTACAGCTCGGCGACCGAGTCGCACACCACCGCGTCGCCCTGCTCGCAGGCGCGCTGCATCTGCAGGACGCGCGGCGTGATCAGCCCGCCCGAGGAGTCGACGAGCGCCGACGTCGGCGCCGCGGCGACGCACGACGCGCGCAGGTCGGCGACGAACGCGTCGTCGGCGCCGGCGGCGCGCAGGCGGCGCTCGTCGGCGTCGGTGAGCGCGACGGCGAGGCACCCCGCGCGCACCTGCGCGAGGATGCGCAGCGCCGGCACGCGCTGCCGCATCTGCTCGACCACGTCGCCGACCGCGACGGGGCGCGCCGCCGCCGCCGG
>NZ_JARGEK010000794.1 GCF_029211165.1 Roseisolibacter sp. H3M3-2
AGCGTCGCCACGGCGGCCGAGTCGCTCCCGCACCGCGCCAGCGCGTCGACCGCGCCGAGCGCGACGTGCGCGTTGGTGTCGCGCGTCGCCGCCGCCAGCGCGGCGCATGGCGCGAGCGCGAGGGCGCGGTAGCGCACCACGGGGGCCGGGTCGCCGATCGACGCCGCCGTCGCCACCAGCGCGCGCACGTCGTCGGGGAGCGTCGCGGTGGCGGCCACCTCCTGCAGCCGGCGCCCGACCTCGGCGGGGAGGCGCCCGCGGGCCGCGCGCTGGCGCGCCAGGAAGAAGAGCCCGCGCACCGCGCCCCGCAGCGGCAGCTGCGCCGCCAGCGCGGTGGCCGTCGGCGCGGCGTCGGCCGAGTCGGCGCGCACGCGCCCGGCGTTCTCGGCGAGCTGCCCGCGCACCTGCGAGTCGGGCTCCACCGCGAGCACGGCGAACAGCGCCGAGCGCACGCGGGCCGCCCCCTCGCTGCGCTGGACCGCCTGCCCCACCGCGTCGGCGGCGGCGCGGCGCACCGTGGGGTCGGCGTCCTGGAGCGCGCGCGCGAGGTCGTCGCGCAGCTCCG
>NZ_JARGEK010000795.1 GCF_029211165.1 Roseisolibacter sp. H3M3-2
CGCCGATCCCCGAGGACCCGCCCGACGCGGTGGCCGCCGCCGTGCGCGCCGCCGGCTGCGATGCCGTACGGCCGCTCGCCGAGGGCGGCCCGGAGCGCGCCGTGGTCGTGCTCCGCCGCGGCGCGCCGGTGGCGTGGGCGGGACCGCTGCGCGTGCGCCCCGACTCGCTTCCGACCGCCGGCGGGGTGCAGGCGACGCCGCTGTGGGTGGTGCTGCACGCGCACGCCGCCGAGGGGCGCGACCGCGCGATCGCGACCATCCTCGTCCACGCCGCGCAGCCGGCCGACTCGCTCGCCGACCCGCTCGACCGGAAGGTGGCGCGCGCCCTCGGCGTCCGCGCCTTCGAGTTCGCGCCCGAGGCCGAGGTGGCGGCCGTCGCCGCCGCCCGGGTCGAGGCGGGGCTGGCGCCGCTCGCGGGCGACTCCGCCTGGCACCCGGTCGGCGGCGCCGGCTCCGGGGTGCGCGCGCGGGTCCTCCTCCCGTCGGAAGCCGAGGCGCGGCTGCGCGCGGTGGAGGAGGCGCGGCGGCGCGGCGCGGCGGCGCTGCTGGCGCGCGCGCTGCA
>NZ_JARGEK010000796.1 GCF_029211165.1 Roseisolibacter sp. H3M3-2
GGCGGCGCATCGCGGTCTCGCGGTGGGAGGAGATGTCGTGGCAGCGCGCGCGCACCGCCGCGAGGTCGCCGAAGCGCGCGAGCGCCTCGGCGCGCGCCTCGTCGGGCGCGCGGCCGGCCGCGACCAGCTCCGCGGCGGCCATGTCGACGTGGAACGCCAGCTCCTCGTCCACCGCGGCGCCGACGTCGCGCTCGGCGCCCGGCAGGCGGAAGAGCCGGCGCACCCCCGGGAAGCGGCGCAGGCCGCCGGGCGTCATGCGGGGCCCCCGTCGGCGGCGTCGGCGACCGCCAGCACGCGCCCGACGGCGGCGGCGTAGCGCGCCCAGCTCGTGCTCTTGGCGCCGAGCTGCTGGCGCCCCTCGCGGGTGAGCTGGTAGTACTTGGCGCGCCGGTTGTTCTCCGAGAGCCCCCACTCGCTGGCGATCCAGCCGCGCCGCTCCAGGCGGTGGAGGGCGGGGTAGAGCGCCCCCTCCTCGACGCGCAGCACGTCGTCGGAGACCTGGTGGATCCAGCGCGCGACGGCGTAGCCGTGGCGCGGGCCCCAGGAGAGGGTCTT
>NZ_JARGEK010000797.1 GCF_029211165.1 Roseisolibacter sp. H3M3-2
GACGACGCCGGCGCCGACGGTGCGGCCGCCCTCGCGGATCGCGAAGCGCAGCCCCTCGTCCATCGCGACGGGCGTGAGGAGCTCGATCTGCATCTGGACGTTGTCGCCCGGCATCACCATCTCCATCCCCTCGGGCAGCTCGCAGGTCCCCGTCACGTCGGTCGTGCGGAAGTAGAACTGCGGCCGGTAGCCCTTGAAGAACGGCGTGTGGCGCCCGCCCTCCTCCTTCGTGAGGACGTAGACCTCGGCGGTGAACTTCGTGTGCGGCTTGATGGAGCCCGGCTTGGCCAGCACCATCCCGCGCTCGATCTCCTCCTTGCCGACGCCGCGGAGCAGCAGGCCGACGTTGTCGCCCGCCTCGCCCTGGTCGAGCAGCTTGCGGAACATCTCGACGCCGGTGACGACCGTCTTCTTCTCGGCGCCGAAGCCGACGAGCTGGACCTCCTCCTGCACCTTCACGATGCCGCGCTCGATGCGGCCCGTGGCCACCGTGCCGCGCCCGGTGATCGAGAACACGTCCTCGACCGGCATCAGGAACGGCTTGTCGA
>NZ_JARGEK010000798.1 GCF_029211165.1 Roseisolibacter sp. H3M3-2
CGCAGCCCCGCCGCGCCGACGCGCGCGGCGCGGGCGCGGCGGGCGAGGCGCGCGACACGCTGCGCCTCGAGTCGCTCCCCTGGCCGGTCGACAGCGCGCAGGCCGTGCGCCGCGCGGCGCTGGCGCGGCAGGGCGCCTCGTCGCTGCAGCTCCCGATGCGCGTGACCGGGTACGCGCCCGGCGCATCGCGCGTGCGCGTCGGGCTGGCGGCCGACGTCGAGCCGCGCGTCGTGCTGCTGTGCGCCAGCGGGGAGGCGACGCTGCACCCGAACGGCGTGACGGTGGTCGAGCGCCGCTACACCGCGGCGCGCGGGCCGGGGCGTTGAGCGCGACGCGAGGCCGCGCGCCGTGATGCCGCGCGCGCTGCTGCGGCTGGCGGTCCTGCTCTGCCTCGCGGCGGCGGCGCCGGCGCTGGCGTCGCTGGCCGGCGAGTACCCCGGCTTCGCCCGCGCCGGCGCGCGCGTCGCGCTCGCGGGGCCGCTCCCTCTCGCGCTGCTCGCGTGGCTGCACCTCGCGCTGCTGGACCGCGCGACGCGCCCGTCGGTCG
>NZ_JARGEK010000008.1 GCF_029211165.1 Roseisolibacter sp. H3M3-2
GAGCGCCGGGCGCCGAGCGCCGAGGATGACGCCGCGCTCGGCGCTCCGCGCTCGGGTCGCCCGCCACGCGCGGCCGGGTGCGCGCGCGGAGCCCCCGCCATCCGACGAACCCGGAAGCGCTCCGGCCCTACGACGACGCGGCGTGCGCGCGCAGCAGCGCCGCCACCTCGTGCCGCCCGCAGTGCTCGGCCCACCCGAGCGGGTCGGCGTCGTGCTCGGTGTCGCGCACCGACGGGTCGGCGCCGGCGGCGAGCAGCAGCCGCGCGACCTCGACGTGCCCGAGGAACGCCGCGAGGTGCAGCGGCGTCACGACCGCGCCCCAGTGCGCCCACCGCGCGCCCGGGTCGGCGCCGCGGGCGAGCAGCTCGCGCACCGCCTCGGCGTCGCCCCGCTTCGCCATGAGGTGCAGCGCGCCCGCGTCGACGACGCCCGCGCCCGGGTACGCGCGCGCCGCCGCGTCCCCCGCGCGCAGCGCCAGCGCGACCAGCAGCGTCGCCGCGACGCGCCCGCGCGCCGCCGCCAGCACGGCGCGGTCGGTGTCGGGGTCGGTGGCGTACGCCGACGGCGGCATCCCCTCGGCGTCGCCGGCCAGCGGGTCGGCGCCCAGCGCCAGCAGCAGCGCGGCCATGCGCGGGCGGCGCATGCGCACCGCGAAGTGCAGCGGGAGCTGCCCCCCCTCGTGGCGGCTCATCGGGCGCGCGAGCTGCGACGGGTCCCCGGCGACGATGCGGCGCACCTCGTCCGCGTCGTCCGTCGCGACGGCGGAGAAGACGTGGTGCCGCGCCCCCGCCGCGCGCAGCAGCCGCACGACCTCGCGGTGCGCGTCGTCGTCGCAGCCGTCCCAGCACGTCGCCCAGCCGATGACCTCGAGCGCGTGGTCGTCGCCGCGGCCGACCGGGTCGGCGCCGGCGGCGAGCAGGCGGCGCACCACGTCCGCGCGCCCCGCGGCGGCGGCCCAGTGGAGCGCGGTCGTGTCGTCGCCGGCCTCCTTCGCGTTCGGGTCGAGGCCGCGCGCCAGCAGCAGCGCGACGACGGCGTCCTGCCCCGCGTGCGCGGCCGCGTGCAGCGGCGTCCACGCGTAGGGCGGGAGGCGCGCGTGCAGCCGCGCGGGGTCCTCGTCGAGCATCGCGGCCACGCGCGCGGCGTCGCCGGCGCGCACGGCGTCGAACAGCGGCTGGACCTCCGACACGGGCTCGGGCACGGCGGCCTCCCTCGGCTGGGACCCCGAATATCCGGCCGGCGGGGGCGCGGCACCAGCGGCCGGACGGCGTCCTCGCGGCGCGGCGCCGCCGGCGTTAGCATCGCCCCGACACCGACGCGGAGGCGCGATGACGGCGGACGACGGCGTGCGGCTGGGACGGATCGGGCAGGTCGCGATGACGGTGCGGGACCTGCCGGGCGCGGTGCGGTTCTACCGCGACGCGCTGGGGCTGCCGTTCCTGTTCGAGGCGCCGCCCGCGCTGGCGTTCTTCGACTGCGGCGGGGTGCGGCTGATGCTGTCGGCGCCGGACGGCGGGGGGGAGGCGGGGAAGAACTCGGTGCTGTACTTCGCCGTGCCGGACATCCGGGCGGCGTACGACGGGCTGCGCGGGCGCGGGGTCGTGTTCGTGGACGAGCCGCACCTGATCGCGCGGCTGCCGGATCGCGAGGTGTGGATGTGCTTCCTGCGGGATCCTGACGAAAATCTGCTGGGGCTGATGTCGGAGATTCCCGTCGGGTGAGATCGTTGCGCCGCGGGAGGGAGGCGTGGGGGCGCTCCGGCGGCGGGATGATGGCTGCGCCATCATAGCGCCGCCTCCGACCCCCACGCCTCCCTCCCGCCACCTCCAGTCTTCAACCCACCCACAAACCCAAACAACCCAGACCTGTTTGGCTTGTGGGATGTGACGGTGAGGGGTCAGAGGGGGTGGGACGATGGGGGGTCGAAGGCGGCGCTATGATCGCGCCAGCGATCATCCCGCCGCCGGAGCGCCCCCCATCGTCCCACCCCGCGCGCGCGGATCTCCGAGCGCCGACAGCACCGCAACGGCATCGTCCGCGCGCCCGGCCGGCACGAAGAGGTGATCGTGCAACGCCCCCGCGATCACGTTCGCCGGGATCCCGCGCGCCGCGAGCGCCGCCGCCATCGCCGCCGTCATCCCGACGGCCTCCAGCGACGAGTGCACGCGACACGTCACGCACCGGAACGTCGCCCCGCCGCGCCACACCCCGCACGCCCGCGCGTACGCGGCCCGCAGCACGAGCGACACGCCCTCCTCCTCGCGCACCATCGCGAACGCCGCCGCGAGGTGCGCCGCCGCCGCCTCCGCCGGCAGCGACACGAAGACGAACTCCCCGTCGAGCAGCGCCGGCCGCAGCGTCGCCAGGAGCGTCGCCAGGTCCGTCTCGCCGGTCGCGCTCACGCGTCGCGCTTCCCGAGCGCCGCCGGCGCCGCGGCGCGCGCCGACACGCTCGCCAGCACGACGAGCGTCAGCAGGTAGGGGAGCGCGAGGAAGAGCTGGTACGGCAGCCGCCACCCCATCGCCTGGAAGAGGTACTGCAGCGCGCTCGCGGCGCCGAAGAGGAGCGCGGCCGCCGCGACGCCGACCGGGTGCCAGCGCCCGAGCACGACCACCGCGATGGCGATGAAGCCGCGCCCGGCCGACATCCCCTCCGCGAAGGTGCCGGCCTGCGCGAGGACGAGCGTCGCGCCGGCGAGCCCGCCGAGCGCGCCGCCGAAGAGGGTGGCGGCGAGCTGCACGCGGCGCGGGCGGATGCCGGCGGCGGCCGCGGCGTCGGGGCGCTCGCCGACGGCGCGCAGGGCGAGGCCGGCGTGCGTGCGGAACGTCCACCAGGCGAGCGCGGGGACGAGCAGGTAGAGCGCGTAGGTCGCCGGCGGCTGCGCGAACAGCGCGCGCCCGACCACGGGGAGCGCCGACAGCCCCGGGACGGCGAGCGGCGCGGTGGTGGGCGTGGCGAGTGACGCGCCGGTCTCGCCGTAGATCGAGCGGTACAGCGTGCCGGTGAGGCCGAGCGAGGCCAGGGTGACCGCGGTGCCGGTGATGATCTGGTCGGCGCGCAGCCCGACGGCGAACAGGGCGAACAGCGCCGACGCGGCCAGCCCCGCGAGCGCGCCGACGACGAAGCCGAGCCCCGCGCCGGCGGCGCCCCCGGCCACCCCGGCGCCGACCAGCGCGCCGAAGGCGCCGGCCATGATCGCGCCCTCGAGGCCGATGTTGATGACGCCCGCGCGCTCGGTCACCGACTCGCCGAGCGCGGCGAGGGCGAGCGGGGTCGCGGTGCGGACGGTCGCCTCCAGGAAGGCGGCGAGCGCCTCGGTCACGCGGCGGCCTCCGCCCGCTCGACGGCCGGCACCGCGGCGGCGGGGGCGGGGGCGCGCTCGCGCAGCCGCTCCCCCAGCCGGTCGGCGGCGAGGACGAGGAGGATGAGCAGCGCCTCGACGACGGTGACGACGACGGCCGGGACGCCGGCGTCGCGCTGCATCGCGCCGGCCCCCGCCTCGAGCGCGCCGAACAGGATCCCCGACGCGACGACGCCGAGCGGGTGGAGGCGGGCCAGCAGGGCGACGGCGATGGCGGTGTAGCCGTAGCCGGGGGAGAGGTTCTCGTAGAGCGCGTAGGTGACGCCGGTGACCTCGACGGCGCCGGCCAGCCCGGCGAGGGCGCCGCTGGCGAGGAAGGCGGCGGTGGTGACGGCGGCGACGTCGATCCGCCCCGCGCTGGCGGCGGCGAACGGGTTGAGCCCGGTGGCGCGCAGCCGGAAGCCGGCGGCGGTGAAGCGGAGGAAGGCCCAGAGCGCGACCCCCGCCGCCACGGCCAGCGCGAAGCCGAGGTGAAGGCGCGAGCCGGGGACGATCACCGGGAGCTGGGCGGCCGCGCCGAGCGACGGGGACTGGGGATAGATGCGCTGCGGCTCCTGGAGAGGCCCGCGCACCAGCCACCCGGCGGCGTGGAGCGCGACGAAGTTCAGCATGATGGTGCTGATGACCTCGAGCACGCCGAAGCGGCGGCGCAGGACGGCCGCGATCCCGGCCCAGGCGGCGCCCGCCGCGACGCCCGCCAGGAGCGCGGCGGGAAGGGCGACGATCGCGGGGGCCGCCCCGAGCGCGAGCCCGACGGCGGTCGCCGCCCCCCCGCCGGCCAGCAGCTGCCCCTCGGCGCCCACGTTCAGGATCCCGGCGCGGAAGGCGACGGCGACGGCGAGGCCGGCGAGGATCAGCGGGACGGCCCGGACGAGGGTCGCCGAGAGGAGGGCGTAGCGCGACCCGGCCGCCCCGGCCCAGAGGGCGCCGAGGGCGGCGGCGGGGTCATGGCCGGTGAGGGCGAGGAGCAGGACGAGCGCGCCGACCGCGAGGAGGGCGGTGGCGAGGCCGACGGCGAGCGGGCGGAGCGTCACGGCGCTCAAGCTACCACCGCCGCCGCGGGTTTCCGCGCCCCGCGCGGGCGTCGGTCAGCGGCAGGCGACGGGGTCGGCGAACGGGGTGTGCTGCCGGAGCGCGCGGAGCGAGCCGCGGAGCACGGCGTCGCGGAAGCGCTGGCGCGGCTCCTCGGCGAGCTCCTCCCGCCAGGGGAAGCCGAGCGCGGTGCGGGAGCGCCAGAGCGTCGGCCCGACGATGGCGGCGCGGCTGGCCTGGCTGCGGACCATCCCGCGAGCCCGCGCGTCGGCGGCGACCCAGAGGAGGCGTCGCTGCCACGGGGCGAGCGGACACGACTCGGCGGACGCCCCGGTCGGGGGCTCGTCGCTGGTCAGCCCGGCGGGGAGGCCGAGCCGGAGGTAGACGCGCTCCGCCGACCAGGGGGACGGGGCGTCGAGGGCGAGGCGGGCGATGGCGGTCGCCGGGAGCGGGGCGGTCGGGCCGAAGCGCGCCCGGAACCACTGCACCCCCACGGGGGGGAGCGGGGTCACGCGGCCGAGCGCATCGACGATCGCCTCGCCGGCGCCGGTGCCCGGGATGGGGGCGGTGGCGCCCGCGAACCCCGGCAGGTCGAGGTCCTGCACGGACGTCAGCACGCCATTCATGCGCCCCTCGCGCGCCAGCATCGCGGCGACGTACCAGTCCACCCCTCGCGCGAACAGTTCGGCCGGGCGGTCGGCGGTGGCGCGGCCGCGGCCGCTGCGCGGGTTGCGGGTGTCGGCGAGGGCGCGGACGGCGGTGGCCAGCGGTTCGGCGCCGAGCCGGGCGGCGCGGTCGGTGGCGTAGGTGCCGCGGAGGCCGAGCTGGGTGCGGGCCGTCTGCCAGTCGAGATCGTGGGCGAGCTCGTGGGCGACGGTCCCGGCGCCGGAGGCCGGAGGGAGGTAGATGGTGCGGTCGGCCGGGTCATGGAGGGCGAGGGCGAGGTCGCCCTTCGGCGACGCGCCGATGCGCACGCCGAGCCCGTCGAAGCCGAGCCCGGGGAGGGCGAGCCGGAGGTCGGCGAGGGCGGACTCGAGGTCGAGGAGGGCAGGGACCCGCCACGCCGGGGCGAGGCCGCGGTCGAAGGCGATGCGCGAGATGCCGGCGCCGAGCCGGATGCGGTCGGCGGTCTCGGCGACCCCGAGGGTCGCGGTGCCGGGGGAGGGGGCGACGACCGGGGCCTGGGCGAAGGGGCGGGCCGCGACCGCGACCCCGTGGACCAGCCGTCCGAGCCGCCGGCGCACCGGGGCGTCGGCGGCGACGGTGGCGCGCAGGCGGACCCATTCGGCGGCCAGGGCGTCGGCCGTGCGGGCGCGCGCGGCGAGGCGGCGGATCACGAGCGACTCGCTCTCGGTCGCCGAGCTGTCGTCCGACTGCGGTGATGCTGGCAGGTCCGAACGGTAGCCGCCCAGCGTGATCGTGACGTAGGGGTCGGGGCGGAGGGGGCGATCGGCGAGCGTCGCCGCCAGCATGGACGCGGCGCGGCAGGGAAGCCAGCCGTCGACGGCCGCACACCCCGGCACACGGATCGAACGCGCCGATGCAGTCGCCGAGCTGTCGCCCGAGTGCGCGGAATCCGGGACCGTCGCCAGCTCCGTCCGCGCGGCGCCGGCGCGCAGCTGCACCAGCAGCCGCTCGCCGGCGCGGGGCGCGGCCGCCTGGTCGGGGCGCAGGTCGTCGGCCAGCAGCGGACGCTCGGCGGCGACGCGGCGCTCGCGGCGCCAGCGGACGAGCAGGGCGAGCGCGTCCGCCTCGGGCGGGGCCGGGTCGGCGGCGCGGGCGGCCAGCAGTCGGGCCGCGTCCTCGCGAGCGAGACGCCGGTCGCGGGCGAGGGCGGCGGCCGGGGTGGCGGCGTCGGCGACCGTGGCCGGGACCAGCCGCTCGGCGCGGGCCAGGGTGTAGGCGAGCCGGATCGTCAGCTCGCCGGTGCGCGCGGACGGTGCGCGGGCGACGGTCGAGTCGATGAGGGCGCGGTGGGCGGCGCCGTCCGTCTGCGCGCCGGGGAGCCACGGGTCGGTCGCGTCGCCGAGCGACGGGGCGTCGATCTGGTAGACCTCGCCGCGGGCGGCCCGCCCGAGGAGCGCCCAGGCGATGGTGCGACCGAGCCCGGCGAGCTGCGGGTCGGAGGCGGCGCGCTCCGCCAGCTGGAACGGCGACCCGAGCCCGAGCCGGGCGCGCTCCAGGTACAGGAGGGCGTGGGCGCCGGCCGTGTCGAGGCGCGCCGGGGTGGGGCGGCCGCTGACGGAGCGCGCCGACTCGTCGCCGACCGCGAGCGCGTGGAGCGAGTCGACCGCGCGGTCGGCCTGCCGGATCCACGCCGCATCGGTCCCCGATACGCCGACACGGTCGCTGCACCCCGCCGCCAGCACGGCGGCAGCGAGAGCGGCGGTCAGGAGGCGGGGGCGGAAGGCGGGTCGCGACATGGAGCCGGTGGGGCCTGCACGGTACGTGCGCGCCCTCCCCCGGCGTCGACGTCCGGCGACGGCTCAGGCGGCGCCGAGCATCGCGCGGCCGACCGCGTCCCGCTCGGCGGGGGTGGGGCGCACCCGTCCGTCGTACACCACGAGGACGCGGTCGGCCAGGGCCAGCACCTCGTCGAGGTCGGACGAGTAGAAGACGACCGCCGCCCCCGCGGCGCGCGCCTCCCGCAGCCGGGCGAGCACCGCCGCCGTCGCGCGCACGTCCAGCCCCCGCGTCGGGTTCTCGGCGACCACCAGCTCCGGGGGAGCGGCGTCGGCGTCGCCGGCCAGCTCGCGGGCGACCACGAACTTCTGCTGGTTGCCCCCGGAGAGCGCGCGCGCCGGCAGGCGCACCCCCGTCGCGCCGGCCCGCACGTCGAAGCGGTCGACCAGGGCGCGGGCGCGGCGGGCGAGGCGCGGCCACGGCAGGAGGCCGCGGTGCGCCCCCGCCCCGCGGAGCGCCAGGTTCTCGACCAGGGTGCCGTCGAGCAGGAGCGCGTCGCGGTGCCGGTCCTCGGGGATCCAGGCGACGCGCGCCGGCAGGTCGAGCGCCCCGCCGCTCGGGACGAGCCGGCCGGCGAGGAGCCGGAGGAGCTCGTGCTGGCCGCTCCCCTCGACGCCGACCACTCCGAGCAGCTCCCCGGTTCGGACCTCGAAGGTCGCGTCGCGCAGGCGGGTCACACCGCGCGCGTCGACATACGAGAGCCCGCGGGCGCTGACGGCGGGAGTCGTGACGGCGGGAGTCGACGGAGCGGGAGTCGCGACGGCGTAGTGCGCTCTTCCGACTCCCGCCGTGGCGACTCCCGCCGTATCGACTGCCGCCGTATCGACTCCCGCCTCCCCGAGCAGATGCGCCGTGAGTGCGGCCTCGTCGGTCGCGGCGGCGGGCGACGTCGCCACCGTGCGCCCGCGCCGGAGGACCGTCACGTCGTCGGCGAAGGCGAGCGCGTCCCGCAGCTTGTGCGTGATGAGGACCGCCGTGGCCCCCCCGTCGACGAAGCGGCGCAGCCAGGTCAGGAGCTCGCGCGCCTCGGCGGGGGTGAGGACGGCGGCCGGCTCGTCGAGGATGAGCAGGCGGGCGTCGCGGGCGAGGGCCTTCACGATCTCGAGGCGCTGCTGGGCGGCGACCGGAAGGTCGGCGGCGCGGGCGGCGGGGTCGAGGGCGAGCCCGGTCTGCGCGCCGACGCGGCGCACGACCTCGGCGGCGGCGCGCGCGTCGTAGCGCCCGCGCCCGCCCAGCGCGACGTTCTCGGCGACCGTCATCGCCGGGACGATCGTGAAGTGCTGGTGCACCATGCCGACGCCGGCGGCGATCGCGTCGGCGGGGGAGGCGAGGCGGCGCGGCGTGCCGTCGAGGCGCACCGTGCCGGCGTCGGGCTGGAGGAGGCCGAAGGCGACGCGCATGAGCGTCGTCTTGCCGGCGCCGTTCTCCCCCAGGACCGCGTGCAGCGACCCGCCGCGCACGTCGAGCGACGCGCCGTCGAGCGCGCGGACCGGGCCGAAGCGCTTGACGACGCCGTCGAGCTGGAGCCTCACGTGCCGCTCACCCGCGGGTCACTTCGGGGCGGCCTGCTGCGGGCAGCCGGTGCGCTGGCGCGTGTCGACCAGCGAGACGATGCGCCACCCCTCGGCCGTGCGGGCGAGCTGGAAGGAGTTCACGCCGCAGTGGCTGAACGTCTTGCCGGCGTAGAAGGCGTACGGCGTCCAGGCGACGGCGAGCGGCCCGTCGACGTGGACGGTCTCGTTGTCCGTGCGCTCGTCCCACACCTCGGCGTGCGGCGTGCCGACGGCCTTGATGAAGTTGGCCAGCGAGTCGAGGCGCACCTGCGGCGCCCCGTCGCGCCCGATCAGGGCGGAGCCGAGCTGCGCGCGCGGGTGGAAGACGGCGCGGACCGCGGCGCTGTCGCCGGCGCGCATGGCGTCGAAGAGCTGCTTGACCACGCCGAGGACGGCGGCGCGGTCGTCGGCGGACGCCGCCGCGGGGGCCTGGGCGGCGAGCGGCGCGGCCGCCACCGCGAGGAGGGCGAGGGATCGGAGGATCATGGGGGTAAGATGCAGCATGTCGTCCGACCCCGCCTCCACCCTCCCGTTCGAGATCCGTACGAGCCCCATCCAGGGGCTCGGCGCCTTCGCGACGCGGCCCATCCCCGCCGGCACGCGGCTGATCGAGTACGCCGGGAAGCGGCTGACCCCCGCGCAGATGGAGGCCGAGTACCCGGACGTCGCGGGGGAGCGGCACCACACCTTCCTGTTCGCCATCGAGGACGAGGTCGACGGCGACTGGGTGGAGGTGGTGGTCGACGCGTCGCGCGACGGGAACGACGCGCGGTTCATCAACCACTCGTGCGCCCCGAACTGCGACGCGGTGGTCGAGGACGCGCGGATCTGGATCGAGACGATCCGCGACGTGGCGCCCGGCGAGGAGCTGGCGTACGACTACGCGTTCGTGCTCCCGGAGCGGCACACGCCCGCCGCGAAGCGGCGGTATCCGTGTCACTGCGGGGCGGCGACGTGCCGGGGGACGATGCTGGCGAAGAAGCGGTGATGGCGACGCACGCCTCGTGCGCCCTCGGCGGACGCGACTTCTCGGTGGCGTACTTCCTCGACGAGGGACGGGTGACCGCAGCGGTCGCGCATCGATTTCCCCCGCCGGCGCCGGTGCCGTTCCGGGAGGCGCTGCGGCGTCTGCTGACCGGTTGGTCGCGTCCCCCGCGCGCGCCGGCGTCGTCCGCTCCCCTGCCGGCGGGGTGGGACGGCGCGGTCGGCCAGGGCGGGCCGCACGAGGTGCTGCACAGCCGCGCGCGGCGCCGCGTCCGGGTGGCCGGCGCGGAGTTCGTGCTGCCGGCCGACGGGACGACGCTCGTGCTGCTGGTGCACGACGACCCGGTGCGGGTCGAGGCGCGCACCGTGCCCGTGGTGTCCGCCGTCGTGCCGGGCGCGCACCGCGCGCTGTGCGAGGCGCTGGCGCGCGATCCGGTCGTGCGCGCGTTCCTGCCGGACGGCGCGCTGCGCGTCCGCTAGCCCGGGCTAGACGCCGGCGCCCGCGACCAGCCGCTCCGCCGCGTCGCGCAGGACGTCGGGGTGCACGGGCTTCAGCAGCACCGCGCTCCCCGGGTGCAGCGTGCGGCGCCAGCGGTCGCGCCGGTCCTCGCGCCCGGTGAGCGCCAGCACCGGCAGCGTGGGGGCCTGGCGCCAGAGCGCGTCGGCCAGCGCGTGGCCGTCCATGCCGGGCATCGCCAGGTCGGTCACCAGCAGGTCGACCGCGCGCCCCTCTTCCTCCTCCCGCGTCCACGCCGCGAGCGCCGCGTCGCCGGAGTCGGCGGCCAGCACGCGCCACCCGCCGCGGCGGAAGACGCGGGCCAGCCAGCGGAGCACCTCGCCCACGTCGTCGACGACGAGGACGGTGCGGGGGGACGAGACGGCGAAGAAGTCGGGGCGGGCGATCACGTCAGACGGACGAGCGATCCCGGCGAAGGCAAACGTCAGCCGGGCGGCACGGCGCCCCCCGTCGCCCGCGCCGTCGCCACCACCGCGCCCACGTGCCGCTGCGTGTGCTCGGCGGCGTGGAAGAGGAGGCCGAGCACGTTCGACGGCAGCCGCGCCCGCCCCACCTCGCGCGGGTCGAGCAGCGACGACTCCGGCGTCGCCGCGAGCTGCGCCAGCGCGGCGGCGACGCGCGCCTCGAAGCCCGCCAGCAGCGTCGCCGCGTCGACCGGCTCCGGCCCCGCCTCGGCGGCCAGCGTGTCGCGCTGCCGGTCGTCGAGCGCGGCGCCGCGCGCGTACGTGAGGAGCCGGTCGAGCGCGCCCACCGCGCGGAGCACGTGCCAGCCGACCGACGGGGCGCCGTTGCCGGGGCTCGCCCACAGCCCCGCCGCGTCGAGCGCGGCGCCGGCGCGGGCGACGAGCTCGCGCGCCTGCTGCAGCGCGTGCGCCGCCGGCTGCAGCAGCGGCGGCACGCCGGGGACCGGGCCGCGCAGCCAGGGCTCGGGGGCCGTCACCCCCTCACTCCGGGCGCACCGGCGTCGCCGCGTCGGGGCCGGCGACCGTCGTCCACTTCTTCACCGCCCAGCGCGTGATCAGCCCGTTCTGCACGTACGGGTCGGCCTCGGCGAAGCGGCGCGCGGCGTCGGGGGAGTCGCCCCGGAAGAGGAGCGCGGCGCCCTCGGGGGGATCGCCCAGGGCGCCGGCGAGCACCAGCTCGCCGCGCTCGGCGGCCGCCCAGGCGAGGGCGAGGTGCGCGCTGCGGAAGTCGCCCCGGCGCGCGAGGTAGTCGGGGGCGGTGTCGTACATCAGGAGATAGTGGGCCATGACGGCAACATGACGACGGTGCGGCGCACTGGCGAGGGCGTGCGTGGGTCCGTACGATTGCGCCGCCGGACCCTCACCGCCGAGACCCATGCCGACCGACGACCCGTTCGCGGCCCCCACGCGGCGCGCCTTCCTCCAGGCGCTGGCCCTCCCGCTCCTCGCCCCGCTGGCGGTGCCGCTGGCCGCGTGCACGCCGCGCGACCCCGCCCTCGACGCGGGCGACACCGCCGCGCCGGCCGCTCCGGCCGCGACGCCCGCCGCCGCCGGCCCCGCGTCCACGGCCGCCATGCGCCTCGGGGTGCAGCTCTACACGCTGCGCGACGCGCTCGGGAAGGACCTCGAGGGGACGCTCGCGCAGCTGCAGCAGATCGGCTACCGGAACGTCGAGCCGTTCACCCACCACGGGAAGACGCCGCAGGAGTTCCGCGCGATCCTCGACCGGCACCAGCTCGCGGCGCCGTCGGCGCACGTCCCGATCGCCGACCTGCGCGCGTCGGCCGAGCGGGTGCTCGACGCGGCGGCGACGCTCGGCCACCAGTGGGTGGTGATCCCGTGGCTCGACGACAAGGAGCGCACCGCCGACGGCTACAAGCGCGTGGCGGGCGAGATGTCGCGGTGGGGGCAGCTCGCGCGGGCGCGGCAGATCGGGCTCGCGTACCACAACCACGACTTCGAGTTCGCGCCGATCGCCGGGTCGACGCAGACGGGGTGGGACATCCTGCGCGCCGAGGCCGACAGGGAGCTCGTGAAGTACGAGCTGGACGTGTACTGGGCGACCAAGGCCGGCAAGGACGCGCTGGCGATCATGACCGCGGAGCCGGGGCGCGTGACGCAGATCCACGCCAAGGACGCGACGGCGGCGCCGGAGCGGAAGATGGTGGACGTCGGCGCGGGCACGATCGACTGGGCGACCATCGTCCGGCAGGGGCGCGGCGTCGGGCTGCAGAACGTCTTCGTCGAGCACGACAACCCGACCGACGCGATCGCGTCGGCGCGCGCGGGCTTCACGCACCTCCAGTCGATCGTCTCGTGAGCCAGGGGCAGCAAGGGCAGCAGCAGGTCTACGACGTCTGCATCGTCGGGTCGGGCGCGGGCGGCGGGATGGCCGCGTACGCGCTCACGAGGGCGGGCGCGCGCGTGGTGATGCTCGAGGCGGGGCCGGCGTGGTACGCGTCGAAGAACTCGACGATGATCCTCCCCGCGTACCAGACGCAGCGGCGCGGGCGCGCGACCAAGACGCGCCCGTTCGGCGAGCACGACGCGTGCGACGGCGGGTGGGAGATCGAGGGGGAGCCGTACACGCGCGCCCCCGGCACGCGCTTCGACTGGTGGCGCGGGCGCATGCTCGGCGGGCGCACCAACCACTGGGGGCGCATCTCGCTGCGCTTCGGCCCGCGCGACTTCAAGGGGAAGTCGCACGACGGGCTGGGCGACGACTGGCCCATCGGGTACGAGGACGTCGCCCCGTACTACGACCGGATCGACGACCTGATCGGCGTGTTCGGCTCGAAGGAGAACCTGCCGAACGAGCCGGACGGGAAGTTCCACCCGGCGCCGAAGCCGCGCTGCTACGAGCTGCTCGTCAAGAAGACGAGCGACAAGCTGGGGATCACGTGCATCCCGTCGCGGCTGTCGATCATCACCAAGCCGCTGCCGGGCCGGCAGGCGTGCCACTACTGCGGGCAGTGCAACCGCGGCTGCTCGGTGAAGGCGAACTTCTCGAGCCCCGACGTGCTGATCGCGCCGGCGCTGCAGACGGGGCGCCTGACGCTGATCACGGAGGCGATGGCGCGCGAGGTGACGGTCGGGCGCGACGGGCTCGCGACCGGCGTCGCGTACGTGCACAAGCCGAGCGGCGAGGACCGGCACGTGCGGGCGCGGGTGGTGGTGCTGGCGGCCAGCGCGCTGGAGAGCGCGCGGCTGCTGCTCAACTCCAAGTCGTCGCTGTTCCCGCAGGGGCTGGCCAACGCGAGCGGCACGGTCGGGCGCTACATCACCGACACGACCGGCACCGACGTGTCGGGGTTCATCCCGCAGATGGTCGACCACGTCCCGCACAACGAGGACGGCGTGGGCGGGATGCACGTGTACATGCCGTGGTGGCTGGACAACAAGAAGCTCGACTTCCCGCGCGGCTACCACATCGAGGTGTGGGGCGGGCTGGGGCAGCCGTCGTACGGCTACGGCGGCGGCTTCCAGCGCTACCCGAACGTCGCCGGCTACGGGAAGAAGCTGAAGGACGACTACCGCCGCTTCTACGGCTCGACGATCGGCTTCTCGGGGCGCGGCGAGATGATCCCGAACGACAAGTCGTACGCCGAGATCGACCCGACGGTGGTCGACCGGTGGGGGATCCCGGTGCTGCGCTTCCACTGGGAGTGGAGCGACCACGAGCGCAACCAGTCGAAGCACATGCAGGAGACCTTCCGCCGGCTCATCGCCGAGATGGGCGGCACGGTCTACGGCAACGCGCCGACCAAGGAGCAGGACTACGGGCTGGCGCCGGGCGGCCGCATCATCCACGAGCTGGGCGGCACGCGCATGGGCGCCGACGCCAAGTCGTCGGTGCTGAACCGCGACTGCCAGGCGCACGACTGCAAGAACCTGTTCGTGGCCGACGGCGCGCCGTTCGTGTCGCAGGCCGACAAGAACCCGACGTGGACGATCCTCGCGCTGGCGTGGCGCACGGCGGACGGGATCATGGCGAAGCGGAAGGCGGGGGAGATCTGATGGGTCCGAATTCCGAGGTTCGCTCGACGCTCGACGCTCGACGCTCGCGTCGCCGCCGGGACGACGTGGGCGTGGAGCGTCGAGCGTCGAGCGTCGAGGGAGGTGCCGCCGCATGAGCGACCAGGTCTCGCGCCGTCAGGCGCTGAAGGTCCTCTCCGTCCTGCCGCTTGCCGGCGTGGTGGAGGCGCAGCAGCCCGCGCAGCCGCCGCAGGCGCCGCGGCAGCCGCACGCGACGCCCAACCAGCCGGCGGCCGGCGCGGCGCAGCCGCCGGCGAACGCGGCGCAGCGGAAGTTCTTCACGGCGCGCGAGTGGCGCACCGTCGGCGTGCTGGCCGACGACGTCATCCCGCGCGACGAGCGGTCGGGGAGCGCGACCGACGCCGGCGTGCCGGCGTACATCGACTTCAACATGTCGGTCCCCGAGACCGACGAGAACGCGCGCACGCAGATGCGCGGCGGGCTGCGGTGGATCGACGCCGAGAGCCGGCGCCGGTTCGGCGTCGACTACCACCGCGCGTCGCAGGCGCAGCGCCACCAGGTGCTCGACGACGTGGCGGGGCCGCCGGCGCAGGCGAAGCCGGAGTTCCGCCACGGGGCCGCGTTCTTCAACACCTTCCGCAACATGGTCGCGTCGGGGTTCTTCTCGAGCGCGATCGGGTGGAAGGACCTCCAGTACCAGGGGAACGTCTTCAACCCGGCCTGGAACGGGTGCCCGCAGCCGGCGCTCGACAAGCTCGGGGTGAGCTACGACGTGATGACGACGCGCGTCGCGCCGCAGCGCGCCGGCACCGAATGACGGAGCGCCTGGGGATCGGCTTCGTCGGCAGCGGGTTCATCGCGCGCTTCCACGTCCGGTCGTTCCAGGCGGTGCGCGAGGCGGACGTGGTCGGGGTGTGGAGCCCCAACCGCGCGAACGCCGAGTCGGCCGCCGCGCTGGCGCGCGAGCTCGACGTCGGCGACGCGCGGGCGCACGCCTCGATCGCCGACCTGGTGGCCGACCCGCGCGTCGACGCGATCTGGCTGACGGGGCCCAACCACGCGCGCGTCGACAACGTCGCGGCGATCGTGCAGGCGATTCGCGACGGGCGCGGCACGCTGCGCGGCCTCGCCTGCGAGAAGCCGCTCGGCCGCACGGTCGCCGAGGCGCGTCGGGTCCAGGAGCTCGTCGACTCGGTGGGGCTCGCGACCGGCTACCTCGAGAACCAGCTCTTCACGCCGCAGGTCGAGACGGGGCGCGCCCTGCTGTGGGCGCGCGGCGCCGCGGCCACCGGGCGCCCGTACCTCGCCCGCGCCGCCGAGGAGCACTCGGGGCCGCACATGCCGTGGTTCTGGGACGGCGCGTCGCAGGGGGGCGGGGTGCTCAACGACATGCTCTGCCACTCGGCGCTGCTCGTGCGCCACCTGCTCACGCGCCCCGGCGAGCCGCTGTCGACGGTGCGGCCGGTGCGCGTGACGGGGCAGGTCGCGTCGCTCAAGTGGACGCGCCCCGAGTACCGGCGCGCGCTGCAGGCGTCGATGGGCGTCGACTACGCGGCGCGGCCGAGCGAGGACTTCGCGCACGCCACGATCGAGTTCGAGACCGCCGACGGGCACGTCGCGATCGGCGAGGCGTCGACGTCGTGGAGCTTCGTCGGGGCGGGGCTGCGGCTGAGCGCCGAGCTGCTGGGCCCCGAGTACTCGATGTCGTGGAACTCGCTCGACGCGGGGCTGAAGCTGTTCTTCTCGCGCGCGGTGCGGGGCGCCGCGGGCGAGGACCTGGTCGAGAAGCAGAACGCCGAGGTGGGGCTGATGCCGGTGGTGGCCGGCGAGCCCTGGGCCTACGGCTACGAGGCGGAGAACCGCCACTTCGCGCGCGCCTTCCTCGGGAAGGAGGCGCCCATGCTCACCTTCGCCGACGGGGTGGACGTCGTGCAGCTGCTCATGACCGCGTACCGCAGCGCCGAGGAGGGGCGGACGCTCGCCCTCGACGGCGCGGCGGTGGAGGACTTCGTGCCGCAGGTGGCGCGGGGCACCTGGCGCCCGCGCGCGCTCGACCTGCAGGCGTCGCCCGGGGAGGCCCGATGAGCGCGTCCGGCAACGTCTCGCGCCGCGACTTCGTGGCGACGGCGGCCACGCTGGCCGCCGGGATCACCATCGTGCCGCGCCACGTGCTCGGCGGCCCGGGGTACCGCGCGCCGAGCGACACGCTGAACGTCGCGATCGTCGGCGCCGGCGGGATGGGGATGGCCAACTGGACGCAGCTGCTCGGCGAGAACGTCGTCGCGCTGTGCGACGTCGACTTCCCGTTCGTCGAGCGGTCGCTGGCGGGGCGGCTGCGCACGCGCCCGCCGACCTCGGTGCCGGCGACCGTCCCCGAGGCCGAGCGGGCGCGGTGGATGGCCGAGCGCACGGCGTCGGCGGAGAAGGCGCTGAAGGAAGCGCAGGCGATGGAGCAGACGTACCGGAAGGCGAAGCGGCACGCCGACTTCCGCCGGATGCTCGACACGCAGAAGGACATCGACGGCGTGCTGGTGGCGACCCCCGACCACGCGCACGCGGCGATCGCGTCGCGCGCGATGCAGGCGGGGAAGCACGTCTACGTGCAGAAGCCGCTGGCGGCGACGGTGTACGAGTCGCGGCTGCTGGCGCGGCTGGCGCGCGAGAACCCGAAGCTGGTGACCCAGATGGGGAACCAGGGGCACTCGGGGGAGGGGACGCGCCGCATCAAGGAGCTGATCGCGGCCGGCGTGCTGGGGAAGGTGAGCGCGGTGCACGTGTGGACCGACCGCCCGGTGCGCTACTGGGCGCAGGGGATCCCGCGTCCGGTGCCGGCGACCGCCGCGGCGGCGCCCGCGGCGACGACGCCCCCGGCGCAGCCGCTGGCGCTGAGCGACGGGGTGCCGCTGCCGGCCGCGCCGCCGCGCTGGAACATGCGCACGGTGGACGACGCGGTGCGCGCGGCGATGGCCGCCAACCCGCAGACGCCGCCGGCGGGGCTCGACTGGGACCTGTACTGCGGCCCGGTGCCGGCGATCCCGTACCACCCGGCGTACCACCCGTTCTCGTGGCGCGGGTGGACCGACTTCGGCGTCGGCGCGATCGGCGACATGGGCGCGCACCTGATCGACCAGCCGTACTGGGCGCTCGACCTGACGCAGCCGACGCGCGTGACCGCGAGCTCGTCGCCGTGGGGCGGGCCGGCCAACGCGCCGGCGAGCTACCCGCTGGCGATGACGGCGGAGTACGAGTTCCCGGCCGTCGGCGCGCGCGGGCCGGTGAAGCTGTTCTGGTACGACGGCGGGCTGCTCCCGCCGCGTCCCCCGTTCCTCCCCGACGACGTGCCGATCCAGACCGCCGACGGCGGCGGCGGCGTGTTCGTGGGCGAGAAGGGGATCCTCATCTACGAGACGTACGGCAACAACCCGCGCCTCTTCCCGGCGTCGCTGCAGGCGGAGGCCGACCGCGTGCCGAAGTCGCTGCCGCGCGTCGAGGTGCCGCACGAGGTGAACTGGGCGCGCGCCTGCCGCGGGCAGGAGCAGGCCAGCTCGCCGTTCGCCTACGCGGCGGCGCTGAACGAGACGATGCTCCTGCCGATCGTCGCGCTGCGCGCCGGGCAGGGGCGCACGATCGCCTACGACGCGGCGGGCATGCGGGTCACGAACGTGCCCGACGCCGGCCAGTACCTCACGCGCCAGTACCGCGAGGGATGGACCCTGTGAGAGCGATTCCAATCGTCGCCGCCCTCCTCGTGGCGGGAGCTGCGGGCTGCGGGCAGCGGACCGACAGCGCCGCCGCCGACACCACGACGCCCGCGATGACCGCCGACTCCGCCGCCGCCCCGCAGCCGGGGGCGCCCAACACGCTCACCGACGCCGAGCGCGCCGACGGGTGGCGCCTCCTGTTCGACGGCACGAGCACCGCCGGGTGGCGCGGCTACGGGAAGGCCGCGATGCCCGACAGCGGGTGGTCGGTGGTCGACGGGTCGCTGGTGCGCACGGGGCGCGGCGGCGACATCGTCACCGCCGACAAGTACAAGGACTTCGAGCTGGCGTTCGAGTGGAAGGTGCCGCCGGGCGGGAACAGCGGCGTCTTCTACCGCGCCATCGAGGACTCGAACGCGATCTACATGAGCGCGCCCGAGTACCAGGTGCTCGACGACGAGCGGCACGTCGACGGGAAGAACCCGCTCACCTCCGCGGGCGCGGCGTACGGGCTGTACGCGCCGCCGCGCGGCGTGGTGAAGCCGGCCGGCGAGTGGAACGCGGGGCGCATCGTGGTGGCGGGGAGCCGCGTCGAGCACTGGCTCAACGGGCAGAAGGTCGCCGAGTACGAGCTGCAGGGCGCCGACTGGAAGGCGAAGGTCGCGGCCTCGAAGTTCAAGGACTGGCCGACCTACGGCACCGCCGCCGAGGGGTACATCGGGCTGCAGGACCACGGCGATCGGGTGGAGTTCCGGTCCATCAAGGTGAGGACGCGCTGATGGCCGCGACGACCGCCACCGGGGCGATCCGGACGCGCCTCTCGGTGATGATGTTCGTGCAGTACTTCATCTACGGCTCGTGGCTCGTCACGCTCGGCACCTTCCTCGGCAACGTGCTGCAGGCGAGCGGCACCGAGGTCGGGTTCGCGTACATGATGCCGGCGCTGGCGGCGATCGTGTCGCCGTTCCTGGTGGGGATGGTCGCCGACCGCTTCTTCGCCACCGAGCGGGTGCTGGCGGTGCTGCACCTGGCGGGCGCCGCGCTGCTGTTCGCGGCGACGCGGCAGACGAGCTTCTCGGGGTTCGCGGTGGTGTTCGGCCTGTACACGCTGTGCTACATGCCGACGCTCGCGCTCACCAACGCGCTCTCGTTCGCCAACATGCGCGACCCGGGGACCGAGTTCCCGCGCATCCGCGTGCTCGGCACGATCGGCTTCATCGCGGTGGGGCTGCTGATCGGGCGGCTCGGCGCCGACGCGACCGCGCTCCCGCTGCAGATCGGCGCCGGCGCGTCGGTGCTGATGGCGCTCTACTCGCTCTCGCTCCCGCACACGCCGCCGCCGGGCGCCGGCAAGCCGTTCTCGGCGCGCGACGTCCTCGGGCTCGACGCGCTGGCGCTGATGAAGGACCGCTCGTTCGCGGTGTTCGTGCTCGGCTCGTTCCTGCTGTGCATCCCGCTGCAGTTCTACTACGCCTTCACCAACCCCTTCCTGAACGAGATCGGGGTGAGCGGGGCGGCGGCGAAGATGACGCTCGGGCAGATGTCCGAGATCGGCTTCATGCTGCTGATGCCGTGGTTCTTCGCGCGGCTCGGCGTGAAGAAGATGCTGCTGATCGGGATGGCCGCGTGGACGGCGCGCTACGTCCTCTTCTCGCAGGGGAACGCGACGACGGGGATGTGGATGCTCTACCTCGGGCTCCTGCTCCACGGCGTCTGCTACGACTTCTTCTTCGTGACGGGGCAGATCTACGTCGACCAGCAGGCGGGGCCCGGGATCCGCGCGGCGGCGCAGGGCTTCATCACGCTGGTGACGCTCGGCGTCGGCCAGGCGATCGGGTCGTGGCTGTCGGGGGTGGTGGTCGACGCCAACGCGATCCCCGCGGTCGCCGGCGCGCCGGCCGGGCACGACTGGGGGACCATCTGGCTGGTCCCGGCGGCGGGGGCGCTGGTGGTGCTGGTGATCTTCGCGCTGCTCTTCCGGCCGCGGGCGTCGTCGCGTCCCGACGCGCGGGTGCCCGACGCGGCGCCGGCGAGCGCGCCGGCTTAAGAGCTTTCGACACGGAGGGACACGGAAACCGGGGGAGAGACTCGAGCCTGCAGTCTCTCCCCCGGTTTCCGTGTCCCTCCGTGTCTGCTCCTACCGGGCGCTCAGTCCGCTCGCCCCAGCAGCCGCGCGGCGCGGTGCGAGGCGGAGGCGCCGATGTCGGCGCACTGGGCGGGGGTGAAGCCCGCGAGCTCGCGGCGGGGGTGGTGCAGCCAGGCTTCGGCGGCCGGGCGGTCGGGGAAGGCCTCGGCGGCGCGGTCGGCCAGCCAGCGCAGGCGCTCCACCGGCCGGTCGGCGAACGACGTGTCCACGGTCGATCCTCTCGGGCGTGTCGGGTGGCGTGGAGACGCGAGCACGGGTCCCGCCAGGCTGCGGCGACGACCCGTGCGACGCGCGGGGGGATGCCAGCCCTCGTGCTGGCACCGTCGTACGGTGGCAAATAGCGTGCTCGACAGCAGACCCGGGTTACTGGAAGATCCCGAAGTTGCCCAGCAGCCACCACAGGATGATGAAGATGAGGACGGTGCTGAAGCACCCGCCCCCCAGCTTCTTGGCGCCGTACCCGGCGGCGAGGCCACGCAGCAGTTTGCTCATGCGGGGGCGTGATGCACGACACATACCGGGTGCCCGGGGCGGGTGACCTGTGACACCGAGCCGGCGACACGGCGGCGCCAGCTTTGGGGGACCCGCGTGGCAGGGTCATCCACCGCGCCGCGCTCCCGCCCCGCCCCCCGCTGTTCCCGCCGTACCGTGTCTCCCGAGTCGTACGACCGCGCCGACGAGCCGCGCCCCGACGCCCGCCGGCGCCCCCTCGAGCGCGCCCTCCCGGCGCGCGACGTGGACGAGCAGATCTTCCGCCGCCTCCTCGGCTGGGAGCCGCTCGCCGACGGCCGGATGCGCCGTCCCGACGGCGCCGTCGTGCCGCTGCCGCGGGTGAGCGTCGACGACCGCCAGGCCGACGCCGTCGCCCGGCTCTTCCACGAGCCGTTCTGGCGCTGGCACCTGTACGAGCGCGAGGACCTGCCCGGCGCGCCGCGCCACCTCGCGCTGCTGAACGACGTGTGGTCGCTCCCGCCGCGGCAGTACGTGGGCGAGGGGCACGCGCGCGCGGCGGCGATCGCGCAGGCGATCCTGCACGCGCTCGACGAGCGGGTGCGCGGGACGGAGCGCGCGGACTGACGCTGTTGCTCGGACGCTGGTGCAGTCCCGGTGAGTGCGGCTAATGTGACGCCGATCACGTATGACGATCTCGTCATACGCTCGAGGCCGCCGACGCGGGCGGCGCCGTCGCGCACTCCCTTCGAGGATCGACCATGCCCGTGCTCCGCCACGCCCGTCGTCTCAGCGCCCGCTCACTGCTCGCCGTCGCCCTCGCGCTGCCGGGCGGCACGCTGGCCGGGCAGGGACAGATCGACGTCAGCTCGGCCACGCTGTTCACGAGCCGGTCGCAGTTCCTGCAAACGGTGACCGGCGGCTGCCAGACCGCGTTCTCCGACCTGAACAACGTGGCGGACGGCGGGACCGTGATCCCGCTGCGTGAGGCTCAGGGCTGCATCGTGAACACGATCGGTGGCTCGGCTCCGTGGAGCCCCGCCGTCCTCGGGGGAGCGACCGTGCAGGGCGGGCAGATCACGAGCGCGACGCCGTTCACGATCACGTTTCCCGGAAGCTCCGGGCAGCTGCCGCAGGGCTTCGGCGCCGACTTCCGTCTGCTCGGCGGGGGCACGGACCTGCTCTTCCTGACGTTCAGCGGGATCAACTTCGCGCCCTTCACGCGGACGTTCCTGCTGGGCGAGAGCACGCAGTTCCTCGGCGCGCGGGTGCCGAGCCGGTTCCAGCAGGTCACCATCAGCACGCAGGGGAACACCACGGTGGTGGTCGACAACTTCGCCGTCCTCGCGCCCGAGCCGTCCACGTATGCGCTGCTCGGCACGGGACTGCTGGCGCTGGGTGGCGTGGCCGCGCGACGCCGGCGGGGCTGACCGCACGGCCGGAGGGGCCCGCCGCGCGGTTGCCGCCCCGCGTCACGCGCGTAGCTTCCGCCTCGTGGCCCCTCCCGACCGTCCGCCGGCCGCGCCGCGCGCGGCCGCCACCACGCTGGAGCGGCGGCTCCCGCTGCTCATGACGGGCGTGCTCGGCGCCGGGCTGGCCGCGCTGCTCGCCGTCACCTACGGCACGCTGACGCGCCGCGCCGAGGCGATCACGCGCGGGCAGCTCGGGCAGGCCGCGCGCGAGGTGGGGAACGCGACGCGGCTGCAGATGAAGCAGCGCGAGTACGACTTCCGCATCGCGGCGCGCGACCCGGCCCTCCTCGCCGCGCTGCGCGACGACGCGGGGGAGGGCGCGCACGCCGCCGCCCGCGCGGTGCTCGCCGACCTGCTGGCGCCGCGCGACTCGCTGACGCCGATCGAGCTGTGGGACGCCGCCGGGCGCCCGGTGGCGTCGGCCGGTCGCGCGTTCGGCGCCGCGCCCCCGGCGCCCCCCGCCGCGGCGCCGAGCGCGCCGCAGGGCGACGCGCTGGTGACGACGTCGCTCGGGCACACGGAGGGGGGGCGCGCGCTCTACTGGCACTTCCTCCCCGTGCGGCGCGACGGCGCGGTGGCCGGGTGGATCGCGCAGCCGCACGTGTTCGGCGCGCGCCCCGACGCGGGGCGGCTGCTGCGCGGGCTCACCGGCGAGGAGCTGGCGGCGTACGTCTATAACGCCGACGGCACGGCGTGGACGTCGTTCGACGGGGTGCCGGCCGGGCCGCCGGCGCCCGACGACTCGGGGTGGGGGCGGCGCGCGGGCGTCGGGCGCGTGGCGGTGGTCGCGGCGCGCGTGCCCGAGACGCCGTGGCAGGTGTCGTTCGAGACCCCCGAGGGGTGGATCCGCGCCGAGCCGCGGCGCACGCTCGCGTGGCTGGCGGTGGTGAGCGGCGTCGTGCTGCTCGCGGGCGCGGCGGCGAGCTGGGTGATCGGCCAGCGCATCACGCGCCCGCTGCGCCTGCTCACGCGGGCGGCCGAGGGGCTGGCGTCGGGGACGTACGAGCACCCGGTGCCGACGGGGGCGCGCGACGAGGTGGGGCGGCTGGCGTCGAGCTTCGACGCGATGGCGCGGCAGGTGGTAGCGGCGCGCGCGGAGCTGGAGCAGCGCGCCGAGGACGCGCAGGCGGCCGCCGAGGCGCTGGCGGCGGCCAACGCGCGCCTGCGCCGCATCACCGAGGACGCCGAGCGCGCGCGCGCCGACGCCGACCGCGCCAACCGCGCCAAGGGCGACTTCCTGGCGATGATGTCGCACGAGCTGCGCACCCCGCTCAACGCCATCGGCGGCTACGCGGAGCTGATGGCGATGGGGATCCACGGCCCGGTGACGCCGGCGCAGGAGGACGCGCTCGCGCGCGTGCAGCGCAGCAAGGCGCACCTGCTGACGCTCATCAACGACGTGCTGAACTTCGCGCGCATCGACGCGGGGCAGGTGCGCTACGCGATCGCGGCGGTGCCGCTGGGCGAGTCGCTGGCCGGCGTCGAGGCGCTGGTCGCGCCGCAGGTGCGCGCGCGGCGGCAGACGCTGACCGTCGACGCGTGCGACGGGCGGCTGGCGGTGCGCGCGGACCCCGACAAGCTGCGCCAGCTCGTGCTCAACCTGCTCGGCAACGCGGTCAAGTACACGCCCGAGGGGGGGACGATCACGGTGTCGTGCGACGCCGACCCGGGGCGCGTGCGCGTGCACGTGCGCGACAGCGGCCCCGGGATCGCCCCCGACCGGCTGGCCTCGATCTTCGAGCCGTTCGTGCAGGGGGAGCGCGCGCTCAACCGCCCCGACGAGGGGGTGGGGCTCGGGCTGGCGATCAGCCGCGAGCTGGCGCACGGGATGGGCGGGACGCTGACGGTGGCGAGCGAGGTCGGGCGCGGCTCGACGTTCACCGTCACGCTGGCGCGCGCGGCGGCGCCCGCGGACGTCGCGGGCGCCGCCCCCGCGCTCACGCCCTGAGCGACGCGCGGCGCCGGCGCGCCGCCGCGCCGAGCACGGCGAGCCCGCCGCCGAGCAGCGCGACGGTCGACGGCTCCGGGACGGTGGAGGTCGCGGTCGCGTAGCTCACCCCGGCCGGCAGCTCCACGCGCAGGAAGCTGAACGAGGCGGCGTTGGCGTAGTAGTCGAGCTGGAACGGGTTGACCCCGGCCTGCAGCGCGACGGCGTGGAACAGGCCGTCCGGCTGCCAGTCGTCGTGGAAGCGGTTGATCGCCAGCGTGCCGTTCACGAACAGCGCGAAGCCGTCGTCGTTGAAGACGCGGAGCTGGTAGACGCCGACCGCCGGCGCGACCAGGGCGCCGAGGAAGCGCGCGCTCTCCGAGAAGCCGTCGACGCCGGCACCCGGGCCGCAGATCGCGGCGAGCGACGACGCGCTCGGGAAGTCGATCGCCGAGACGGTGCGCGCGCACGCCGGCGTCAGCCCCGAGAAGTCGGCGCCGGTGAGGGTGCTGAAGGCGGCGGGGTCCGGCGTGCCGGCGTAGTAGGCGACGGCGACCTGCGCGGCGGCGGGGCGGGCGGCGCCCGCGGCGGCGGCGCACGCGAGCAAGACGGCGGCGCCGAGCGCGCGAGGGGACGGGACGGGCATTCGGGGACTCTCCGGCGGGTGGGACGGGGCGCCGCGCGACGGTTCGTGCGGGACGAGCGCGGACGCTACCGGCGTCGGCCGGGGCGGACATGGTGCACCTGCACCACCGGCGCGTCGGGGCTCGGTTGCCCGCCCCCGTCCCGGACGTAGCTTCCCGGCGTGCGCCTCCCCCTCCGCCTCCTCCTGCCGGCCCTCGCGGCCGCGCCCGCGCTCCGCGCGCAGTCCCCGGCGCCGGCGCCGGCCGCCGCGCTCCCGCGCGTCCACGTCGTCGCCACGGGCGGCACGATCGCGTCGACGAACTACTACGGCGGGGAGCAGGGGAAGGTCGGGATCGAGGCGCTGCTGAAGGCGATGCCCGCGCTCGACACGGTGGCGCGGACGTCGGCGCAGCAGTTCGCGAACGTCGCGTCGACGGCCGTCACGCCGGCGATGTGGGTGCAGCTCGCGCGCGCGATCGCCGACACGCTGCGCGCGCGCCCCGACCTGGCCGGCGTCGTGGTCACGCACGGCACCGACACGATGGAGGAGACGGCGTACTTCCTCGACCTCACGGTCGCGGACCCGCGCCCCGTCGTGGTCACCGGCGCGATGCGCCCCGCCGACGGGGTGGGGATCGACGGGCCGGCGAACCTGATGCACGCGCTACGGGTGGCGGCGTCGCCGGCGGCGCGCGGGCGCGGCGCGATGCTCCTGATGAACGACGGGATCCTGGCGGCGCGCGACGCGACCAAGGCGAACGCGGTGCGCCCCGACGCCTTCGAGGCGCCGGCGCGCGGGCTGCTCGGCGTGGCCGACCCCGAGGGGGTCGTGTTCCACCGGCTGCCGCAGCGCGCGCCGCTGTTCGACCTGTCGCGGGTGGCCGAGCTGCCGCGGGTGGACGTCGTGTTCGCGTACCCCGGCGCCGACGGCGCGGCGGTCGACGCGCTGGTGGCCGCCGGGGCGAAGGGGCTGGTGGTCGCCGGCGTCGGCCGCGGCGGGACGCCGGCGGCGATGGGCACGGCGGTCGACCGCGCGCTGCGGCAGGGGGTCGTCGTCGTGAGCGGCACCCGCACCGGCGCCGGCTCCGTCCCCGTCGGCCGCGGCGTGCGCACCCGCGAGGGCGCCGAGGTGCCGGCGACCGTCGGCAGCGGCGACCTGAACGTCCAGAAGGCGCGGGTGCTCCTGATGCTCGCGCTCACGACGACCAACGATCCGCGCGCGGTCGCGCGTATCTTCGCGGAACACCAGTAGGGCGCTGCGGGCCGCGGGCTGCGGGTTCGATCCGCAGTCCGCCGCCCGCAGCCCGCACGGACCTCGGCTCCCCCTCCAGACTCTCCCGATGACTGACCGCCGCGACTTCCTCAAGTCGATGGGCGCCGCGGCGCTCGTCGCCGGCGCCGGGCGCCTCGCGCACGCCGCCCCGCCCCCGCGCCTCGTCGCGCCGACGGCGGGGATCGACACCTTCGCCGCCGACCTGGCGGCCGACGCGCTGCAGGCCGCGACCGAGAACGGCGCGCAGTACGCCGACGCGCGCATCGGGCGCTACCGGCGGCAGGCGATCAGCACGCGCGAGCGGCAGGTCACCGGCGTCAGCGACAGCGAGTCGTACGGGATCGGCGTGCGCGCGCTGGTGAACGGCGCGTGGGGGTTCGCCGGCACGCGCGACATGACGCGCGACGGCGTGCGGAAGGCCGCGCTCGAGGCGACGCGCGCGGCGAAGGCCGCCAGGCGCGCGCAGCGCCGCCCCGTCGAGCTGGCGCCCGTCGCGCCGGTGAAGGGGGCGTGGAAGACGCCGGTGCGCATCGACCCGGTCGAGGTACCGATCGAGGAGAAGGTCGCGCTCCTGCTGGCCGCCAACGAGGCGGCGCTCAAGGTGAAGAACGTGCGCTTCGCGACCAGCGGCGTGGCCGCGCTGCGCGAGGAGAAGACGCTCGCCACCACCGACGGCACCGTCGTCACGCAGACGTTCTACCGCATCGCGCCGTCGTTCACCGCCACGGCCATCGGCGGGAGCGACTTCCAGGCGTACACCGAGGAGCTGGCGCCGCGCGGCTCGGGGTGGGAGTACATCCAGCAGCTCGACATGCCGACCAACGCCGAGAAGTGGGCGGCGCTGGCGGCGGAGAAGCTGACGGCGCGCTCGGTCGAGGTGGGGCGCTACGACCTGATCCTCGACCCGCGCAACCTCTGGCTCACCATCCACGAGAGCGTCGGCCACCCGACGGAGCTCGACCGCGCGATGGGGTACGAGGCCAACTACGCCGGCACGTCGTTCGTCGCGCCGCCGGAGAAGGTGATCGGGAAGCTCAAGTTCGGCTCCGACCTCATGACGATCCGCGCCGACCGCACGACGCCCGAGTCGCTCGCCCGCGTGGCGTGGGACGACGAGGGGGTCCCGGCCGACGAGTGGACGATCATCGACAAGGGGGTCTTCAAGGACTACCAGACGACGCGCGAGCAGGCGGCGTGGATCGCCCCGCTCACCGGCGTGCGGAAGTCGCACGGCTGCTCGTTCGCGCAGTCGTGGAGCGACGTGCCGTTCCAGCGCATGCCGAACGTGTCGCTGGCGGCCAACGAGCGGGACGTCACGCTGAACGACATCATCTCCGCGACCGACCGCGGCATCATGATCACCAACCGCGGCTCGTACTCGATCGACCACCAGCGCTACAACTTCCAGTTCGGCGGGCAGGCGTACTGGGAGATCCGCGGGGGCAAGGTGACGGGGATGGTCAAGGACGTCGCCTACCAGGCGACGACGACGAGCTTCTGGAACTCGCTCGACATGCTGGGCGGGAAGTCCACCTACTTCCTCGGCGGGACCTTCAACGACGGGAAGGGGGAGCCGGGGCAGTCGAACCAGGTGAGCCACGGCTGCCCGGCCGCGCGGTTCAAGAACATCTCCATCATCAACACCGGCCGCGCCGGCTGATCGGAGCCCACACGATGCCGATCCGACTCGACGCGCGCGCCGACCTGCAGGCGATCACGAAGCGCGCCCTCTCGTACAGCACCGCCGACGAGGCCCGCGTGGTGGTGCGCAGCACCTCGACCGGCCAGTCGCGCTTCGCCGGCGGGGAGATCACGACCTCCGGCAGCGCCACCGACCTCACCGTGACGGTGGTGAGCACGGTCGGGAAGCGCCGCGCCTCCGCCTCCACCAACGTCACCGACGACGCGTCGCTCAAGCGCACCGTCGAGCTGAGCGAGCGGCTGGCCAAGCTGTCGCCCGAGGACCCGGAGCTGATGCCGGAGCTGGGGCCGCAGCAGTACGCCGCCGTGAAGGCGTTCGACGCCGGCACGGCGGGGCTGGCCGCCGAGCAGCGCGCCGACGCGGTGTCGAAGCTCATCGCCGCCGCGCGCGCCGCCGACGCGGCGCAGGACCTGTTCGTCGCCGGCTACCTCGAGGCCAACACGCTGCACGGCACCGCCGTGGCGACGTCGAAGGGGCTGTTCGCGTTCCACGAGAGCACCGACGTGAGCCTGAGCTGCACGGTGCGCACCCCCGACGGCACCGGCTCCGGGTGGGCCGCCGGCGGCGCGCGCGAGTGGGCGCAGGTCGACGCCGCCGCGCTCGGCCGCCGCGCCGCGCAGAAGGCGGTCGCGTCGCGCAACCCGCAGGCGATCGAGCCGGGGCGCTACACGGTCATCCTCGAGCCGCAGGCGGTGGGCGACCTGGTGCCGCTGCTCATGCAGGCGTTCAACGCGCGCACCGCCGAGGAGGGGCGCTCGCCCTTCTCCAAGCGCGGCGAGGGGGTGCCGCAGGGCGCCACGATGCTCGGCGAGAAGATCGCCGACCCGCGCGTCACGCTCTTCTCGGACTCCGAGGACCCCGACCTCCGCGGCTCGCCCTTCGAGGGCGACGGGCTGCCGACGCGGCGCCGCGTGTGGATCGAGAACGGCGTGCTCAAGAACCTCGCCTACTCGCGCTACTGGGCGCAGAAGCGCGGGCTGCCGGAGAGCGTGGCGGGGAACGGTGACGGGCTCAAGATGCTCGGCGGCACGCAGTCGCTCGAGGAGCTGATCGCCGGCACCGAGCGCGGCGTGCTCATCACGCACAACTTCTACATCCGCTTCCTCGACCCGCGCTCGGCGAGCTACACCGGGCTGACGCGCGACGGGACGTTCCTGGTGGAGCGCGGGAAGATCACGCGCAGCCTCAAGAACTTCCGCTGGAACGAGAGCCCGCTGCTGATGCTCAACCGGATCGAGGCGATCGGGCGGGCGGAGCGGATCGGGGCGGGGCAGGTGATGCCGTCGCTCAAGGTGCGGGACTTCAACTTCTCGTCGATCTCGGAAGCCGTCTGAGCTGCGGCCGCTGCGCTGCTGCGGGGCTGCGGAAGAGCCACGGCGCCCTTCCGCAGCCCCGCAGCTCCGCAGCCTGCCGTTACGGTCCCGTGACACCCCCGGTACTCGGTCACGGATAGCTTCCCGCCGTGCCGACTCCCGCCCGCCTCCTCGCCGCCGCGCTCCTGCTGCTGGCGGCCGCGCGTCCCGCCGCCGCGCAGACCGACTCGACCAAGGCCGATTCCGCCCGGGCCGGCTCGGCGAAGGCCGCCGAGCGCCCCTGGTACCAGCAGCTGTCGCTGCGCGGCTACGTGCAGGCGCGCTACGCCGCGTTCCGCACGAACGGCGACCTCGAGTGCGCGCAGTGCGACCGCTCGATCCCCTCGGGCGGCGGGATCTTCCTGCGCCGCACCCGCCTCGTCGTCAGCGGCGACGTCACCGACCGGCTGTCGGTCTACCTGCAGCCCGACTTCGCGTCGCAGGCCGGGAGCACCGAGGGGATCCTCCAGCTGCGCGACGTCTACGTCGACGTGGCGCTCGACGCGGCCAAGACGTTCCGGGTGCGCGTGGGGCAGAGCAAGATCCCCTACGGCTGGGAGAACATGCAGTCGAGCGGCACGCGCGTCCCGCTCGACCGCTCCGACGCCATCAACTCGGCGCTCATCAACGAGCGCGACATCGCGGTCATCGGCTACTGGGCGCCGGCGCGCGTGCGGGCGCGGCTGCGCACCCTCGTCGACAGCGGGCTCAAGGGGAGCGGCGACTACGGCGTGATCGGCGTCGGCGTGTTCAACGGGCAGGGGACGAACCGCGGCGAGGAGAACGACCAGCTGCACGCGGTGGCGCGGGCGAGCTACCCGTTCCGGCTCCCCAACGGCCAGTACGTCGAGGTCGGGGTGCAGGGGTACGCGGGGCGCTACGTGCTGATCCCGTCGCTCCGCTCGCCCGGGCTGGCGTCGGCCACGCCGACCGACTTCGCCGACCGGCGCGTGGCGGGGACGTTCGTGCTCTACCCGCAGCCGTTCGGGCTGCAGGCCGAGTGGAACGTCGGGCGCGGCCCCGAGGCCGACCCGGAGACGCGCACGGTGCGCGAGCGGGCGCTCGACGGCGGCTACGTCCTGGCGACCTACCGGGTGAAGGCGGGGAGGGGGACGGTCATCCCGTACGTGCAGGCGCACCGCTACGACGGCGGCAAGAAGTTCGAGCTCGACGCGCGGCGCTACCGGGTGCGCGAGCTGCAGGCCGGCTTCGAATGGGAAGTGGCCGAGGCGATCGAGCTGACGGCGGCCTACCAGTGGTCGGACCGCACCTACGAGGACCTCGGCGACCCCGACAACCGCCAGCACGGGCGGCTGGCGCGGGTGCAGGCCCAGTTCAACTTCTGAGGCCGCTCCCGAGGCCGTCGCGCGGCGGCGCTGGGCCGCGCGGCTAGCCCCAGCGCCCCGGGGTGTCGATACTACCCGGCATGGCCCCGCCCTCCCCGCCCCCCGGCCGCCCCCCGGCGATCGTCGGGGTGATGCGCGGCGTGGGCGAGGTGATCACCGAGGCGGACGACGCCTTCCTCGCGATGGTCGGCTACTCGCGGGCGGACTTCGCGGCGGGGCGGATGAACTGGGCGGCCATGACGCCGCCCGAGTACCTGCACCTCGACGCGGCGGGGATCCGGCAGGCCGCCGAGAGCGGCGGCTTCACGGTGCCGTACCGGAAGGAGTTCGTGCGCCAGGACGGCACGCGCGTGCCGGTGCTGCTGGTGTGCGCCTTCATCCCGGGGACGCGCGGCGCCTGGATGGGGTACGTGGTCGACCTGTCGCCGCCCGAGTCGCGGCGCCCCGAGGCCGCCGACGCGCACGCCCCGCTGGGCGGGGAGCCGCTGCCGCGCGAGTTCTACGACCGGCTGGTGGCGCAGCTGGTGGCGGAGCGCACGCGCACGCAGGCGATGCTCGACGGCGCCGACGCGCTGATCTGGGCGGTGGACGCGCAGTTCCACCTGCTCGCCGCCAACGCGGCGTTCCAGCGCGCGCAGGTGGCGGTGCGCGGGCGCCCGTTCGCGGTCGGCGAGTCGGTGCAGGCGGCGGAGTACGGCGACGCGGTGCTCGAGCAGTGGCGCGCGGTGTACGGGCGCGTGATGGCGGGCGAGCGGGTGGCGCTCGACTCCGAGGCGGGGATCGGCGACGAGACGCGCCACTTCGAGGCGGTGATCTCGCCGATGCTCGACGCGCGGCGCGAGGTCGCGGGCGCGACGGGGGTGGCGCGCGACGTGACCGCGCAGCGCCGCGCCGAGGCCGCGCTGCGCGCCAGCGAGACGCGCTTCCGCGCGCTGGCCGCCGCCTCGCCACTGGGCGTGTTCCAGGTGGACCGCGACGGGGTGCTGCTGTACGCGAACCCGCGGGTGCGCGAGATCTGGCGCATCCCGGAGCCGGAGGAGTTCGCGTCGGCGCGCGTGTTCGGGGCGGTGCACCCGGACGACCGCGCGCGCGCGTACGCGGCCTGGGAGCGCGCGCTCGCCACCGGCGTCGGGGCGGAGCAGGAGTTCCGCCTGCGCCTCGCCGACGGCGCCGAGCGGCACCTGCGGGCGCAGATGGCGCCGCTGCGCGAGGGGGAGCGCGTCACCGGCTTCGTGGGCACGGTCGACGACGACACGGAGCGCCACGCGCTGGAGCAGCGGGTGCGGCAGACCGAGCGCATGGAGTCGCTCGGCACGCTGGCCGGCGGGATCGCGCACGACTTCAACAACATGCTCGGCGTGGTGCTCGGCCACACGGAGGTGGCGCTCGCCGAGTCGGCGGCGCTGGCCGGGGCGAGCGCCGAGCTGCGCGAGTCGCTGGAGGAGGTGCGCACGGCGAGCCTGCGGGCGCGCGACCTGGTGCGCCAGATCCTCACCTTCAGCCGCCGCACCGAGCAGGGGCGGGCGCCGGTGGACCTGCGCGCGCTGACGGTGGAGAGCATGCGGCTGCTGCGCCCGATGCTCCCGGCGAACGTGCGGCTGGAGCTCGCCCTCCCCGACCACGCGGTGACGGTGCTCGGCGACGCCTCGGCGCTGCAGCAGGTGCTGGTGAACCTGGTGACGAACGCCGAGCACGCGATGCGCGCCACCGGCGGCGGGCTGCTGTCGGTGTCGCTGGAGGCGCGGCGCGACGGGGCGCCGCGGGCGCGGCTCGCGGTGCGCGACACGGGGAGCGGGATCGCGCCGGCGGCGCGCGCGCGGCTGTTCGACCCGTTCTTCACCACCAAGCCGACGGGCGAGGGGACGGGGATGGGGCTCGCCGTCGCGCACGGCGTGGTGACGTCGCACGGCGGGTCGATCGCGGTCGAGGAGCCGCCGGGGCGCGGGGCGGCGTTCGTCGTGACGCTCCCGCTGGCGCCGGGCGCGCCGGCCCCCGCCCCCGAGGCCGCGCCGGCGCCGCGCGGGCAGGGGCGCGTGGTGCTGGTGGAGGACGAGCCGGCGCTGGCGCGCTTCGCCACGCAGGCGCTGACGCGCGCCGGCTACGACGTCACCTGCGTGCACGACGGCGAGAGCGCGCTGCGGCTGTTCGACGACGCGGCGCGCGCGGTGGACGTGGTGGTGAGCGACGTGACGATGCCCGGGATGAGCGGCGACCGGCTGGCGCGCGAGCTGCGCCGCCTGCGCCCGACGCTCCCGGTGATCCTCACCACCGGGTTCAGCCACCTCATCACCCCCGAGTCGGTGCACGAGCTCGGGGTGGCGGCGCTGCTGCAGAAGCCGTTCGGCGCGCGCGAGCTGGTGGCGGCGGTGCGCACGGCGCTCGACGCGGCGCCCGGCGCGCCGCCTACCGCGACGTGATCGCGAAGTCGATCAGCACGCCCGACACGAAGCGCGCGGCCACGTCGACGCCGTCCTTCCGGTAGGTCCGGCGCACGAGCGTCAGCGTCCCCTCGCGCGACTCGGCGGCCGTGGCGGCGGGGCCGAGCAGCGCCTCGACCTCCTCGAGGAGCAGCCCCTTGCGGAGCCCGGCGACGCCCGGCGCGGCCGCGGGCTTCGCGGCGGGCGCCGCGCCCGAGGCGGCGGCGCCCTCGAAGTCGACGTACGCGGCCAGGGCGCGCGTCACCCCGTCGGGCGTCAGCGCCTCGGCGGGCAGCCCGCCGCGGTAGCGCACGTTGAAGCGGCTCCCCGCCTCGGCGCGCCGCGCCCGCAGCAGCGTCTCGCGCGCGACGTTGGCCTGCTGCGCCTCGGCGGCGGCGCGCGCGTTCTCGCGCTCGCGCGCCGCGCGCAGGGCGTCGAGGTCGCGCTGCAGCCGCGTGCGCAGCGCGCGGTCGCCGGTGGACTTCACCGAGTCGCGCAGCGCCCGCTCGGCCCGCGACTCGCCCACCGCGGCGGGGGTGACGTCGGAGCCCGACCAGTCGCCGAGCGTGCCGTAGCCGCCGCCGCCGAGCTGGAACTCGACGTGCGAGTTCTTCTTGACGACGACCTTGGTGACCATGACGCGCTGCCCGATGCGGAGCGCGGGGCCGAACTCCTTGAGCCGCTCCGCGACCTCGCGCGCGTCGAGCGGCGCCCCGTCCTGCGGGTACACGTCGACGCCGCGGCTGGTGGCGGGCATGTCGAGGCGCACGGTGACGGTGCGCCCCTCGAACGCGCGGCGCAGCGCGGCCTCGTCCTGCGCGGCGGCGGGGGCCGCGACGAGGAGGGCCAGGAGGATGCCGAGGGTCGGTCGCATGGACCACGATGCGGGCGCGCGGGGGCGGGCGCATGGGTCGGGCAACCCCTGAAAAGCATTCGACAGGATTGACAGGAAACCGGGGGAAAGACTGTAGCCTCGAGTCTTTCCCCCGGTTTCCTGTCAATCCTGTCTGAAGCTCTTGCCGAGCACCCGCCCCCTCGCCTCGTCGGAGGTCAGCACCTCGTGCACCTCGAAGGCGACCAGATCCTCCCACGCGGCGATCCACGCGTCGAGCTGCGCGCGATCGTCCCCCTCCATCACCTGCCAGCACGTCGCGAGATCCTCGCTCACCCACGATGCGACGTAGCGCAGGCCGTCGGGGGCGAGGCGGCCGCGCTCGGCGAAGCGGCGGTAGACGGGCGCGGGGTCGCCGTCGCGGAAGCGCTCGACGATCAGCCAGCGCACGTGCCGAGCTCGCGCAGCAGGGCGTACAGCCCGTCGGGGTAGAGCGGCGGGCCGCCGGGGGCGAAGGTCGCGAGCGGCATCCAGCGGGCCTCGAAGCGGACGCCGTTCGACTCGACGCCGAGCAGCGGGGCGCGGTCGTAGAGCGTCGGGTCGGCGAGGCGGGCGTCGAAGACGAAGACGATCTCGTGCCCCGGCGCCCCCTCGTACGTGAAGACGTTCTCCAGCACGCCCAGGCGGCGCACGTCGGCCACCTCGACGCCGACCTCCTCGCGCAGCTCGCGGACGACCGCGTCGGCGGCCCGCTCGCCGAACTCGATCTCGCCGCCGAGCGGGCCGTAGAAGGTCTCCCCCTTCACCGCGTCGGTCGCGGCGTTGACGAGGATCGCGTCGCCGCGCGCGCAGACGCAGACGGCCTTGGGGCGGACGCGCGCGGTCACGGCCCGTCGGCGGCGGCGAGCACCAGCGCGCCCGGGACGACGAAGATCAGGAAGAACGGGTTCCAGCCGCCGGTGGCGAGCGCGTACACGCCGAACGCGGCGTAGGCGGCGCCGAGCACGCGCAGCGCGCGCATCGACGGCGCGGCCCCGCGCAGCCGCTCGGCGAACGCCCAGCAGGCCAGCACGCCGAAGGCGAGGATCATCGCGCCGCCGAACAGCCAGCCGATGCGCACCCCCGCCACGAGGTCGGCGGGCGCGCCGGCGGCGACGAGCTGCCCGCGCATGCCCGGCCAGCCGAGGAGGGAGTGCATCGCGGCGCTGGCGAGCAGCACGACGCCGGCGGCGAGGCCGAGCGCGGGGCGGAGGCGGGACACGGCGGGCGGCGGGAGGGGGGCCGGCGGGGGAGGGACGGTGACGATGGCGCCGCGGATGGCGCCGCGCCAGCCGGCGGCGCAGAATGGGGCCGCACCCCTTCACCGGAGACGGAGCGATGGACGAGCGCGCGCGGCGCGGCGCCGGCGGCACCCCGGGCGGCATCGGCGAGTTCCTGCTCGGCGCCGCGCTCGCGGTGGCCGGCGGCTGGCTGCTCACCAACCAGGTGACGGTGAGCAGCGGCTACTGGCAGCTGTGGGGGATGAGCGCGTTCGGGCTGTCGCTGCTCCCGCTGCTGCTCGGCATCGGGCTGCTGTTCTTCGACGGGCGGTCGGCGTGGGGGTGGGTGCTGACCGCCGGCGGCGCGGTGATCATCCTGACCGGCATCGTCACCAACCTGCACGTCTACTTCCGCCCGACGAGCCTCTTCAACACGCTGGTCATGCTCGGGCTGCTGGCCGCGGGCGTGGGGCTGATCGCGCGGTCGCTGCGCGCGCATTGAGGCGCCGCTGCCGGATGGGGAGCAGGAAGAGGTAGATCCCCGTCACCCAGAGCCCGAGCACGACCACGGCCACCGGCAGGAAGACCCACGTCTTCGCGGCGTCGGCGAAGAACGAGCCGTCGTGCAGCTGCTCGATCAGGTCGGAGCGGCGGTAGGCCGTCTGCAGCACCGCGCCGGTGGCGGCGTCGAGCTGCACCTCCCAGCGCGAGTGGCCGATCACCTTGATCAGCTTCTTGCCGGGGCGCACGTCGACGCGGTCGACGTCGTCCCACGTGCGGATCCCGGCCTCGGGGACCGCCTGCACGCGCGCCAGGACGTCGGGGAGCGTCAGCGCGGGCGCGCCCGTGCCGCGGTGCTCGGGCGGCTGCACCCACGTCACCTGCTTCTTCACCTGCAGGAGCAGGCCGGTGCAGAGCACGAGCAGGAACGGGAGCGCGATCGCCGCCGAGCCCCAGCGGTGCAGCTTGCGGTTCCAGACGCGAGGGTTCGGCATGCGGCCAGGCTATTCCGGTGGGGGTTCGAGCGCCGCGAGCACGGCGGCGGTGCCGGCGCCGTCGGGGAGGGTGCGCAGCACCGCGAGCAGGGTGAGGACGTCGACGCCCACCGCCGCGTCGTCGTCGGCGCCGTCGTCGTCGCCGAGGAGCGCGGCGTCGAGCGCGTCCCAGTCGGCGCCGACGCGCGCCATCTCGTCGTCGATCGCCGCCATCGCCTCCTCGACGCGGTCGGCGAAGTCGTCGCGCGGCGCGGTCACGGGCGCCGCGCCACGTCGCGCTCGAAGCAGTGGAAGGGGAGCGGGCGGCGCGGGAAGCGCACCTGCCCCGCCTCGTGGTAGCCGCGCCTGCGGTACAGCGCGGCCGACCCGGGGTTCCCCGTGTACGCGTCGAGGCGCACGCTCGCGTAGCCGTGGCGCGCCGCCAGCGCCTCGACGTGCGCCATGAGCGCGGAGCCGATGCCGCCCCCCTGCACGTCGGGGTCGACGACGAGGCGGTGCACCACCAGCGCGGGCTCGGCGCCCCGCCACGGGACGTCGGCGTACGCCGCGTCCTGCCGCCCGTCGGCGGCCACCGCGCCGACCACGCGCCCGGCGCGGCGCGCCACGAACAGCGTCCCCGCCGCGACGTCGGCCGCGACGTCGGCGCGCGTCGGGTAGACGGCGTCCCACTGCGGCACCCCGGCGGCGGCGAGGGCGTCGCGGCAGCGCGCGATCACCCCGAACGCCGCGTCGACGTCGGTCGCGTCGGCGCGCCGCACCTCGAGGTCGGGGGCGGGGACCGCGTCGTCGGGCCACGCCGCGTCGACGGCCTCGCGCAGCGCGCGGGCGCGGGCGGCGAGCGCGCCCACGGGCGACCAGCTCGCGC
>NZ_JARGEK010000080.1 GCF_029211165.1 Roseisolibacter sp. H3M3-2
GCTACTTCCGCCACTGCGGCTACGGCCGCTACGCCGCGCCGTGATCTGCTCTAGACACGGAGGACACGGAAACCGGGGGAGAGACTAGCGGCTGAAGTCTCTCCCCCGGTTTCCGTGTCCTCCGTGTCTGTCTTTCAAGGAGCCTTGGTCGCCGCGGGCGCGGGAGTCGGCGCGGGCGTCGCGGCGGCGCCGGTGGGCGCGGTGCTGGCGGCCGGGATCATCGTCGTGTCGGTGTTGTGCCCCGGCGCCGGGCCGGCGGGGGCCGGGCCGCCGGCGCCCATGTTGGCGTTGCCGTACGGGTCCTTGCGGCCGTCGTTGCGCCCGGTGCAGGCGGTCACGGCGGCGACGGCGCAGACGCTCGCCAGCAGCGCGGCCGCGCGCGCACGGCGGAGGGTGGTGGCGGTCATGTCGGGGCGTGGTGAGTGCGGGGGCGTTCAGCCGGCCAGCGCGTCGAGGGCGCGGGCGACTTCGTCGGGCGTATTGTAACCGTGCGGGGAGAGCCGGACCGCCCCCTCGCGCACCGAGTGCGCCACGCCGGCCTCCCGCAGCCGGGCCGCGGCGGCCGCCGGGTCGCGCGGGGCGACGCTGACGATCCCGGCGCGGCGGGCGGGGTCGGCCGGGGTCACCAGCCGCACGTCGTCGCGCGCCCGCGCCCACTCGACGATCCGGTCGGCCAGCCCGCGCACGTGCGCCGCCACGCGGGCCGGCCCCAGCTCGTGCAGCAGCGACAGGCTGGCCGCGAACCCCGCCATGTCCTGGTACGGGAGCGTCGCCACCTCGAAGCGCCGCGCGTCGTCGCGCAGCGTGAAGTCGTAGTCGACGAGCCGCGAGAAGTCGTCGCTCCCCCGCACGGCCATCCACCCGACGGCGTCCGGGGCGAGGCGCGCGATCAGCTCGCGGCGCACGTAGCAGAACCCCGAGCCCCACGGCGACAGCAGCCACTTCTGCGCGCCGCACGCCAGCAGGTCGATCGGCACCTCGCGCACGTCGAGCGTGAGCGGGCCGACGCCCTGGATGGCGTCGACGAAGAACCAGACGCCGCGCTCGCGGCACAGCCGCCCGAGCCGCGCCAGGTCGGCGGTGTAGCCGGAGGCGAACTGCACCCAGCTCACCGCCAGCGCGCGCACCTCGCGGCGGTCGAGCGCGCGCACCAGCGCGTCCTCGTCGGGGAGCCCGTCGACGGTCGGCACCAGCTCCAGCCGCACGCCGCGGTCGCCGAGCGCCATCCACGGGTAGACGTTGGCCGGGAACTCGCGGTCGAAGGTCAGCACGACGTCGCCGGCCGCCAGCGGGAGCGCGCGCGCCGCCAGGTTCACCCCGTACGACGTGTTGACCATCAGCGCGATCTCCCCCGCCTCGGCGCCGATCAGCCGCGCCGCCAGCTCGCGCGCCGTGGCGACGGTGCGGAACAGGTCGGCGTCGCGCAGCCGGAACGGCTCCGCGCGGCGGCGCGTCCAGTCGGACACCGCGTCGACCGCGCGCTGCGGCAGCGGGCCGGTGGAGGCGTTGTTGAGGTAGATCGACTCACCGCGCGCCGCCCACGGGAACTCGGCGGCCCGCAGCGCCTCGACGTCGTAGGTCTCCACGGTGGTCGCGGTCATCGGCGGCCGGCCGGCGGCGTGCCGGCCTCGGTGGGCGTCTCGCCGCGGCGCACCGCCCGCGGGTCGAGGGCGTCGCGCAGCGCGTCGCCGACCAGGTTGAAGCCGAGCACCGCCGCGCCGATCGCCAGCCCGGGGAAGAGCGACGTCCACGGCGCGCGCCGCAGCTGCGCGAGGTCGCGCCCGTCGGCGATCATGGCGCCCCAGCTGGGCGTCGGCGGCTGCACGCCGAGCCCGAGGAACGACAGCGCCGCCTCGGCCATGATCGCCCCCGCCACGCCGAGCGTCGCCGCGATCACCACCGGTGCGATGACGTTGGGCAGCACGTGGCGCACGAGGATCCGCGCGTCGCCGGCGCCGAGCGCGCGCTCGGCCTGCACGTACTCCATGTGGCGCACGACGAGCACCTGCCCGCGCACCAGCCGCGCCATCCCCGCCCAGCCGACAACCCCGATGGTCACGAACACCGTCGTCAGCGACGGCTCGAACGCCGCCGCCATGGCGATGAGCAGCAGCAGCGTCGGGAAGGCCAGCGTGACGTCGGCGAGGCGCATGACCAGGTCGTCGACGCGGCGCCCGTAGTAGCCGGCCACCAGCCCGAGCGCGACGCCGAGCACCAGCGAGATCGCCTGCGACAGCACGCCGACGGCGAGCGACACGCGCGCGCCGTGGACGAGCCGCGACCAGACGTCGCGCCCCTGCACGTCGGTCCCCAGCCAGTGCTCTCCCGACGGCGCGCGCAGCGCGCCCGCCAGGTCGATGGCCGTCGGGTCCTGGCGCGCGACCAGCGGCGCCAGCACGGCCGCCAGCACGAGCGCGACCACCACGGCGAGCCCGATGCGCGCCCGCCCGTCGCGGCGCAGCAGCGGCCACACCCGGCCGGGCGTCGAGCCGGACGCGCTCACGGCTCGCGCAGGTGCGCGGGGGTGTCGGCCGGCTGGTGCTTCCACCGCCGGTGCTGCCAGAAGTACTGCTCGGGGTAGCGCCGCACCCACGCCTCCAGCTGCCGCGTGTACGCGGCCACGATCGTGTCGACGTCGCGCTCGCGGTCCCCCGTCTCCTCGACCGGCACCGGCTCGAAGCCGAGCAGGAAGCGCCCCGACGGCTGTCGCACCGCGGCGGCGAACAGGATGGGCACCTTGAGCCGCAGCGCGAACACCGCCGGCCCGCGCGGCGTCTTGGCCGGGCGCCCGAAGAACGGCACCCAGGTCGACGCCAGCCCGAGCGCGCCCTGGTCGCTGACCATCGCGACCACACGGTTCTCGCGCAGCGCGCGCGGCGTGCGCCGCACCGCGTGCCCGTCCCACACCACGGTCATCCCGAGGCGCTGCCGCGTGTCGGTGAGGAAGCCGTCGAACAGCGGGTTGGCCATCTGCCGCGCCACGCCGTCGATCGGCACGCCGCGCGCGGCGACGTACGACCCGCCCAGCTCCCAGTTGCCGAGGTGCCCCGTCACCACGAGCGCGCCGCGCCCCCGGGCCAGCGCCGCCTCGAGCACGTCCCACCCCTCGACGCGCTCGAACAGGTCGAGCACCCCCTGCCGGCCGAGTCGCGGCACCAGCGCCGCCTCGAGCGTGGTGCGGCCGAGCGACTCGTACGACGCGCGCGCCACGGCGCGCACGCGGTCGGCGTCGAACTCGGGGAACGCCGCCGCGATCTGCCGCTCGACCACGCCGCGGCGGATGCCGAGCGGCGCGTAGCCGGTGCGGCCGAGCCAGGCGCCGACCGCGGTGGCGCGGTCCCACGACAGCGCGCCGAGCCCGCCGAGCGCCGTGCGCAGCGCCGCGTACTCCAGCCGGTGCGCGAGCGTCGCCGGCCGGTCGGTCGGCGGCGCCTCGGACGCGGCGGACGCCCCGGCGTCGACGTCGGAGGCTGCGGCGGGGGGCGGGGCGGGCGCGGGGGACACCGGACGCAACCTAGCGCCGCCGCGCCCGCGCGTGCGCCTCGATGGCCACGCGCGCGAAGCCGTCGAGCATCGCCGCCTCGCCGTGGGAGCGCGCCACCCGCGCGTGCCCCGCCGCGCCCATCGACTGCCGGTCGGCGTCGTGCGCCAGCAGCTGCGCCAGCGTCGCGGCGGCGGCGGGCACGTCCTCGGGCGGGAGGTGCGCGCCGCCGATCGCGTCGGGGACGTAGCGCGCCGCGTCGCTGCCGCGCTCCACCAGCACGGGCACGCCGGCGCCCAGCGCCTCGAGCACGCCGAACGCGCCGTCGTCGCCGTCGGCGATCACCCACGCCAGGTCGGCCTCGGCGAGCAGGTCGGCGGGCGACGCGGCGGCGTGGTGCGAGACCAGCCGGTTCACCCCGACCGCCGCGGCGTGCAGCCGCAGCTCCTCGTCGTCCGCGCCGGGGCCGACGAGCGCGACGCGCAGCTCGGGGTGGCGCGGCGCGAGCATCGCGACCGTGCGCAGCACCGAGGCGGTGCGGGCGCGGACGGCGCGCGTCTGCACGCACACGACGCGGCGCAGCGGCCCCTCGCGCCGCGGCCGCGCGCCCTCCGCGTCGGCCTCCACGCCGAGGTCCGCGGTCACCACCGCCGCCAGCCCCGCGTCGGCGGGGAGCGCGGCCGCCTGCTCGGCCCACGTGCACAGCGCGGCCATCGGCGCCTGCCCGAGGGTGGCGCGCGCGGCCCGCCCGAGCGACGCGTCCTCTCCGGCGCCGAAGCGGCGCACGATGACTCCGCGCTCGGCGCGCCACGCCCCGCCCGCCGCCGCCAGGTGCGCGCGCTCGCCGTGCACGTACAGCACGTCCACCAGGTGCTCGCGCAGCGCCCGCGCCAGCGCGCCGCTCCCGCCGATGATCCCGGCGTCGGGGGCGAGCGGGTGCACCGGGATCCCCAGCGCCTCGGCGCGGCGCTCGGGCTCCGTACCGGGGCAGCACGCGAAGCGCGTCTCCCAGCCGCGGCGGCGCAGCCCGCGCGCGGCGACCGCGAACGCGCGGGCGCGCCCGTCCCACTCGGCGTGCGGGTGGTGGAAGAGCGCCCTCACACCGCCACCTCGCGGTCGCGGAACTGGAGCGCGTGCAGCCGCGCGTACGTGCCGCCGCGCGCCAGCAGCTCGGCGTGCGTCCCGCGCTCGACGACGGCGCCGCGCTCCAGCACCAGGATCTGGTCGGCGTGCACGACGGTGGACAGGCGGTGCGCGATCACGAACACCGTGCGCCGCTCCAGCAGCCGGTCGATCGCCTCCTGCACCAGCCGCTCGCTCTCGGTGTCGAGCGCGCTCGTGGCCTCGTCGAGGATCAGGATGGGCGGGTCGACCAGCAGCGCGCGGGCGATGGCGAGGCGCTGCCGCTGCCCGCCCGACAGCCGCGTGCCGCGCTCGCCGAGCACCGTGTCGTAGCCGAGCGGCAGCTCGGCGATGAACTGGTGGGCGTTGGCGGCGCGCGCGGCGGCCTCGATCTGCGCCTGCGAGTACCGGTCGCCGGCGCCGTAGGCCAGGTTGGCGCGCACCGTATCGTTGAACAGCACCGTGTCCTGGCTGACGATCCCCACGAGCGCGCGCAGCGCGTCGAGCCGGATCCCGCGGGTGTCGATGCCGTCGAGGGTGATCCGCCCGGCCGTCGGCTCGTGGAAGCGCGCGATCAGGTCGACCAGCGTGCTCTTCCCCGCCCCGCTCGGCCCGACGAGCGCGATCACCTCGCCCGGGCGCGCGACCAGCGACACGTCGCGCAGCACCGGCGGGGCCTCCCCCTCCGGGTCGTCGCCGCGCGACGGGTAGGCGAACCCCACCCCCTCGAACGCGATCGCGCGCTCGAAGCGCGCCGGCGCGACGGTGCCGCGGTCGCGCGCCGTCTCGGTCGGCTCGTCGAGGATGTCGAACAGCCGCTCGGCGGCCGCCAGCGACTGCTGCGCGGTGGTCGGCACCTGCGACAGCTGCTTGAGCGGCTGCAGCATGCGCATCACGAGGATCAGGAAGGCGATCAGGTCGGCGCCCGACAGCGTGCCGCCCACCAGCACCTGCCGCGCCCCGACCCACAGCACCGCGACGGCGATCATGGTGCCGATCGTCTCGGTGAGCGGCTGCGCGAGGTACGTCGTGCGCGCCACGCGCGACAGCCCCTTCGCCAGCCGGTCGCTGGCCTCGCGGAAGCGGCGCTCCTCGTACGCCTCGGCGCCGAACGACTTGACCAGGCGGATCCCGCTCACCGACTCCTGCACCACCGACGTCAGCTCCCCCTGCTGGTCGCCGGTGCGGCGGAACCCCTTGCGCAGCTTCCGGAGCAGCGGCTGCAGCGCGAGGATCAGCAGCGGCGCGACCACCAGCGCGAGCAGCGTCAGCGACCACGACGTGGCGAGCATCGCCGCGATCGTGGCGACCACGGTCGTCGCGCTGAGCAGCGAGCGCGTCACCAGCTCGGTGATGACCTGCTTGGTCTGCTGGGTGTCGTTCATCACCCGCGCCAGCACCTGCCCCGCCTTGACGCGCGAGAACCAGGCGAGCGGGAGCCGCTGCAGGTGCGCGTACGTCGCGTTGCGCAGGTCGCGGGTCACGCGCTCCTGCAGCGTGGCGCCGAAGTTCCCGGCCAGCCAGGAGCAGACGCTCTTGGCGGTGACCGCGCCGAGGATGACGACGATGACGCGCTGCAGCGACGCCATCGGCTGGGCGCGGTCGACCAGCCCGCCGATCAGCCAGTCGAGCAGGCGCGTGAGCGCGGTGTTCCCGGCCAGCGCCTCGTTCCCGAACAGCGCGTTGAGGAACGGGACGAGCAGCGTCAGCGCGAACACGTCGAGCACCGCCGCGCCCACGGTGCAGGCGACGGCGGCGGCCATCAGCCGCGCGTGCGGCCGGACGAACGGCAGGAGGCGGCGGAGCACGGCCGGCGCGGCGTCAGCGCGGCGTGAGCAGCGCCAGCGGCAGGATGCACTCCTCGGGCGTCACCCCGCCGTGCAGGAACGACCCGCGGTACCGGCTCTGGTACTCGCGCAGCTTCGTCGGATACACGAAGAAGGTGTCGCCGACCGCCATCAGCGTGTTCGCGCCCATCCCGCGCTTCGGCAGCTTGAGGTCGTCGGCGTTGCCGAACGACAGCGCGTGCTCGGGCCGCTCGGCGCGCAGGTCCTCGCCGAACTTGTAGCGCAGGTTGGCGGTCGCGTCGCGCTTGGCGAACACCGTCGCCGGCGTGTTGCAGTGGATCGAGCCGTGGTCGCTGGTGAGCAGGACCGGCACCTTCCGCCGCGCCGCCTCCTTGAGCAGCGACAGGAGCGCGGAGCGCTCGAACCACTGCCGGGTGAGCTGGCGGAGGGCCACCTCGTCGCGCGCCACCTCGTACAGGATCATCGACTCCGAGCGCCCGTGCGTCAGCAGGTCGATGAAGTTGAACACGAACGCGCTGACCCCCTCGCCGCCGAGCGCGCCGGGGAGGTGCCGCTCCAGGTCGTCCGAGTCGGCGGCGCTGGAGATCTTGTGGTAGCGCACCGGCGTCTGCCCGCGCAGCGCCTTCAGCTGCAGGTCGAGCAGCTCGCGCTCGTGGGCGTTGAGCGTCTCGTCCTCGCGCTCCCCCCACCACTGCGGGTGCTTGGCCGCCATCTCCGACGGGTACAGCCCGCTGAACAGCGCGTTGCGCGAGTACGGCGTGGCGGTCGGCAGGACGGCGTAGTAGTGCGTGGTCTCGACGTCGAACCACTGCGTGAGCAGCGGCTCGAGGATCAGCCACTGGTCGAGGCGCAGGCAGTCGACCACCACGAACGCCGCCGTCCGCCCGGCCTGCAGCAGCGGCAGCAGGAACTCGGGGACGACGTCCACCGACAGCGCCGGGCGCTCGGCGCGCGGGCCGCGCAGCCAGGCCGGGTAGGCGGTGCGCATGTACTGCGCGAACTCGCGTCGCATGTCGGGATACAGCCCGCGCAGCGAGTCGTAGAGCGAGCGCTCCCCGGCGGCGGCCAGGTCCACGTCCCACCGCGTCAGCTCGTGGAACCGGTCGACCCACCCGCGCCAGTCGAGGTCGCGGTCGCGGTCCAGCTCCAGCGCCCGGAACCGCTCGACGAAGGCGCGCGAGATCGCCTGCGACCGGATCTGCGCCCCCTCGAGGATCTTGGCCACGGCGGCCAGGACCTGCCGGGGGCTGACCGGCTTGACCAGGTAGTCGCGGACGTTGACCCCGATCGCCTCCCGGAAGGTGGCGTCCTCCTCGCTCTTGGTGACCATCACCACGGGGAGGTTCGGGGCGAGCTCGAGGATCTCGCGGTACACCTCCAGCCCGCGCTTCCCCGGCATCTGCTCGTCCAGCAGGACCAGGTCGAAGGGGCGGCGCTGGACCAGGTCGAGGGCGTCGTCGGCGTTCGTCGCCCACTCGACGACGTAGCCCTTCTCGCGCAGGAAGATCCCGTGCGGCTCGAGGAGCTCGGCCTCGTCGTCGACCCACAGGAGGGATTTCGGGGCGGGGGGCATGGTCCGAAACCTAACTGCCCCGTACTGCGGGAGTCGCTACCACGGGAGTCATCACAGCGGGAGTCGGGACGGCGCGGTGCGCTCTTACGACTCCCGCCCTTTCCGAGTCCCGCCGTGACGACTCCCGCCTTTCCCGGGCCGTTATATTGCCCCGTCCCCCACCCCACCTCCCGCCGCACGCGCAGAGTCGAGCATGGCCGGCCACAGCAAATGGAAGACGATCAAGCGCGCGAAGGCGGCGACCGACGCGAAGCGCGGCGCCGTCTTCACCAAGCTCATCCGTGAGATCACCGTCGCGGCCAAGAGCGGCGGCGGGGACCCGGAACACAACCCGCGCCTGCGCCTCGCGATCGACACGGCCCGCTCGAACTCGATGCCGAAGGAGAACATCGAGCGCGCGATCAAGAAGGGGACGGGCGACATGGACGGGGTCGACTACCAGGAGGTCCTGTACGAGGCGTACGGGCCGGGCGGGGTCGCCCTCATGGTCATGGCGCTGACCGACAACCCGACGCGCACCGTCGCCGACGTCCGCCACAAGCTGTCGCGGAACGGGGGCAACATGGGCACGTCCGGGTCGGTCGCCTTCCTGTTCGACCGGAAGGGGCAGATGGCGCTCGACGCCTCCGGGCTCGACGAGGACACGGCGATGGAGGCCGCGCTCGAGGCCGGCGCCGAGGACTTCCGGCGCGAGGAGGAGCAGTACGTGGTCACCACCGAGCCGGCCGACCTGCACGCGGTGCGGGCGGCGCTCCAGGCCCGCGGCATGGAGACCAGCGACGCGCAGATCACCTGGGTGCCCAAGACGACCGTGCGGGTCGAGGGCGCCGACGCCCAGCAGCTCATGAAGCTGCTGGAGGCGCTCGAGGACTTGGACGACGTGCAGAAGGTCGAGGGGAACTTCGACATCGACGCCGACGCGCTGGCCGAAGCCTGAGCCGCCGCGGAGCGACTGGAGTCCGCCCATGCTGGTCCTCGGCATCGACCCCGGGACCGCGACCACCGGCTACGGGGTGGTGCGGTCCGAGCGGGGCGGGCTCGCCAAGCTCGTGGAGTGCGGCGTCGTGCGCACCCGCGCGCGCGACCCGCTCCCGGCCCGCCTGCGCGAGATCTTCGAGGGGGTGCAGGAGCTGATCGCCCGCCACCGCCCCGACGCGCTGGCGGTCGAGAGCATCTTCTACGCGAAGAACGTCCGCACCACGATCACCCTCGGCCACGCCCGCGGGGTGATCCTGCTGGCGGGGGAGCTGGCGGGGCTCACGGTCCACGAGTTCCCCCCCGCCGAGATCAAGAAGGCGGTCGTCGGCACGGGCGCGGCCAGCAAGGAGCAGGTGCAGTTCATGCTGACGCGCCTGCTCCGGCTGAAGGCCGTGCCCTCCCCGTCCGACGCCGCCGACGGCGTCGCCGCCGCCCTGACCTACTGCATGGCGCCGCACCTCCCGGCCGGCGACCGTGCGGCCCGCCTCCCGGTGACCCACTCGTGATCGCCCACGTCGTCGGCCGCGTCGTCGCCAAGGAGCTCGACCGCGTCGAGCTGCTCACCAAGGGGGGCGTCGGGTTCGAGCTGTTCATCCCGCTCTCCACCTACGAGGGGCTCCCCAAGCTCGGCGAGGACGCCGCGCTGCACACGCACCTCGTGGTGAAGGAGGACGGCTGGCAGCTGTTCGGCTTCGCCAGCGCCTTCGAGCGGCGCGTTTTCCAGCGCGTGCTGGGCGCCAAGGGGGTCGGGCCGGCGCTGGCGATCGGGATGCTCTCGACGCTGACCGCCGAGCGGCTGGTGCGCGCGATCCGCGAGAAGGACGTCGCGACGCTGCAGGGGGTGCCCCGCGTCGGCCGCAAGAAGGCCGAGCAGCTCATCCTCGACCTGGCCGACAAGCTCGACGAGCTGCAGACCGACCCGACGCCCGGCCCGCGCCCCGACGGCGCCTCGGCCGACGACGCGATCCGCGCCCTCGTCTCGCTGGGCTACACCACGGCCGACGCCGAGCGCGCGGTCAAGGGCGCGATCGACGCCGGGGGCAAGAAGCTGAGCGCGACGGAGCTGATCCGCGCCAGCCTCGCCCGCATCGGCGCCCGCTGACCCGCTTCCTCCTCCGCACTCCCCCGCGCTCCCCCGATGCCCCGCCCCCGTTCCGTCCTCGCCGTCCTGCTCCTCGCCGCCGCCTGCGGCGACGCCGACTCGCGCCGCCCGGCGGCCGACAGCGCGACGGCGACGCCCGAGGGGCCCCGCGTCGTGATGGGCACGACCACGCGCCTCGGCGCCTCGCCCAACGCGGTCGCGCCGGGGGAGGAGTTCTCGGTGCGCTTCGAGATCCGGAACGACTACGCCGACACGCTGCGCCTCACGCAGACGTGCAGCGCGCCGGCGCGGGTCGCGATCCGGGCGTCCAACGCCCCCGCGGGCGCCCCGGCGCTCGAGACGACGACCTGCAAGGACACGGTCGTGACGCACGACGTGCCCCCGAACGCGTCGGTCGTGCTCCAGTTCCCCACGCGCGCGTCGGCCAAGTCGGAGCCGCTGGCGCCGGGGCTCTACGTGATCGAGGCGACGCCCACGATCACCCAGGCCAACGGCCGCCCCTTCGTCATCAGCCCGGTGACCACCGAGCTGCTGGTCCGCTGAGGTCCCGCCCCATGCCGCGTCGCGCTTCCCTCGCCTCCCTCGCCGCGCTGCTGGCCGCGGCCTGCGCCAGCAACCCGACCAACGACCCGGCGGGCGGCGAGGGGTCGGGGACGCCGGCCGCCGCGGTCGGCGAGGCCAGCGCGGCGCAGGGGCCGCTCGCCGCCACGCTGCGGCTGGCCGCGACCACGGTGGCGACGGGCGACTCGGTGCGGGTGCGCTTCGCGGTGCGCAACGCGTCGCAGGCGCCGGTGGCGGTGACCTTCTCGTGCACGGCGCCGGCCTACCTCGCGCTGGTGCCGGCCGCCGGGGGCGAGGCGGTGGACGGGAGCGGCTGCGGGCAGGCGATCACCGAGCGGACGCTCGCCGCGGGCGCCGAGCAGGTGATGGCGATGGCGTTCCGCGCGCCGGCCGCGGGGCGCTACGTCGTGACGGCGGAGCCGACGGTCATCCAGGCGGGGGGCGCCCCGCTCAAGCTGCCGCCGCTGCGCGCCGAGCTCGAGGTGCGCTGAGGCACGCCGGACGCGCACGGAGACGCGCGCGCGGGCGCGGGCGGGCTTGACGCCGCCCGTGCACCCCGGTCGATTCGCGGGGCCGCCGCGCGCGCCGCCTCGCGGCGCGCCCCGAGCCCGACCCGAGCCCCCGCGACCCGCATGACGTCCCGCCGCGCCTCGACCTTCACCGAGAGCGTCATCCGCGAGATGACGCGCGTCGCGCAGCAGCACGGCGCGATCAACCTCGCCCAGGGGTTCCCCGACTTCCCGATGCCGGCGCCGATGAAGGACGCGGCGTGCGCGGCGATCCACGGCGACGTCAACCAGTACGCGATCACCTGGGGGACGCCGGCGCTGCGCCTGGCGATCGCCGAGAAGTACCGCCGGTGGTACGGGCTGGAGGTCGACCCCGACCGCGAGGTGACGGTGACGTGCGGCGCCACCGAGGCGATGGCGTCGGTGTTCCTGGCGCTGGTCGACCCGGGCGACGAGGTCGTGATCTTCGAGCCGTACTACGAGAACTACGGCCCCGACGCGGTGCTCTCGGGCGCGACGCCGGTGTACGTGTCGCTGGTCGCCCCCGACTGGCACATCGACGAGGACGCGCTGCGCGCGGCGCTGGCCCGGCGCCCCAAGGCGCTGGTGCTGAACACGCCGCACAACCCAACCGGCAAGGTGTTCACGCGCGCCGAGATCGACCTGATCGCGCGACTGGTGCTGGAGTACGACGTGCCGTGGGTGTTCACCGACGACCCGTACGAGCACATCATCTTCGGCGGCCACCACCACCCGATCGCGCAGTGGCCGGGGATGCGCGAGCGCACGGTCACGATCTCGAGCCTCTCCAAGACGTTCACCTGCACGGGGTGGCGCCTCGGCTTCGCGATCGCGCCGCCGGCCGCCAGCAGCGCGATCCGCAAGGTGCACGACTTCCTCACTGTGGGCGCCCCCGCCCCGCTACAGGCCGCGGCCGCCGTCGGGTTCGCGCTCGACGCCGACTACTACAACCACCTGGCGATGGACTACCGCGCGCGCCGCGAGATCCTGGCGCCGGTGCTCCGCGACCTCGGCTTCAGGTTCTCGATCCCCGACGGCGCCTACTTCCTGATGGCCGACTTCTCGGCGATCAGCAGCGACGACGACGTGACGTTCGCCAAGTGGCTGGCGAAGGACGTCGGCGTGGCGACGGTCCCGGGGTCGAGCTTCTACCGGCCGGGGAGCCCGGACGGGAAGCGCTACGTGCGCTTCGCGTTCTGCAAGAAGACGGAGACGATGGAGGCGGCCGCGGAGCGGCTGTCGGGGATGCGGGCCCTGGTGTAGGGCCCGGCACCTTCGGCGGCCTTTCGGGTATATTCCGGGGTTCCCGACCGCCTGGACGTTCCCGAGAAGCCTGGATGCACGCATGACCGCCCCCCCGGCCCCCCCGATGGCCCGCGCCGAGATCACCACCCCCGAGGTCCTGAGCGAGGAGAGCGTCGTCGAGCTCTCCCTCCGCCCGCAGCGGCTGGCCGAGTTCATCGGCCAGCAGAAGGTGAAGGACAACCTGCGGATCGCCATCGCGGCGGCCATCGCGCGCAAGGAGCCGCTCGACCACACGCTGTTCCACGGGCCGCCGGGGCTCGGCAAGACGACGCTGGCGGAGCTGATCGCGCGCGAGCTCAGTGTGAACATCCACACGACGAGCGGCCCGGCGATCGAGAAGCCCGGGGATCTCGTGGGGAAGCTCACGAACATGCGCGAGGGCGACATCCTCTTCATCGACGAGATCCACCGCCTGCGCCCGGTGATCGAGGAGTTCCTCTACCCCGCGATGGAGGACTACAAGATCGACATCCGCCTCAGCGAGGGGCCGAAGGCGCAGACGATCACGATGCCGATCGAGCGCTTCACGCTGGTGGGGGCGACGACGCGCTTCGGCATGCTCACGTCGCCGATGCGCGCGCGCTTCGGCATCGTCGAGCGGCTGAACTACTACCCGGAGGAGGCGCTCGAGCTGATCGTGCGCCGCACCTCCGAGGTGCTGAAGGTCCCGTGCGACGCCGGCGGCGCGCAGGAGATCGCCCGCCGCTCGCGCGGCACCCCCCGCATCGCCAACCGCCTGCTGCGCCGCGTGCGCGACTTCGCCGAGGTCGAGGCGCAGGGCGAGATCACGCGGGAGGTGGCCGACCTCGCGCTGCGCCGCCTCGACGTCGACGAGTTCGGGCTCGACGACATGGACGCGCGCGTGCTGAAGTGCATCATCGAGAAGTTCGACGGCGGCCCGGTCGGCATCTCGACCATCGCCGCGGCCGTCGGCGAGGACGGCGGCACGATCGAGGAGGTGTACGAGCCGTTCCTCGTGCAGCACGGCTTCCTGCAGCGCACCCCGCGCGGGCGCGTGGCGACCAACCAGGCGTACCGCCACTTCGGGTACGAGCCGCCCTCCGCGAGCGGGCAGCCGAATCTCTTCGGCTGAGCGAACTGCAGACACGGAGGGACACGGACACCGGGGGATGGGCTTCAGGCTCGAGTCCATCCCCCGGTTTCCGTGTCCCTCCGTGTCAAAGCAGTTCGACCAGCAATGGAAAGTGATCGCTCGCCTGCTTGGCCTCGCCCGGCGACGTGAACACCTCGCACCGCCCGATCCGCTCCGCGAACCGCGCCGGCACGAACAGGTAGTCGAGGCGCACGTGCGGGTCCCACGTCGGGAAGGAGTACCCGGGCTCCGCCGCGTGCAGCCGACGCCACGCGTCGACGTAGCCGCCGTCGAGCATCGACTGGATCGTGTCGCGCGCGATGTCGCGGCCGCTGAGCCAGATCATCGCGCGGATCCACGCCGGGAAGCGCCGCACCTCCAGCCGCTCGCCGGGGGCCAGCGCGTTGAAGTCGCCCGCGATCACGTGGAAGCCCTGCTCCTCGGCGCGCACGCCGGCCAGCAGCGCGGCGATCTCGCGGGCGCGGCGGCGCTCGCTCCAGCGCGAGAACCAGGCGGCGAGGTGCAGCCCGAACAGCGTCCCCGCCCCGTCGGCGAGGACCAGCTCGAGGAAGGCGTGGCGCGAGCCGGGCGGGTGGTGCCAGGCGTGCCGCTCGACCGGGACGCGCGACAGGAAGCCCGTGGAGTGCCCCACGCGCGCGCCCCACGCGTCGTGCCCCGTCCGCTCCGCGACCGCGCGCACCACCGCCGGGTCGGTCGCCTCCTGCAGCATCACCACGTCGGCGTCGGCCGCCCGCACCACCGCCGCCAGCGCCGCCTCGCGCCCCGTGCCGCCGTACTTGATGTTGTAGCTGAGGACGCGGAGCGGCACCGCGGCCCTCACTCCTCGGCGCGCGGCACGAGCGTCAGGTAGGGCTGGTCCATCACCACGTCGCGCGCGTACTGCAGGAAGTCCGACGTCGCCTGGATGTTCACCGGGCGCCCGACCAGCGTGCAGAGCGCGCGGCGCAGCGGCGTGAACGTCGGCGAGGCGTCCGGGTGCTCGTCGCTCAGCGGGACGCTGTGCAGCCCGGGGATGTAGAACTCCTCGAACAGCTTCAGCATGTCGCCGCCAACGAAGGTCAGGTCGAGGTCGCTCGTCCCCGGCCCATCGGCGTCGAACGGGGCGCCGTCGGCCCACCGGCAGCCGGTGACCGCGCTCCCGCGGAGCACGATCTCCACGTCGGGGGGGATCACCTCGCGCAACGCCGCCAGGAACTCGGCGTAGCGCCCCTCGTCGCCGCCGAACGCCAGCCGCACCACGCGGCGCCGGAGCTCCTCGGGCGTCATGGAGCGGGTCTGGGCGGTGGCGGCTTCCACGACCGGGTTGGACATGCCGGGGGCGAGTGCAAGGTCGGGACCGGCGCGGGACGCGCCGCGACGCTCGGCTACGCCCCCCGCCCGCCGAGCGCCGACCGCGCCTCCGCCGCCCAGACGGGGACGAGGGTGCGCGACCAGTCCGGGACGCGCCCGCCGTGCGCCGCCGCGTGCTCGCCGGCGTCGACCACACACGGCCGCACCCACACCAGCACGCGCAGCACGCGCATCGCGTCGGCGTCGAGGGCGAGCGCGTCCGCGTACGCCGCCAGGGCGTCGGCGCGCGGTCCGTCCGGCAGCGCCGCGTACGAGCGCCCGAACGCGCGCGACCGCAGCGCGCCGTCGAGGGCGAAGCGCAGGTAGCCGAGCGCGGGGAGGAGGTCGAGCAGCGGCAGCCCGTCGAAGCGCGCGCCGTCCCAGTCGAGCGCCACCAGCCGGCGGTCGGGGGTCACCAGCAGGTTCCAGGGCCGCAGGTCGCGGTGCTCGCACACGGTGGGGAGCGGGCCCGCGCCGCGCAGCACCGCCAGCGCCTCGTCGCGCAGCGCGGGGTCGAGCGCCTCCCCGCACCGCGCCAGCCACAGGTCGACCCAGGGGCGCATGCGGCAGGCATACGGGGTGGCGCAGTCGGCGCCGCGGGTGGCGCGCGCCAGCGCGATCGCCCAGTCGGTCAGCCGCCGCGCGTGGCGCGCGAACGAGCGCGCGTCGGTCTCGGCGTCCAGCCAGCGCCCGGCGACCGCGCCCTCGCCG
>NZ_JARGEK010000799.1 GCF_029211165.1 Roseisolibacter sp. H3M3-2
GAGCGGCACCACCGCGTCGGCGCCCGCCAGCGCCAGCGCGCTGTCCGGCATGCCCGGAACGACGGCGGTCTCGCGCGCCTGCACCAGCGCGCGCCCGCCCGCCGCGCGCGGGGCGCGCATCCCCTCGGCGCCGTCGCGCCCCATCCCGGTGAGCACGTCGCCGAGCGTCGCGGCGCCGAACGCCTGCGCGGCCGAGGCGAAGAGGACGTCGGCGCTCGGGCGCACCCCCCACACCGTCGGCCCGTCGTCGAGCGCGAGCCGCGCGACGCCGTCGTCGCCGCGCACCACGCGCAGGTGGCGCCCGCCCGGCGCGACGTACACCGCGCCGGCGTGCACCACGGCGCCCTCGACCCCCTCGTGCACGGCGAGCGTCGAGCGCGCGGCCAGCCGCCGCGCCAGCGAGCCGGTGAAACCGGCCGGCATGTGCTGCGCGATCAGCACCGCCGCGCCGGCGCCGCGCGCCCTCACCGGGACGAGCAGCGCGAGCGCGTTAGGGCCGCCGGTGGACGCCGCGACGACGCACACGCGCGTGGCCTCGGCGGCCGCC
>NZ_JARGEK010000800.1 GCF_029211165.1 Roseisolibacter sp. H3M3-2
CCGGCGGCGGGGGCGCTGGTGGTCGCCGCGCTCGGGTGGACGGCGGCCCGCCCCGCCGCGCCGCCGCCGCGCGCGGCGCGCTTCGACATCCCGGCGCTCGGCGCGCTGCCGTTCGGGAGCGAGCCGCGCCTCGCGGACGACGGCGGCGCGCTGGTGTACGTCGCGCTCACCCCCGAGGGGCGGCGCGCGGTGTTCGTGCGCCCGCTCGACTCGCTGCGCGCGCGGCCGGTGCCCGGCACCGACGGCGCGGTGAACGTGCAGCCGTCGCCCGACGGGCGGTGGCTCGCCTTCAACACGCTCGACGACGAGCTGCGGCGCGTCCCCACCGCCGGCGGGACGCCGCAGGCGCTCGGCCGCGGCTTCCGCTACGCGCGCGTGGCCTGGCGCGACGACGCGCTGCTGACCGAGGCGTACGGGCGCCCCGGCGACGGGCTGGTGCTCCTCCCCGCGGCCGGCGGCGCGCCGCGCGCGGTCACGCGGCTGGCGCGCGGCGAGTCGCGGCACCTCGCGCCGGTGGCCGCGCCGTCGGCGGGGCTCGTGG
>NZ_JARGEK010000801.1 GCF_029211165.1 Roseisolibacter sp. H3M3-2
ATAGTCAGTGCCATAGTCGTTCCGGGGCGGATCGGTGACGAACCGGAGATCCTTGCGGCCGCTGCGCTCCCGAAGGTCTTGCTTGGTCGCGGCGAGCGCCTCGTCGACCAGCTGGCGCAGCAGGGGCTCGTCCATGACCCGGCCGCGCTGATCGGCATCGTCGGCGAACAGGTCGAACTCGAAGCCGCCGCCCGCTGCGCGGTACCGCTCCGCGCCCGCGATCCGGAGCAGGCGGGCATGGTCGCGATCGCCGACCTTCAGTTTCGCCCGGATGCTGTGCGGCTGGCGATAGTTGTCGAAGGGCTGGGCCTGCAGCTCCTGGAAGACCGCGAGCTGCAGCGCCTGGTCTGCGGTCGCGGCATAGGCGGCGGCCTGGTCGAAGCTGATCGTCTCGGCGACGAAGGCGGCGAACACCTCCGGGTGGAGCCCGGCGAGGCGCAGGTGCCGCTTAACCCAGATCAGCTCCTGGCCGAGCGCGGCCGAGATCGTCTCCGGATCATGACCCTTGCGGTGCGCCGAAAGGACCGCTTCGGCGGT
>NZ_JARGEK010000802.1 GCF_029211165.1 Roseisolibacter sp. H3M3-2
TCTCAACTCCTTGGCTCACAGAACGACATGGCTACGATCCGACTTATCGCCAGCCCGCCGAGCGCGCCGACCGCGGCGCCGACGGCGCGCGCGAGGACCACGGCACGGGGGACCGCCATGCGCGGGCGCAGCTGCGCGCGCTCGCGCACGAGCAGGTGGACCCAGGCCACCGCGCCCGCGTACGCGGCCAGCGAGAGCAGCGTGGACACGCCGCGCGGCGACAGCGCCAGCGCGACGTAGAGCGCCACCAGCACCAGCAGCGCCAGGACCGAGCGCGCGAGGTGGCGGCGCCCGAAGCCGAAGTCGGAGTGCGGGGCCAGGAAGCCGAGCGGCGTGCCGCGCGCCGCCTCCTGCGCCGCCGCCGGGACGAGCACGCGGTGCAGCCCGACCAGCCCGAGCCCGCCCGCGATGGGGACCAGCAGCACGAACGCCGCGCGGTCGGCGCCGCCCGCGCCGGCCCACACCGCGCCCGCCGCCGCGACGAGCAGCAGCGCGGCCCCCGCGGGGACGACCCAGCCGCGCAGCTGCACGCGCAC
>NZ_JARGEK010000803.1 GCF_029211165.1 Roseisolibacter sp. H3M3-2
GCGCAGCCCCGCAGCTGCTGGCGGCGGCCGCCGCCGGCCGCGCGGGGCTGCGCGACAGCGCCGACCGCGTGATGCGGCGCGCGCGCGCGGGCCCCGACGTGGACCCCGACCGCGAGCTGCTCACGATCGAGGCGCTCGTGCGCGAGCTGCTCGGCGAGCGCGAGACGGCGCTCGACCTGCTGAAGCAGTACCTGGTGGCGCGCCCCGAGCACCGGCAGGGGCTCGCCGTCAGCCAGTCGTGGTGGTGGCGCGGCCTGCGCGCCGACCCGCGCTTCCAGGCGCTGGTCGGGGCGGGCGGCTGAATCGCGCGGACGCGGCCTCGCTGTTCCCGCTGCACGGCAGTACGACGCGGACCGACGCCGGTCCGCGTCGTCGACCCGTCACGCGCGCCGCCGGCGCGGCGTCGCCCCGCCCAGGAGGGACCGTGTCCCGCCCCCTCGCCACGCCCGCGCGCCTCGCGGGCCTCCTCCTCGTGCTGCTCGCCGCCTGCGGCGACGCGCCGCGGAGCGTCGCGCCCCCCGAGGCGCCGCGCGCGG
>NZ_JARGEK010000804.1 GCF_029211165.1 Roseisolibacter sp. H3M3-2
GCGCGGCGGCCGTGCCCGCGAGGACGGGCGCGGTGAGCGGGTGCAGCCCGCTGGCGCCGCGGGTCGCCGCGCGGCCGGCGGCGACGCCGGCGAGCAGCACCGCGGCGGCGGCGAGGAAGAGCGACACCTCCCACGCCAGCCAGAGCGACACCGGCGCTCCGAGCGCCGGCGGCGTGATGCCGCGCGACAGGGCGCGCAGGAGGAACGGGGCGACGGCGGCGACGGCCAGCGCGATCGCCGCCGCGACCGGGCGCGAGGCCAGCGGCCGGTCGGCCCGCAGCAGCGTGAAGAGCCCGAGCAGCAGCACCGCGCCGGTGAGCATCAGCGCGCCCATGCTGGCGGTGAACGGCCCGCCGACCGCGGCGAAGTACAGCGCCGGGTCGAACAGCGACGACACGTTCGACAGCACGTTGAGCGGCGCGACCGCGACGGCGGCGAGCGCGCCGAGCAGCGCCGCCAGCCGCAGCCCGCGCGACGACGGGCGCCGCCAGGCCGCGACCACGGCCAGCAGCCCGAGCGCCAGCCGCGCGCGC
>NZ_JARGEK010000805.1 GCF_029211165.1 Roseisolibacter sp. H3M3-2
CGCGCGGCTGCAGGCGCTCGACGCGTCGGCGCGCGCGTCGGCGGCGCTCGAGGCGCGCCGCGCCGACCCGCTGGCCGTGCTGGAGGCGCTCGGCGAGCGCCTCCCCGACGGCGCCGCCGTGTCCGCGCTGCGACAGGAGGGCGACGCGTGGACGGTCGACGGCACGGCGCGCGACCCCGCGGCGGTGGTCGACGTGCTGGCCGCCGAGCCGCGGCTGGCCGACGTGCGCGCGGTGGCGCCGAGCACGCGTTTCGCGGACGGGGGCGTGCCGGTCGAGACGTTCTCGATCGCGTTCCGCGCGGCGGCCGGGGGCGCGCGGTGACCGCGCCGCGGCCGGCGGGGGCGTCGGGGTCGGCCTGGGGCGCGCTCGGCGCGCGCGAGCGACGCACGCTGGCGTGGGGAGGCGTGGTGGTCGCGGTCGCGCTGTTCGGGACGTACGTCGCGCTGCCGTTCGCCGACCGGTGGGGCGCGCGCGAGGCGACGACCGCGGTGCGCGAGGAGCTGCTGGCGCACGCGCGCGCGCTCCCGGC
>NZ_JARGEK010000806.1 GCF_029211165.1 Roseisolibacter sp. H3M3-2
GCGACGCGCGCCTCGCGCTCGGGACGCTGGCGGACGGGCGCGCGCTGCTCGCGCTCACGCGCGTGCCGGGCGCCGGCGCGGCGCCGTACGGGCCGACCGTCCCCGAGATGGCGGCGGTGATGGGCGGGCTCGGCGCGCGCGACGCGGTGCTCCTCGACGGCGGGCTGTCGGCGCAGCTGCTGGTGCGCGACGCGGCGGGGCGGGCGCGCCGGTGGGCGGGGCTGCGGCGGGTGCCGCTCGGCCTCGTGGGGGAGGCGGTCGGCGAGGGGCGCTGAGCGTGCGCCTCGCGTACCTTGCGGGGCCCCGCCCCGACGCACCCCGCCGCGCCGTTCTCCCCGCCGTGCCGTCCGCCGTCCCCGCCCCGCCGTCGCCGCTCGCGTCCCTGTGCGAGACGGCCGCCCTCGCGCTCCGCGCCGCCGTCCACCTGCGCGCGCCCGACGGCGCCTGGTGGGGCGACCCCGCCGCCCGCGACGCGGCCGACGCGCTGCGCGTGCCCTTCGCCGGCGGCGCCGGGACGCTGAGCG
>NZ_JARGEK010000081.1 GCF_029211165.1 Roseisolibacter sp. H3M3-2
GGCGACGCCCTCGCGCGACGCCGCCGCGCTCGCGCCGGACCCGCCGAATGCCAGCGCCGCGCCCGCCGCCAGACGCCCCCGGGCGCGGCGGCCGGCGCGACGCGGGTCACTCGGCGAATTCAACCGTCGTTCCGGGATAGTACGTGCGGAGGATGCTGCGGAAGTCGTGGCCGGCGCGCGCGCGCCCGATGGCGCCCCACTGGCACATGCCGACGCCGTGCCCGTTGCCGTTCCCGCGCAGGGTCAGGCGCGAGACGCGCCCGTCCGCGTCGACCGCGGCGTCGACGGAAAAATAGGTGCTGGGCAGGATCTCGCCACCGACCGAGCGCAGCACGTAGCGGATCTCGTTGCTGCGCACCACGTAGCGCCCGCCGTCGGTCGACACCGCGAGCGAGGCGACCCGCCCCGACGCGCTGTGCCCCTGCACGACCAGCCCGCGCACCGTCCCGACCGGCGCGCCGGCCGCGCGCGCCGCGTCGCCGCTCGCGTAGCGGCGCAGGTAGCGCTCCATGACCCCCTGCAGGTCGTCCCCCTCCCAGCTCCGCGTCCAGCGGAAGCGCGGCGCGGGGTCGCACCAGTGCCGGTCGGTCCCCGGGATCCGGTCGCTCACCGGGCGCAGGTACTCCTGCCCCTCCCCGCCGAACGCCTCCCCCGACGCCGCGGTGCTGCCGCCGCACGCCGAGTAGTAGGGCGCCGAGACGACCATCCCGCCGAAGCGGAGCACGAGCCCCGACGTCGCCCGCACCGCGCGGTCCGACGCCGGCCGCTCGGCATCCGCCCCGCCGTAGACCTGGTCGGCCACCGTCGCCCGCAGGTCGAACGGGTGGCTGGCCCGCGCCTCCGCCTGCGCGCGCGGCAGGAACTCGGGGAGCCGACTGTACGTGTAGCTGCGCGCCGCCACCGCCTGCGCCTCAAGCGCCGCCGCCTCGGCGGGGGCGAAGGCGTTCAGCTCGAGCGGGACCACGCCGCGCAGGTACTCCTCGACCGGGAGCGCGTTCACCACCGTCACCCCGCCCTCGGCGGCGTGGAGCCGCAGCTCGCCGCGGTACCGCCTGGGGCCGTAGGTCAGGAACGCCCCCAGCCCGATCGGCTGCGCCACCAGCATCCCGTCGCGCCACGCGGTCGGCCCGTCGGGCCCCACGGCGCGCAGCCGCGTCCCGCTGCGCTCGATCGTCCACCCCTCGCCGTCGGCCGCCCGGGCGACCGGCCGTCCGGCGGCGTCGGCCAGCCGCCACGCCCCCGTGGCCGCCACGCGCGGCGCGTCCACGCCCACCGCCAGCGCGATGCGGACGAGGCGCCCGCCGTCGTCGCGGGCGGCGTCGGCGGGGACGGCGCCGGCGGCGGCCGGTCGGGCGCCGCCGGGGAGCAGGGTGGCCGCCAGCACGAGGGTCGCGCCGGCCAGCAGGGTGCGGGACGGAAGGAGCATGGGCGTCGCTGCGGGGTCCGACCCCTGGGACGACCGGCCGGCGGGGAGGGTTTCCCCCTCCCTACCGCTCCGCCGGACTCACCGCCCGAAGCTACCCGCCGTCGACCCGCCCGCCAGCATCGGAAGGGCACGGATGCGTCGCGGCGCGGCCGGCGCGGCGTCGAGCACCCGCCGTGCGGTGGCGGCGAAGTCGTAGTCGTCCACCACCTCGTCGATCTCGACCTCGACGAAGCTCCCGGGGGCGGCGTCGGCGTCCACCCACGTCACGCCGTCCACGTCGTCGGCCTGCCAGGGCGCGCGCGCCATCGCGGGGCCCTCGTCCGACGCCGGCCGGTCCACCAGCACCGTCGTCGTCGCGCCGATGCGCTCCTCGTACCGCTCGGCGGTGATCTCCCGCTGCAGCTCGGTCAGCCGCTCCAGCCGCTCGCGCTTCACCACCTCGGGCACGTCGTCGACCATGTCGTGGGCGCGCGTCCCCTCCTGCGGCGAGTACGTGAACGCGCCGACGCGGTCGAAGCGCACCTCGCCCAGGAAGTCGAGCAGCTGCCGGAAGTCGTCCTCCGTCTCCCCCGGGAAGCCGACGATGCAGGTGGTGCGGATCGCCACGCCCGGCACCGCGTCGCGGAAGCGGACCAGCTTCTCGCGGATCGTCTTCTGCCGCTCGGGGCGCCGCATCCGCGTGAGCACCGCATCGCTCGCGTGCTGCACCGGCATGTCGAGGTACGGCACGATGCGCGGGCTGCCGGCGATCACCTCCAGCAGCCGCGGCGTGATCCCCGTGGAGTACAGGTAGAGGTTCCGCAGCCACGGAATCGACGTCTCGCGCAGCAGCGCCTCCAGCAGCTCGGGGAGCCGCACGCCGTCGCGCCGGTCGCGCCCGTAGTGCGCCAGGTCCTGCGCCACGAGGTTGACCTCGCGCGCCCCCTGCAGCTCGAGCAGCTGCGCCTCGCGCACCACGTCCTCGACCGAGAACGAGCGGTGCTTCCCGCGCATCAGCGGGATCGCGCAGAAGGCGCACCCGTGGTCGCACCCCTCGCTGACCTTGAGGTAGCGCACGTGCGGCAGGTCGCCGCCGTACAGCCGCACCCCGGGGTGCTCGGCGATCGGGTCGGGGGCGATGACGCCGCGCGCCGCCAGCTCGGGGACCAGCCGGTCCACCTCGGAGGCGCCGAGGAAGAGGTCGACCTCGGGGAGCGCGTCGAGCAGCTCCTGCTTGTGGCGCTGCACCATGCACCCCACCGCGACCACGGCCTGGCAGGCGCCGTCGATCTTGAGCTGCCCCGCCTGCACCAGCGCGTCGATCGACTCCTGCTTGGCGGCGTCGATGAACCCGCAGGTGTTGACGAGGATCACCTCGGCCTCCGACGCGTCGTCCGTCGGCGTGGCGCCGTGGGCGACGAGCTGGGCGAGGTAGCGCTCGGAGTCGACGGTGTTCTTGTCGCAGCCGAGGGTGAGGAGGGCGACCTTCACGAGGAGGACCGGCGGGTGGGAAAGCTCGGGAAGTTGCGGCGAGATCGCAACTTAGCCGTTGGCGCGCCCCCCTTCAACCGAGCCCCGTCAGGGGCCCCTCACCCAGACCTCGAGCACGCGCACCGCGGTCCCGGTCGCCGCATCGCGAATGACCAGCGACGTCGTTCCCGCGGAGACGCCGCGCACCACCCCGGCCGCCGTGACCGTCGCGACCGCCGCCCGGCGGGTCTCGAAGACGAACGCCCCCGCCTCCGGCGGCCGGTTCGGACCGCGCGTCAGCACGAGCGTCAGCGGCTGCTCGCCCCCGATCGCGACCGTGACGGGCGACGGCGTGACGCTGAGGTACGGCCACGCCTCGGCCACGGTCACCGGCACGACGTACCGGACGGTGGTGTCGGCGTCGGCCACCAGCACGAGGCTCGTCGTCCCGGGCGTCACGGCGCGCACCAGCCCCGCCGTGTCGACGGTCGCGACCACCGTGTCCGCGATCGCGAAGCGCACGGTGCGCGGCGCGGTGCTGGTCGGCGTGAGCGCGACCGCGTAGCGCACGCGCGCGGTGTCGCCGTCGACGAGCACGAGCGGGTTCGGGATGGCGGTGATGTTGGTGACCACCGGCCCGCGCTGCACGACCGTGACGGTTCCCGCCGCGAACAGGCTCGGCGCGACGCGTAGCCGCCCGAACACGGTGGTCACGCCAGGGCGCAGCCCCTCCACGACACCGAGCGAGTCAACGCGCGCGATCGTGGTATCGGCGACCTGGTAGACGACGCGCCGATCTTCCGACGCGCAGGGCGTCACCGTCGCGGTGAACCGTGCGGTGCCGCCGACCGCGACGATCGCCTGGGACGGCGACATCAGCATGCCGGATGCCGGGCAGCTCTGCCCCACCGCGACCGGCGCGGTGCGGCGCGCGACGCCCGCCGCGGATCGCACCTCGAGCGTCAGCGTCCCCGACCCAGGCCGCCGCGCGGCGACCACCGCGACGTCGCCGTCGGTGCGCACCACCGACAGCACCGAATCCGGCGCCGCCGTCCACCGCACCGCCGCGTCGCCGGGCCGGGCTCCGTCGAAGCGCGCCGCGACCGCGACCTCGCTCCCGACGTTCACGGTGAGCGGCGACGGGACGATCGCGACGTCGGGGGCCGGCGTGGCGGGGACGCCGTCGTCGCATGCGGCAACGAGCGAGGCGAACGCGAGCGGAAGCAGAAGCGCGGAACGGCGCGACATCGGGAGCACGGCTGCGGACGACCCGATCGCGCCCGGCGTCGCGCGCGACCACCCGCACAGTCTGCCCCTCCACTCCGCTCCCCACAAGCGCCCGACGCGCGAGGGGGGCGGCATCCTCGCGGATGCCGCCCCCCTCCCCTGCCCGACGTCGGGCGGCCTACTGCCCGGTCGCCGCGAAGGTCACGTTGGCGTTCGAGCCCGAGACGAGCGCGATGAGCGAGTTCGCCCCCGGCGCGGTCGCGAGCTTCCACGACACGCGCGCGATCCCCTGCGCGTCGGTCTGCGCCGTGAGCGGCGTCGCGGTGCCGTCGCCGCTGGCGATGAACTGCACCGTGATGCCGGCCTGCGGCGTGCCGCCCGACGTCACGAGCACCGCCACCTGCGTCGGCAGCACCGAGCCCGCGGGCGCCGCCTGCGCGTCGCCGGCCGACTTCGCGATCACGACGTTGGTCGGGACCGCGATCGCGTTGGCCGTGAAGCGGATCGGGTTGTTGCCGATCACGCCGCTGTACGACACGACCGCCGACACCACGTACTCGCCCGCCTGCCCGCCGAGCTGCCAGCTGCCCGCGCTGGCGATCCCGTTCGCGTCGGTCGTGTCGACCGGGAACTGCACGCTCGTCGCGCCGATCACGTTGAACAGCACCGGCACGCCCGGCACCGGCTGCCCGGCCGCGTCGCGCAGCTGCACCGTCGGCCCGGCGGCGATCACCGACCCGATCGTCGCGGTGATATTGGTCGGCGTCACGGCGGTCACCGTGGCCGGCGTGTTCGGCACCGTCGTGACGGTGAACGTCACCGGCGGGAGGCCGCCCGCCGTCGCCGTCACCGTCGTCGTCCCGATCACGCCCGTGCCCGTGTAGAACGCCTGGGCGGTGCCGGTCGAGTCGGTGGTCGCCGTGACCGTGGTCGTCGTGGCGGCCGTCGTGGTCGCCGACAGCGTGCCACCGCCGCCCTGCGCGATCGCGAACGTGACCGTCGCGTTGCGCACCGCGAAGCCGGCGCTGTCGCGCAGCTGCACCGTGAACGGCGTGGCCGCGCGCTGGAACGCCTGCACCGTCAGCGAGTCGCCGCGCACCAGCGTGATCGACGCCGGCGCGCCGGCGAGGCCGATCGCCGTGAAGATCACCGGCGCCGTGACGCCCGCGACGCGGGCCTCGATCGTCGCCGTCCCCGGCGTGGCGCCGAGGGTGACGCCGCCGACCGTCGCGATGCCCTGCGCGTTCGTCGTCTGCGTGGCGCCGAGCACGTTCGCCCCGCCCCCCGTCACGACGAAGTTGACGGTCACGCCGGCGACCGGGTTGCCGAAGCGGTCGATGACGCGCACGCTCGGGCCGACCTGCAGCGTCCCGCCCGCGCGCACCGACTGGTTGTTGCCGCCCGCGATCGTGGCGCTCGCCGCGGCGCCGGCGGTGCCGGTGATCACGAACGTCGCCGCGCCCGTGACGCCCTGCGCCGTCGCGGTGATCGTGTTCGGGCCGGCCGTGTTGCCGAGGGTGAAGCCGCCGATCGTCGCCACGCCCTGGGCGTTGGTCGTCGCCGTCAGCCCCGTCCCCGTCCCGCCGCCGCCGGTGACGGCGAAGGTCACCGCGACGTTCTGCACCGGGTTCCCGGCCGCGTCGCGCACGGTGACCGCGGGCAGGTTGGCGCCCGCGAGCGCGGAGCCGGCGGTCGCCGTCTGCGTCTGCGTGTTGCCGACCGGGGTCAGCGCGGCGGGCGCGCCGGCCGTGGCGGTGGCCGTGAACGTGATCGGGTTCCCCGTCACGCCCGAGGCGAGCACCGTCGCCGTGAGCCGCTGCTCGCCAGCGGTGGGGCCGAGCGTCCACTGCGGGCCGGTTGCCACGCCCGCGGCGTCGGTGAGGATCGTGCCGCCGGGGATCGTGCCGCCGCCCTGCGAGACCTGGAAGTTGACCTGCACGCCGGCGACCGGGTTGTTGCCGGCGTCGCGCACGGTCACCGCCGGGCGCACCGGCAGCGCGGCGCCCGCGGCGCCCGTCTGCGCGTTGCCCGCCGACACCGTCACGGCGGCGGGGAGCCCCGCGCTCACGTTGGCGCTGATCGTCAGCGCCGGCAGCGTCCCGACGGTGGCGTTCAGCGTCTGCACGCCGATCGTGTTGCCGAGGCGCCAGCGCGTGGTCGCGTCGCCGGTCTCGCTGGTGACGGCCGACGCGGTGACGACCGAGCCGCCGCCGCCGCCGACGGCGAAGGTGACCGTCTGGCCGCCCAGCGGGCGGCTGTTCGACGCGGCGACGCGCACGGTGACGGTGACGGTGTCGCCCGCGCGCCCGGTCAGCGGGCTCGCCGTGACCGCCGTGATCGTGGACGGGGTGCTCGGCTCCTCGTCGCCGTCGCACGCGGCGACGACCAGCCCGAGGGCGAGGGGGGCGAGCAGCCTCGCCCCGGCGAATCGACGGATCAGTTGCATGGGTGCTTCGGGTGGCGGCTGGAATGTGCGCCCGCGCCGGCCGCCGGGTCGACGCGGGAAGCACCGGCGGCGGGCACGCGGCGCCCGCCGTCCGGAGATGTCGTCATCGGTAGTTGCCGAAGGTCAGCTCGACGCCGAAGTCCTGGCCGCGCAGCACGGCCATCGCCTCCTGCAGCTCGTCGCGCGAGGGGGAGGTGATGCGCACCTGCTCCCCCTGGATGCTGGCCTGGACCTTCTTCAGCTTCGCGGCCTTCACCGCCGCGGCCACCTTGCGCGCGGTGTCGGCGTCGAGCGCCATCTTGAGGCGTACCTCGCGCCGCACGGTGTCGTCACCGGCCGGCTTCACGTCGCCGATGTCGAGGTTCTTCACCGGGACGCCGCGCCGGATCAGCTTCGTCTGGAGGACGTCGAACAGCGCGTCCATCCGGAAGTCGTCCTGCGCGCGGAGCACGAGCAGCCCGTCGCCGCGGCGGAAGTCGATCTCCGCCACGGCGCCCTTGAAGTCGTAGCGCTGCACGACCTCCTTCTGCGCCTGGTTCACCGCGTTGTCGACCTCCTGGAGGTCGACCGAGATGGTGACGTCGAACGAGTGCTGCGGGGGCACGAGGCGCGCGGTGGTCGTGACGGGAGCGTCACGGCACGTGACGCCCGGCGGCAAGCTATCCGGGGCTTCCGGTACCCGCCAGTTCGGGGCCAGCGAGGCGCCGGCGGCGAACGAGACGTGAACGCCCCCGCGAAACGCCGAACGCCCCCCGCACGCATGGCGCGCGGGGGGCGTTCCGTGTGCCGCCGGCGCGAGGGCCGGACGCGAGAAGGGGCCCCGCCCGAAGGCGGGGCCCCTCCCCGTCAACCAGTGATCCCGTGCGGGATTACTGGATGATCGTCACCTGCACCGGCTGCGCGACCAGCGCGTCGCCGTTGGCCGTGATGCCGACCGCGATGACGTTGTACTGGATCGACGTCGAGCTGGTCACGCCACGGGCCAGGAGCGACCCGAGCGGCGTGAAGACGAAGTTCGACTGGATCGTGCGGCCCGTGCCGCCGTTGGCCGGCACGTCCGTCACGAACCCGATCGGCGCGGTCCCGAGGAACTGGTACACCGCCGGGCCACCAACCTGCGCGTAGTAGAGCTCCACGCGGACGAACGGGTTGATGAAGGCGTTCGCCTGACCCTGCAGGTTCACCTGGAAGGTGCCGCTGGTCGGGGCGTTGGCCGTGTTGCCGAGCGAGATCTGGTTCGGGTAGGCCGCCGCGTTGTTGAAGAACACGAGGCCGAACCCGTTCACGTCGCTCGTCTGGTTGCCCGTGTCGAAGATCTGGCCGTTGAAGCCGGTCTGCGAGACGTTGCCGGCCGGGATGGCCAGCGTGGCCGTGCCCTGGTTCGCCGGGGCGGCCGGGGCGAGCGCCGCGTCCGTGACCACCGCGAGGATCGACGACGCCAGGTTGCCCTGGCCCGGGACCGTCGGGGCGCTCGTGCCCGCGTCCGTGAACGTCACGGAGCGGATGAACGACGGGACGTTGATCGCGATCGAGTTGTTGACCGACGCCGTGATCGTGCCGAACGGCGAGCCGAGCTGGGTCAGCGACTGCGTGTACGCGATCTGGAACGTGCCGGCACCGAAGCCAGCCGGAGCCGCGCCGTAGCCGATCTGCGCGTACGCCTGGCCGAGCTCGAGGTTGTCCGTCGCGCCCGTGGTGAACTGCGCCGGGGCGTTCCCCGTGAGGGTCTGCGGCAGCGAGATGCCCTGGACCGTCGGCGGGGTGATGTCGACGTAGCGCGTGACCGTGGCAGTGGTGCTCAGGTTACCCGCCTGGTCGCGCGTGCGGATCGTGAACTCGTACTGACCCGTGAGGCCCGTGGTCAGCGAGAGCGTGCTCAGGCCGGCGACCGGGATGAAGTCGCAGGCGCCCGTGACGGTCGTGTTGTCGGTCGTGAAGACCGCGCCACCACCGATCACCTCGGTGAAGCAGTACGTCGACACCGACGCCGTCGGCGTGCCGTTGCCCGAGCCACGCGCCTGGCGCGTGCCGCGGATCTCGATCGGCTGCGAGCCGAAGCCGATGTCGTCCGAGTAGGCGAGGTTGATCTGGAACGGGACCGAGCCCGCGTTCGCCGCGTTCACGACCACGCCGTTGATCGTGCTGGCGTTCGAGACCGTGAGCGTCGGGGCCGACAGGTCGACGCCGAACGTCAGCGGCGTGCCCGCGGTCGCGATCTGACCGGTGGTCGCGTCGACGCCGATGGCGCCCTGCTGGACGAGCTGGTTGCGGGCGTTGCCGAGCACGTCGACGTAGCGAGCGATCGCCGAGTACGCCGTGTTCTGGTTCGCCGCGGCCAGCTGGCCGCCGTTCGAGAACTGCGTGCCGCCGTTGAAGACGTTGGCCGCGGTGAGCGACGACAGGTTCGCGTTGAGCTGCGCGAAGAACGTCGTGGTCACGCGGTCGACGCCGCCGAAGTCACCGTTCGCCGTCTGGTTCGTGCCCGAGAAGTTCGGGCCGGCCAGCGTGTTGTTGAACTGCGGCGCGAAGTTGCGCGTCGCGAGCGAGGCCGTCGGGTCGTTCACCGCGAACGCGCCGCCGATGAAGCCGACGAACGAGCCCGGGATCGCCGTGAACGAGTTCGCCTGCGTGACGAACGAGGTCGCCGGCTGCGGCGCCTGGTTGTCGATGTTCAGGACGAACGACGCCGGCGTCTGGTTCGTGCCGGAGGTGACCGTCTGCTGCGTGCCGTTGAGGAACGCGCTCAGCACGCCGGCCGAGTTGGTCACGTTGAAGCCGACGCCCGAGATCACGACCTGGGTGCCGTTCGGGCCCGACGTGTAACCGTCGATGTTGTTCGCCGAGGCGGCCGCGGTGAGCGAGCGCGCCGCGACGTTGCCGAGGGCGGTCGTCTGCGTGCCGGCCGAGACGCCCGAGGGCTGCGTGGCCGTGCGACCCGGGAACGTGATGATCGTCGCGCCCGACGCCGGCGCGATCGCGCTGGCCGAGCGGGCCGGACCGAACGTGCCGCTCGGGAGCAGGTCGACACGGACCGAGTCCGAAGCGTTGTTGCCCGTCGCGGCCGAGTCGAACTGCACCGGCAGGATCGCGAAGCGGAGCGTGCCGGCGACCCAGTTACGGCCGTCCGGGCCCTGCGCGGTGCCGCGGGCGTTCACGAGCGCCTGCAGCGAGTCCGGCGTGTTCGTCACGCGGACGAAGAAGCCGCTCAGGTTGTTGATCGTGAGCGTCTGCGTGAACTGCGCGATCTGCGACGCCGACGCCGTGCTGCCCGGGAACACTCCCGTCACGCGGGCGCGCAGGACCGCCGAGCCGTTCCGGATGCCCGGGATGCCCGTGGTCGTGTCGAACGCGGCGAGGTTGATCGGGCAGGTGATCGGCTGGACGTCCGCCGACCCGGTCGACAGCGCGAGGCGGTAGGCCTCGGACTGCGCCGACGAGATGATCTGGCTGCAGACCCGGTTCGTCGTGTCGTTCGGGCTCGCGGCCGGCGTGAGGAACACGTCGACGCGGCGGACGATCGCGTCGCCCGGATCCAGGTTGAGCGTCACGAAGATCGAGCCCGTCCGGTTGTTCCCGGTCGCGTTCGTCCCGATCGGCTGCGTGATGTCGACCAGCTGCGTCGTGTTCTGGTTCGTCACGTTCGCGATCGTGATCCGGACCGGGGCCGCGTCGCGGACCGTGACCGGGACGACCGTCTGGAAGGCCGTGTCGGCCGTCGAGCGGACGATGATCGACGTCGTGCCGTTGGCGACGCCCGTCACGAGACCCGTGGCGGAGACCGTGGCGACGGCGTTGTTCGCCGACGTGTAGGTCACCGTGCGGGCCGTGCCGGCCGGCGCGTTCTGCTGGAGCTGGACGTTCGCCGCGAGCTGCTGCGTCTGGCCCGTCTGGAGCGTGACCGGGTTCGGCGTGACAGTGATCGACTGGATGAACGCGCCCGCCGGGGCGACCGTGATGGTCGCGGCGGCCGTCAGCGACGGGACGCCGGCCGGGCTGGCGATGATCGTCGCGACACCCGCCGAGACGCCGCGCACGACGCCGCTCACCGAGTCGACGGTGGCGATCGCCGGCTGGGCCGAGCGGTAGCGCGCCGCCGGCAGCGTGCCGGTGCCGAGGATCGTGGCGTTGACCGTGACCGTGCCGCCGATGGCGACCGAGGCGGCCGTCGGGGCGATCAGGATGCCCGTCGCCGGGCCGGTGCCCTGCGTGACGTTGACCGGGACCGTGACGGTCTGGCCGTTGGCCGTGACCGTCACCGAGTAGGCGCCGGCCGTGGCGCAGGTGATCGTAGCGGTCGCGCCGTTGCCGGCGACCGTGATGCCGGTCCCGCTCGCCTGGTACGCGAACGTCGCGCCCGTGACCGACGGGCTGAGCGACGCGCCGATGGCAACCTGACCACCCGTCTGGCAGCTGACGGACGTCGGGTTGACCGTCAGCTGCGACGGCGGCTGGACGACGCTGACGTCGTCACCGCACGCCGCGAGGCCGAAGCCCGCGACGCCGATGGCGACCGAGCGCCAGTTGACGAGTCTCATTCGTTAGTTCCTCTGGTGCTTCAGGAGACTGTGAGGGCTGCTGCCCCCGGGGACGGTACTGCGGAACTGCGGTGGAACGAGGACCTGCGGTGGTGCGGGGTCTTACGTCGTGCGCCCCGCGACATGCAGCGGGCCGTCGTAGCGGACCGGATGGTCCGTCACGGCAGCCCCCCGACGTCGAAGGGGTGGTACGTGCTCTCGCGACTCACAGCGTTCGTGCAGGACGTCGAAGGCACCTCCTTGCGAAGGACACACTTCGCCCCACGGGGGGACACTGTGGCACGGTCGCCGCAAGGTACCCGGGAGGTCCCGATTGTCAAGCTTGGCAGGGTCGCCGCGAACGGGTGCGCCATGGCCAACAACGTGACGGCTCGCGTGGGTTCTGCGGGCGCGACACCCATGGACGATCGAGTCGCGCGGAGGATTCATCCCGCCTGCGACCCGCGTCACCGGACACCGGCCCTACCTGCCCGGCGACCGCCCCGTCACACCGTGCGCGCCCTTCCCGGCGACGGGCGCCCGCCGCTGGGCAAGCGTCGTGCGCGGACGTGCGTGCGCCCCCGAGGCGTCGTGCCCCGGGGGCGCACATTCCATCCGGCTCGAACGCGGCGGATCAGCCGAGGAAGCTCTCCAGCGCCCGCGCGCGCGAGACGTGGCGCAGGCGCGAGAGCGCCTTCTCCTTGATCTGGCGCACCCGCTCGCGCGTGATGCCGAGGAGCGCGCCGATCTGCTCGAGCGTCATCGGCTCCTCGCCGTCCAGGCCGAAGTAGAGGCGCAGGATCTTCGCCTCGCGCTCCTTGAGCGACGCCAGCGACTCCTCGATCGCCTCCGTCAGCGCCTTCTCGAACGTCTGCTCGTCGGGCGGCGCCGAGACGTCGTCGGCGAGGTAGTCGAGCAGCCGGTTGTCCTCACCGGGCGTGAGCGGCGCGTCGAGCGAGAGGTGCCCCTGCGAGATGGCCATCGTCTTGGCCACCTCCTCCTCGGTCAGCTCCATCCCCTCGGCGATCTCCGCGTGCGTCGCCTCGCGCCCCAGCTCCTGGAGCAGCGTGTTGGCGCGCTTGCCGATCCGGTGGAGCGTCCCCGCCCGGTTGAGCGGCACGCGCACGATGCGACTCTGCTCGGCCAGCGCCTGCAGGATCGCCTGGCGGATCCACCAGACCGCGTAGGAGATGAACTTGATCCCCTTCGTCTCGTCGAACTTGTGGGCGGCCCGGATCAGCCCGAGGTTCCCCTCGTTGATCAGGTCCGAGAGCGAGACGCCCTGGTTCTGGTACTTCTTCGCGACCGAGACGACGAAGCGCAGGTTCGAGCGCACCAGCTTGTCGAGCGCCCCCTGGTCGCCGACGCGGATGCGGCGCGCCAGCGCCGCCTCCTCGTCCCGGTTGATGAGGGGGTACGCGCTGATGTCGCGGAGGTACTGGTCGAGCGACCCTTCCTCCGACCCGTGACGCTTGCGGGGTACGCTTTGGACGGCCATAGAGGCCCTGCTCCTGAACCACGGTGCTCCCCGTCCGGAACCGCGTCGTCGCGGGTCGTGGACGCCCTGCGGGCGATGCGACGGCCGTGAGGGAGACGGCCGCCCGCACGGGCGGGGGACCGGAGGTCCCGCGCGCCGCACGCTGACAATGGTCTATCGGTTTTTCCGCGATCTACCGGACACGTGCGCCCAGCCGCGACCACCGTACGGCGGTCAGCCAGTCCAGGCGACGGGCACTGTCAGGAGCGTAGCTGTAATAGACGAGCAGCGGACGACCTCGCAAGAGTGAGTCGGGGACGAAGCCCCAGTACCGACTGTCGAGCGAGTTGTCCCGGTTGTCGCCCAGCACGAAGAAGCTCCGGGCGGGGACGACCAGCGGGCCCCAATTGTTACGCGACGGGTGGTCGCCGGGATTCCGATTGGGCCGCGCGCTCGGCGCCCGCGCCGCGATGGCCACCCCGGCGCCCCCCGCCTCCAGCCCCTCGTCGAGCGTCGCCGGCCGCGGCACCTCCGCCCACGCGTCGCGCGGCCCGCCGCGCCGCGGCGCGACGTCGCGCAGCGCGAAGTCCCGCTGCCAGCGGAAGTCCTCGTACGACGGGTCGGCCCCGGGCTCGGTGTGCGTCGCGTAGCGCTCCTGCTGCGCCGCGCCGTTCACGAAGAGCACCCCGGCCCGCATCGCCAGCGTGTCGCCCGGCAGCCCGACCAGCCGCTTCACGAAGTTCTTGCGCGTGTCGGTCGGCCACTGGAAGACGACGACGTCGCCGCGCGACGGCGCGCGCAGGCGCGGCAGGTGCGACCCGGTGAGGGGGACGGCCGCGCCGTACACCAGCTTGTCGACGAGCAGGAAGTCGCCGACCAGCAGCGTCCCCTCCATGCTCCCGCTCGGAATCTTGTACGCCTCGACCAGGAACGCCCGCACGAACACGAACAGGGCGACGGCGAGGATGAAGACCTTCGACCACTCCCAGAACCAGCCGAGGGAGAGCCGCGCGCCGCGGTTCACCTGGTCCAGCGCCGCCGCGCGCGCGGCCGCCGAGACGCGCGGTTCGGCCTCCGCGTCCGCGGGGAGGGCTCCGGTCCCGAGTTCCATGGGTGGGCGGCGAGGACGGCGGGCGGGACGTGGCGGCATGTCGCGGCCACACCACGGCTCGCGACCCATTTGGATCTAGCCGACGCTTGTCAAGGGCGCAAGCGCGACGACGGCGGGGCTGCGTCACGGACCTCCCGACGCCCCCCGCCGTCACACTGCTACCCCGCCGACGCGGGGGAGTCGTTCAGTAGTTGTCGATCTGCGCCCGCTGCAGCGTGCCGCTGTAGTCGACGTAGCAGACCTTCGTCTCCGAGTAGAACTCGTAGACCTCCCAGCCGCCCTCGCGGTGCCCGTTCCCGGTCTCCTTCACCCCGCCGAACGGCAGGTGCGCCTCGGCGCCGATCGTCGGCGCGTTGACGTAGGTGATCCCGTTGTCCAGCTCCTGCATCGCCCGGAAGGCGACGTTCAGGTCGCGCGTGTAGAGGCTCGACGACAGCCCGTACTTCACGCCGTTGTTCACCCGGAACGCCTCGTCGGCGTCGGCCACGCGGATCACCGACAGCACGGGGCCGAAGATCTCCTCCTGGTCCAGCCGCGAGCCGCCGGTCACCCCGGTGAAGATCGTGGGCTCGAAGAAGAAGCCGTGCTCCAGCCCCGCGCCCTCGGCGCGCCGGCCGCCGGTCACCAGCTCCGCCCCCTGCTCCGCCCCGACCCCGACGTAGCTCTCCACCTTCTCGCGCGAGGCGGCGTGGATGAGCGGGCCGACGTCGGTCCCCGCCTGCCGCCCGTCGCCCAGGCGCAGCGCCTTCGCCCGCGCCTCCAGCATGGCCACGAAGCGGTCGTGGACGCCCGCCTGCACGATCAGCCGGCTGGTGGCCGTGCAGCGCTGCCCCGTGGTGCCGAACGCCCCCCAGAGCACCCCCTCCAGCGCCAGGTCGAGGTCCGCGTCGTCGAGGACGATCTGCGCGTTCTTCCCGCCCATCTCCAGCGACAGGCGCTTGTGCCGGCGCCCGCACTCCTGCCCGACGATGCTCCCCGTCTCGGTCGACCCGGTGAACGAGACGACCGGCACCCGCGGGTGCTCCACCAGCGCCGCGCCGACGGTCTCGCCCATCCCGTGCACCAGCTGGATCACCTCGGGCGGGAGCCCGGCCTCCAGCAGCACCTCGACCAAGACGGTCGCGGTGTGCGGCACGTCCTCGGCGGGCTTCAGGATCACCGCGTTGCCGCACAGCAGCGCCGGGAACGCCTTCCAGGTCGGGATGGCGAGCGGGAAGTTGAACGGCGTGATCAGCCCGCAGACGCCGATCGGGCGCCGGTAGGTCATCGCCCACTTGTTCCGCAGCTCGCTCGGCACGACGTGCCCGAAGAGGCGGCGCCCCTCGGTGGCGGCGTAGTACGCGGTGTCGATCCCCTCCTGCACGTCGCCGCGCGTCTCCTGGAGCGGCTTCCCCATCTCGCGCGTCATCAGCGCCGCCAGCTCCTCCTTCCGCGCCGCCAGCAGGTCGCCCACGCGGCGCAGGACGTCGCCGCGGGCGGGCGCCGGCGTGCGGCTCCACACCGCGAAGCCGCGCCACGCGCTCTCGACCGCGCGGTCGACGTCGGCCCGCGTGGACTTCGGGAAGCGCCCGACGACGTCGCGCGCGTCCGCCGGGTTCACGTTGTCGAAGTACTCGCCGGTGGACGGGGCCACCCACTCGCCGGCGATGAAGTTCCGGAAGGTCGTCATGTGCTCGATGGCGGAAGGAGCGCGTCGCCGCCCGGGCGCCGCGCGGCGGCAATCTAGCGCCGCCGTCCACCACCCCCCCGCTTGCCGCCCCCCGGGGCGCGTGGCGAACCTGAGTCCGGCGACGGGGTAGCCCGACCCCGGCCGCCACCCCCGCGTCCGCCCCGATGGCCCGCCGCCCAGCCCGCCCCCGCCTCCGCCCCGCGCTGCCGGCCCTGCTGGCGGCGCCCGCCGCCCTCGTCCCGGCGG
>NZ_JARGEK010000807.1 GCF_029211165.1 Roseisolibacter sp. H3M3-2
CCGGCGGGGAGGCGCAGGGCGAGGGCCGCCAGCGCCACCACGCCGGCGCCGGCGAGCATGGCCAGCGTGCCGGCCGCGGTCACGGCGCCCGACGTCCCGGGCGCGACCGGGCGCCACCCCGGGACCGTGCGGGGCGTGCCGCCCACCAGCGTGCCGACCTCGGTCGCCCAGGTGTCGGCGGCGGCGGCGGCCAGCGCGGCGGCGGCCGCGCCGCTCCACGCCGGCGACCACCCGGCCGCGAGCGCCAGGGCGGCGAACAGGCCGCCGTTGGCCAGCACCTGCGCGGCGTCCCGCGGGCCGCCCTTCGCGACCACGTCGCCGGTGCGCGCCTCCCGCTCGCGGCGCCGCCAGCGCGACAGCGCGCTCCCCGTCGCGAAGAAGAGGATGAGCAGCGCCCCCCACCCCCAGCCGGCGGCCATCGCGGCGGTGCCGACGACCACCGCGGCGACGGCGCCGTCGGCGGCGAGCGCGCCGGCGCGGCGGCCGGGCAGGGCGATCCCAGCCGCGAGCAGGAGCCCGGCC
>NZ_JARGEK010000808.1 GCF_029211165.1 Roseisolibacter sp. H3M3-2
CATGCCGTGGTGGCTGGACAACAAGAAGCTCGACTTCCCGCGCGGCGGCGCTGGCGATCGGCGTCGCGGCGGCGGTGCTGGCGGCGGCGCTCCCGAAGCGCGCGGCGTTCGGCCCCGAGTTCACCGCGACGCGCGACCGCGTGGCGGCGCTCCCCGACGCGGGGCTGCGCGCGGCGGGGAGCGACCCGGCGCGGTGGACGCGCACGGCGACGGTGCGCGACGCGTCGGTGGACGGCGCGCTGCGGCGCTTCCTGCGCGACTCGCTCGGCGAGAGCGCCCGGGCCGCCGCGGTGCTGCAGGCGCTCGCGACGAGCTACGCCCCGGGGCCGGTGTGGGAGGTGCGCTACGTGCGCCGCTCGCCGGTGATCGCCGAGCGCGCCGAGTCGGGGCTCCAGCTGGTGCGCGCCGACGGCGCGGTGCGGCAGGTGATGCACGAGGTCCCCGACGCGGCGCCGGGCGACACGCTCACCGCCGACCGCGCGCGCGCGGCCACCGCGGCGGCGCTGCGCGCGCGCGGCGTC
>NZ_JARGEK010000809.1 GCF_029211165.1 Roseisolibacter sp. H3M3-2
ACCGTCAGCGGCGCGCGCGCCAGCGCCGGGTCGAGCGTCGCGACCGAGACGCCGCGCGCGCCCAGCGGCACGCGCACGGTGCGGACGCGCGCGCCGTCGCGCACCGTCCACACGCGCACGCCGCAGGCGCGGTCCATCCCCACGAGGCAGGGGAGCGGCCACCGCGGCGTCGCGCTGGCGACGCTCACGCCGCTCGCGCCGCCGACGCGGATCTCGGCGCTCCGCCCGAGCGGGAGCGCGTTCACCGGCGCGCCGTCGGCGTCCACCGGCGCCGCGCCGCGGTCCACGCGCCGCGCGAAGGTCGCCGAGGTCGGGTCGTACCACGCCCGCGGCGCGGCGCGGCGGTCGGGGAGTCGCACGTCGGCGTCCGTCCCGCCGCCCACGCGCAGCGTGTCGAGGAGCGGCGCGTACTGGCCGACGAGGTGCGCGCGCCACGCCGCGTCGTCGCGGGGCGCGCGGCCGACCACCAGCCACGCGCCGGCCAGCGGCGCCGCCGCGGCCAGCAGCGTCCACCCGCGCG
>NZ_JARGEK010000810.1 GCF_029211165.1 Roseisolibacter sp. H3M3-2
GGCCCCGCTCGGGTGGGCGCTGCTCGGCGCGGTGCTGCTGGTGCTGCTCGTGGTGTGCGCGAACGTGGCCGGGCTGCTGCTCGCGCGCGCGGCGGCGCGGCGGCGCGAGATGGCCGTGCGCGCGGCGATCGGCGCGAGCCGCGCGCGCCTGGTGCGGCAGCTGCTGCTGGAGATCGGCGTGCAGGCGGCGCACGGCGCGGTGCTCGGCTTCTGGCTGGCGTTGCTGGCGGTCGCCGAGGCGGGCGCGCGCGTCGCCGGGCGCGTGCCGTACTGGATCGACCTGCGCGTCGACTGGCGCGTGGCGGCGTTCTGCGCCGCGCTGACGACGCTCGCCGCGCTGGCCAGCGGGCTCGGGATCGCGCTGCGCGCCTCGCGCCCGAACCTGCGCGGCGCGCTGCAGAACGCGGGGCCCAACGCCAGCGCGACGCGGCGGCAGGGGCAGGCGCGCCCGGCGCTGGTGGTCGCGGAGCTGGCGAAGTCGGAGGGCCAAGCGGTCTTAGGAAGACAAATCGTGGTCT
>NZ_JARGEK010000811.1 GCF_029211165.1 Roseisolibacter sp. H3M3-2
CACGTCGCCGTGGCGCGCGCGCGCGACCCCGGCGAGCAGCACGACCGTCAGCACCAGCTGGAGCGCCGCCGGCTCGACGGTCGCCGGCGGGTCGTCGGGGACGCGCGCGACGTCGACCTCGCAGCCGGCGTCGAGCGCGGCGTCGCGCACCTCGCGCCGCGCCGCGTCGGCGAGCGCGCGCAGCGCCGCCACCTGCTCGCGCGCCAGCGCGGTGACGGCGGCGCGGTCGTCCAGCCCGTCGCTCACCAGCTGGGCGAGGGTGCCGGCGTTGCGGGCGACCATGGCGCGCATGCGCGGGTGCTGGCGCGTCTCGGGGGGGAGCGCCTCGTCGTCCATGAGGGCGAGCGCGCTCTGGATGGTGCCGATCGGGTTGCGCAGGTCGTGGCGGAGCGTGCGCCAGCGCGCGCGGAGCGCGCGGCGCTGCGCCACCAGGAAGCCCGCCACCGCCGCCTGCGCATAGCGCGCGCCGAGGCGGTGGAGCCGCCGCGCGACCGCCAGCGCGCTATGCGCAGGCGGC
>NZ_JARGEK010000812.1 GCF_029211165.1 Roseisolibacter sp. H3M3-2
GTGGCGCACGCCCGCGCCCGCGCGGTGCTCCCCGGCTGGGCGCGCGGGGCGGCGCCGCGCTGCGCCTGACCGCGACGGCGGTGGAGCCGCCACGCCGGCCGGTGCGAGATTCCGGGGGTGCGCCCGCCGTTCCCCGACGCCTACGCCGAGCACGCGCCCCCGCCGGCGCTGCGCCCCTTCGTCGCGTGCCTGTGGACGCGTGGCGCGGCGCCGCCCGACGCGGGGGCGCACCGCGTCCTCCCCGACGGCTGCGTGGACGTGCTGCTCGCCACCACCGGCGACGCGGTGCGCGCGGTCGCGGTGGGGACGATGACCGCGGCCGCGATCGTCCCCCCCTCGCCGGGGACGGCGTTCGTCGCCGCGCGCCTCCGCCCGGGCGCGGCGCGCCGCCTGCTCGGCGTGTCGGCCAGCGCGCTCACGGACCTCGACGTCCCGATCGCCGAGCTGTGGGGCGGCGCGCACCCGGCGCTCGCCGAGCTGCGCGACCTCGGCGCGACGCTCGCCGCGCTGCAGG
>NZ_JARGEK010000813.1 GCF_029211165.1 Roseisolibacter sp. H3M3-2
CGGGGCGGCGCCGAGGGCGGCGATCCCGGTGGCGGCGAGTCGGACGAACGAGCGGCGGGGGATCGGCATGGGGCCTCGCGGAGGGCGGCGCGGTGCGCGGACGGTGCGCCAGCATTGCGCGCCGTCCGCGCCCGCGTCAAGCGCGGCGCCCGTTCCCTTCCCGATCTTCCTGCGCGCGCGGCGCCCGTCTAGTGTGCAGGCGGTCCGGCCCGCCCCCTCCCCGCTCCCCCCCGCCGCCCTCCTCCCGCCGCAGTGGACACGCCCGCCCTGGAGCTGATCGCCGCCCTCGCGGGACGTGCCGTGGTCGTGGGCCTGTCGCCGGGGTTCCTGGACGAGGCGGCGCGCACGGTGGCGCAGGCCACGGGCGCCGGGCGCGCCGAGGTGCTGGCGCCGCGCGAGGGGGTGCTGGTGCGGCTGGGCGGCGCCGGGTGGGGGGAGGGCGTCCCCGACGTGCTCACCGTGCGCGACGCGGCCGGGCAGCCGTGGTGGACCGCCGCCCCGCGCGCCGCGGCG
>NZ_JARGEK010000814.1 GCF_029211165.1 Roseisolibacter sp. H3M3-2
CGCGACGAGCAGCATCGGCCGCCGGCGCGTGGCGGCCGCCGGGGGCGCGGCCTGCGCCAGGGGCGCCGCCTCCGCCACGGGCGCCAGCTCCGCGACGTCGATCCGGTGCAGCGTCGGCAGGTCGAGCAGCGGGGCCCACTCGGCGGCCTCGGCCATTTCGTCGGCCGGCGCCGACGTCGCCAGGCAGACGCCCGGCACGGGGAGCCGGCGGGCGAGCGCCAGCAGCAGCCGCCGCGTCATGGGGTCCGCCCGCGTCGCCGACGCCACCACCACCAGCACGGGCACCTCGGCGGCCACCTCCTCGACCGCGGCCCGCGCGGCTTCGACCACCGCCCACTCGTCGCCGTCGGCCGGCGGGAGGGCGGGGAAGGCGTCGCGCACCGCCGGCAGCACGGTCGCCAGCCGCGCCAGCACGGCCGGCGCCAGCCCGGCCAGCCCGGGGGCGTCGGCCAGCGGGCCGAGCAGCACCCGCGCGGTCGCCCACGGCGCCTCGCCGGCGGGCGGGAAGAC
>NZ_JARGEK010000815.1 GCF_029211165.1 Roseisolibacter sp. H3M3-2
GCAACCGGATCGGGCCGAAGCGTCTGCGGCGGCTGCTCGGCTGGGCGCTGGACCTGTGGCTGCGCGAGCGATCGGAAACGGAGTTCCGGGTGAGCCGCACGGACCTCGATTATGCTCATGCGCGGCTGCTGTCCTGAATTCGTCACCCTGACGAAATCCAGACGCGAAAACGTCCACCGAACCGGCCAAATCGACCCCGCGACAAGTGTGTCCTGAGCCCGCCGGCCCCCAAGCCGAGCGGGCTTTTTCATGCCCGGAGGCTGACCATGCGCCGATTTATGACCTTTTGTACCGCCGCGATCCTGATGGCTGGTATCGCCGTCGCGCAGGTGTTTGCCGCCTTTGTCGAGATCTTCGCGCCGGCGCCGCTGCAGTACCGGGTAGATCCGACCCCGCGCAGCTACTTCGAGACCCGTCGCTTGCGGCTGGGCTGAGCGCCGGCGCTGAACCCGGGAGGGCTGACCCATGCGCCAGCCTTCCCGACCCGCCGCTGCCCGCCCGCTTCTCCT
>NZ_JARGEK010000816.1 GCF_029211165.1 Roseisolibacter sp. H3M3-2
AGGTAGCTTTCGAGGTCCTCGCGGATCGCGTTGCGCTGCAGGTAATCGTTGGATCCGCGACCCATTTGCTGTCCACCAGTCATGCTAGCCATATGGCTGCCGCGCGGCACCAGGCCGCTGCTGTGATGATGATGATGATGGCTGCTGCCCATGGTATATCTCCTTCTTAAAGTTAAACAAAATTATTTCTAGAGGGGAATTGTTATCCGCTCACAATTCCCCTATAGTGAGTCGTATTAATTTCGCGGGATCGAGATCTCGATCCTCTACGCCGGACGCATCGTGGCCGGCATCACCGGCGCCACAGGTGCGGTTGCTGGCGCCTATATCGCCGACATCACCGATGGGGAAGATCGGGCTCGCCACTTCGGGCTCATGAGCGCTTGTTTCGGCGTGGGTATGGTGGCAGGCCCCGTGGCCGGGGGACTGTTGGGCGCCATCTCCTTGCATGCACCATTCCTTGCGGCGGCGGTGCTCAACGGCCTCAACCTACTACTGGGCTGCTTCC